>NZ_AYOY01000165.1 GCF_000508185.1 Sphingobium sp. C100 | reverse complement strand
GGCTGCCGCCGTTGCCATGGGTGCGGCGGCGGGCTGTCCGGTCGTTGCCGCGGTGGTCGGCGCGGGGGGAGACCTGGTCGCGTTCGTGCGCGCCAGCGGCTCCCCTTCGCCGTCTGCAAAGATCGCGCAGGACAAGGCTTACAGCGCCGCCAGCTTCCGCGTCCCGACGCCGGATCTCTATGCGATGGTTTCGGGCAATCCGGCCTTGCGCGACGGGATCGTCGCGCAGCCGGGAATAGCGATGTTCGGCGGCGGCCTACCGATCGAAATTGCCGGTGAATTCGTCGGTGCGATTGGTATTTCCGGCGGGAGCGAAGCGATGGACGTCGAGTACGCCAACGCCGGCCTCGCTGCGATCGGCGCAAGGCAATTCTGACGCCCCATGGGTTCTGGCAAAACGTAGGTAATATGCACCAATGACTTCCGTCTCCTCCTCTCCAATCACGGATACTATCCTGAACTTCATCGACGGGTCCTATCGCGAAGGCAGCGAGGGCAAGTCGTTTTCCAACGTCAATCCGGCCACCGGGGCCGAGATCGGGGTTGTGCACGAAGCAAGCCAGGCAGACGTCGCCGACGCCGTGGCTGCGGCCAAGGCCGCGCTTACCGGGCCGTGGGGCAAGATGACCACGGCCGAACGGGTCAAGCTGATCACCGCCGTGGCGACCGAGATCGAACGCCGAGCGGATGATTTCCTGGCTGCCGAAGTGGCCGACACCGGCAAGCCGCGTCATGTTGCGTCGCATATCGATATTCCGCGCGGAGCCGCTAACTTCCGCATGTTCGCCGATGTCGTCTCGACGATGCCGGGCGAAAGCTTCAACACGCCAACCCCCGATGGCGGCCAGGCGTTCAACTATACCGTGCGCAAGCCCAAGGGTGTGGTCGCCGTCGTCTGCCCGTGGAACTTCCCGCTGCTGCTGATGACCTGGAAGGTTGGCCCGGCGCTTGCCTGCGGCAATACCGTGGTGGTCAAGCCGTCCGAGGAAACGCCTCGTACCGCTGCCCTACTGGGCGAAGTGATGAACGCGGTGGGCATGCCCAAGGGTGTCTACAACGTCGTCCATGGATTCGGTCCGGGTTCGGCCGGCGAATTCCTCACGTCCAACCCCGATGTCGATGCCATCACCTTCACCGGCGAAACCGGCACCGGACAGGCCATCATGCAGAAGGCCGCGACCGGCGTTCGCGACATCTCGTTCGAACTCGGTGGCAAGAACCCGGCGATCGTGTTCGCCGATGCCGACCTCGACAAAGCGGTCGAGGGTCTGTCGCGCTCGGTCTTCCTGAACACCGGGCAGGTCTGCCTCGGAACCGAGCGGGTCTATGTCGAACGGCCGATCTTCGATGCCTTCGTGGCGCGGATGGCGGCGGCGGCGCAGGACTTCAAGCCGGGCGTGACCGGTGATCGCGCCTATCTCGGCCCTCTGATCAGCGCCGAGCACCGCGAGAAAGTGCTGGGCTACTATCGCCGTGCGGTCGAGGACGGGGCCACCGTGGTCACCGGCGGCGGCGTTCCTGAAATCTCGGGCGCGGAAGCCGGCGGCTTCTTCGTGGAACCGACGTTGTGGATCGACGTCGCCCACGGCGACACCGTGATGCGCGAGGAAATCTTCGGGCCGTGCTGCGGCATCTTACCGTTCGACAGCGAGGACGAGGTGATCGCGCTGGCAAACGATACGGTATACGGCCTGTGCGCCTCAGTCTGGACCGAAAACCTGTCCCGCGGACACCGCGTGGCGGCGGCGATGGAGGTGGGGGTGTGCTGGGTCAATTCCTGGTTCCTGCGCGATCTGCGCACGGCTTTCGGCGGGTCCGGCCATTCCGGCATAGGCCGGGAAGGCGGGGTGCACAGCCTCGAATTCTACACCGAGATCACCAACATCTGCGTAAAGCTTTAAGACGATGACTATCGACCCTAAAACCATCGAACAAGCGGCTCTGGCGCTGCGCGGCGCCGCCGAAAGCGGCACACCGGTCAGTCCGATCCGAGACCTGATTGCCGCCGGTGGCGTTGAGGCCGCCTATGCTGTGCAGGAATCCAACACCCGGCACTACCTGGCTAGCGGGCGGCGGCTCGTAGGGCGCAAGATCGGCCTGACGTCGCTTGCAGTCCAGCGCCAGTTGGGGGTGGACCAGCCCGATTACGGGATGCTGTTCGCAGACATGGACGTGCCGGAAGGTATCCCGGTGTCGCTTGATCAGGTCATCCAGCCCAAGGTCGAGGCCGAGATTGCGATCGTCGTTGGGCGGGATTTGCCCCACCCCGACATGACCACCGCCGAGATGATCCGCGCGGTCGAATATGTCGTTCCGGCAATCGAGATCGTCGACAGCCGCGTCGCCAACTGGGACATCAAGATCTGGGACACGATCGCCGACAACGCGTCGAGCGGACTGTTCGTGCTCGGCGCGGTGCCGCGCAAGCTAGATAGGCTGGATTTGCGCACGTGCGGCATGGTTATGGAGGTAAAAGGCGAACCGATTTCGGTCGGCGCCGGGATCGCCTGTCTTGGTAGCCCAATCACCTCTTCCCTGTGGCTGGCGCGGGTCATGGCGAATGCCGGGCGGCCCCTGCTGGAAGGCGACGTGATCCTTTCGGGCGCGCTCGGCCCGATGGCCGGGGTTTCTCGCGGAGATGTCGTTGAAGCGCGGATCAATGGGCTTGGCACTGTCCGAGCTACGTTTGCTGCTGACTGAATTGGAAGTGGAGGTTGGTCAAATGGCCAGGATGAAGTGCGCAATTATCGGTTCCGGCAATATCGGCACTGATCTGATGATCAAACTGCTCAAGGGCTCGGACACTCTGGAGCTGGCAGCGGTAGTCGGGATCGATCCGGCCTCGGAAGGCCTGGCGATGGCCCGCGAAAGGGGCGTGGCCACCACTCACGAGGGGATCGAGGGCCTGTGTCGGATGCCGCAATATGCCGATATCGGCATCGCCTTCGATGCGACTTCGGCCTATGCGCACAAGGCGCATGACGAGATACTCGCCCGCGACGGCAAGCTGATGGTCGACCTGACACCGGCAGCGATCGGTCCGGCGACCATCCCGCCTGTCAACCCCGCGGTCGATGCGACCGTTCGCAACATCAACATGGTGACCTGCGGCGGCCAGGCTACGATTCCGATCGTCGCGGCGGTCTCGCAGGTGGCCAAGGTGCACTATGCGGAAATCGTCGCGTCGGTTTCGTCGCGCTCCGCCGGTCCCGGCACCCGTGCCAACATTGATGAGTTCACCCGCACCACCGCGCGGGCGATTGAGACTGTCGGCGGTGCGGCCAAGGGCCGGGCTGTGATCATTCTCAATCCCGCCGAACCGCCGATGATCATGCGCGATACGATCTTCACGCTGTCGGAAATGGTCGATGAGGAAAAGGTGCGCGATTCGGTCCTGGCGATGATTGCCAGGGTGCAGTCATACGTGCCGGGCTACCGGCTCAAGCAGGACGTGCAGTTCGAACGCTTCGGTTCGAACCGGCCGCTCAAGATCCCCGGCTACGGTGAATTCGAAGGCCTCAAGACCAGCGTGTTCCTCGAGGTCGAGGGCGCGGGCGATTATCTGCCCAACTATTCCGGTAATCTCGACATCATGACCGCTGCCGCCAAGGCGGCAGGCGAGAGCTTGGCCAAGACTCATATGGAAAAGATCGCAGCATGACCTTTGATCCAACATCTGATCGGCTCTACATCCAGGACGTGACCTTGCGCGACGGGATGCACGCCATCCTGCATATGTATGGCACCGACAGCGTGCGCACGATCGCCAAGGCGCTTGACGAGGCAGGGGTGGATGCGATCGAGGTCTCGCACGGCGATGGCCTGAACGGTTCGACCTTCAACTATGGGTTTGGCGCCCATACCGACTGGGACTGGATCGAGGCTGCCGCTGATGTCATCCAGAACGCGGTGCTGACAACGCTTCTGGTGCCCGGCATCGGCACCGCCGAAGAACTCAAGCGCGCCTATGCCATGGGGGTGCGCTCCGTGCGCGTCGCGACCCACTGCACCGAGGCCGACGTCGGCAAGCAGCACATCGGCATCGCGCGCGATCTGGGCATGGACGTATCGGGCTTTCTGATGATGAGCCACATGATCGAGTCCGAAGCGCTCGCGCAGCAGGCGCTGCTGATGGAAAGCTATGGCGCGCATTGCGTCTATGTCACCGACAGCGGCGGGGCGCTCGACATGGATGGCGTGATCGCACGTCTCCAAGCCTATGACCGGGTGCTCAAGCCTGAAACCCAACGCGGCATCCATGCGCACCACAATCTGTCCTTGGGCGTGGCCAATTCGATCGTCGCCGCGCAGACGGGCGCGGTGCGGATCGACGCGAGCCTTGCCGGGATGGGTGCGGGAGCCGGTAACGCACCGCTCGAGGTGTTCATCGCCGCCGCCAACCGCAAGGGCTGGAAGCACGGCTGCGACGTGATGGCGCTGATGGACGCGGCGGACGACATCATACGCCCGCTTCAGGACCGTCCGGTGAGGGTCGATCGCGAGACGCTCAGCCTGGGCTATGCAGGCGTCTATTCAAGCTTCCTGCGCCATGCGGAAAAGGCAGCGGAACAGTACGGAATCGATACCCGCGAGATCCTCGTCGAATTGGGCAACCGCCGGATGGTCGGAGGCCAGGAAGACATGATCATCGACGTTGCGCTTGATCTGATCAAAGCTAAGGCCAACTGAGATGGACAGGCTGGCGAAATACGCGGAAATGCTCGACTCTGCACAGCGTGAAGCAACAGCTACCCCGCAAATCACCCCTGTGGACACCGCTTTCACGGTGGAAGAGGCCTATCAGGTGCAGAAGCTCTCGGTCGATCGGCGCCTGTCGCGTGGCGAACGGCGCATCGGCGTCAAGATGGGGCTGACCAGCCGGGCCAAGATGTTGCAGGTCGGCGTCGACGAAGTGGCCTGGGGCAGGCTGACCGATGCGATGCTGGTCGAGGAAGGATCCGCCCTTTCGCGCGCGCGCTACGTCCACCCCCGGGTCGAACCGGAAGTCGCCTTTCTGATGAAGGCCCCGCTGGTCGGTAAGGTGACTGCCGCCGCTGCGCTGGCAGCAGTCGAAGCGATCGCCCCGGCGATGGAGATCATCGACAGCCGTTACGAGAACTTCAAGTTCGCGCTCGAGGACGTGATCGCCGACAACACTTCCTCGTCGGGGCTGGTGATCGGATCCTGGCACGATCCCCGGATCGATTTTTCGAATCTGGGCGTGATCCTCGAAATCGATGGCGAAGTGGTACAGGTCGGGTCGACCGCGGCGATCCTTGGCCACCCCATCCGTTCGCTGGTTGCTGCGGCCCGGCTGGTTGCCGAAGCGGGCGAACAGATCAACGCCGGTGACATCGTCATGGCTGGCGGCATCACCGCCGCGCCCAACCTGGCTCCCGGCCAGACCGTGCGGACGACCGTGCAGAACCTTGGCGCGGTCATGTTCCAGGTGGAGGCCTGATATGCCGATCATCGAGGTCAACCTGCTCGAAGGGCGCCCGCCGGAAGCCAAAGAGCGGCTGATCCGGGCGCTGACCGATGCTGCCATCGGTGCGATCGGGGCGCCGCGTGAGTCAGTTCGCGTCATCCTTCGCGAGATGGACCCAGCGCATTTCGCGGTGGGGGGGGTAAGCTTTGCGGCGAAGGCCGCTGCCGCGCAGCCCCGAGTCGAAGAAGATTGGTCGAATGAGGCTTGAGCCCTACCAGATCCGGATCCTCGGAGGGGGGCAGTTCGCTTGCCCCGAGGGTGAACGCGTACTGATCGCGATGGAGCAGTTTGGTTCCAGCGATATAGGAGTGGGCTGCCGTGGCGGTGGTTGCGGGTTTTGCCTGGTTCGAGTTGTTGAAGGCGAATACCGGACCGGCAAGATGAGCACGGCCAAGGTTTCTGTCGCCGACCAGGCAAAGGGATACGCCCTGGCCTGTCGGATCTATCCGATGGATGACCTAGTCATCGAAGTTCTATGAAAACCAAGGGAGAGTTGTCATGGCTACGCAGTTGAAAAGTACAGAAAACGACTACGGCATTAAGTCCGAGTACGGCCATTATATCGGCGGCGAGTGGATTGCCGGGGACAGCGGCAAGACCATCGATCTACTCAATCCCTCGACCGGCAAGGTGCTGACCAAGATCCAGGCCGGCAATGCCAAGGACATTGAGCGTGCGATTGCCGCTGCCAAGGCTGCTTTTCCCAAGTGGTCGCAAAGCCTGCCCGGCGAGCGCCAGGAGATCCTGATCGAAATTGCGCGCCGGCTGAAGGCACGCCAGTCGCACTACGCGACGCTCGAAACGTTGAACAACGGCAAGCCGATGCGCGAATCGATGTTCTTCGACATGACCCAGACTATCGGTCAGTTCGAGCTGTTCGCTGGCGCGGCCTATGGCCTGCATGGCCAGACGCTCGATTATCCCGATGCGATCGGCATCGTTCACCGCGAACCGCTCGGTGTCTGCGCGCAGATCATCCCGTGGAACGTACCGATGTTGATGATGGCGTGCAAAATCGCACCAGCGCTGGCATCGGGCAACACTGTCGTTCTGAAGCCGGCCGAGACGGTCTGTCTTTCGGTGATCGAATTCTTCGTGGAAATGGCCGATCTGCTGCCGCCGGGTGTGATCAACGTCGTCACCGGCTATGGTGCGGATGTGGGCGAGGCGCTGGTCACCAGCCCCGATGTCGCCAAGGTAGCATTCACCGGTTCGATCGCCACTGCCCGCCGTATTATCCAGTATGCCTCCGCAAACATCATCCCGCAGACGCTCGAGCTGGGCGGCAAGTCGGCGCACATCGTGTGCGGCGATGCCGATATCGACGCGGCGGTGGAAAGCGCTACGATGTCGACTGTGCTCAACAAGGGTGAGGTCTGCCTGGCCGGTTCGCGCCTGTTCCTGCACCAGTCGATCCAGGACGAGTTCCTGGCCAAGTTCAAAACCGCGCTTGAAGGCATCCGCCAGGGCGATCCCCTCGATATGGCAACCCAGCTTGGCGCCCAGGCGTCGAAGATGCAGTTCGACAAGGTAGAAAGCTACCTGCAGCTCGCAACCGAGGAAGGGGCCGAAGTTTTGACCGGCGGCACCCGCGCCGATGCTGCAAATCTGGCGGGTGGCAACTTCATCAAGCCGACGGTGTTCACCAATGTGAAGAACACAATGCGCATCGCGCAGGAGGAGATCTTCGGGCCGGTGACCACTGTAATCAGCTGGAACGACGAAGCCGACATGATGCAGCAGGCCAATGCCACCACCTACGGCCTGGCCGGCGGCGTGTGGACCAAGGATCTTGCCCGCGCCCACCGGATCGCGCGTCAGCTTGAAACCGGCACGGTCTGGATCAACCGCTACTACAACCTTAAGGCCAACATGCCGCTGGGCGGTTACAAGCAGAGCGGCTTCGGGCGTGAATTCAGCCATGAAGTGCTGAACCACTACACCCAGACAAAGTCGGTCGTGGTCAACCTTCAGGAAGGCCGCGTCGGGATGTTCGATCAGTGATCGAGAACCCGCGATCTTCGGGAGGAACGATGTGACTGCAAGGCTCGAAGGACAAGTGGCGCTGCTAACCGGCGGCGCCACAGGGATCGGTGAGGCGGTCGTCGCGCGCTTTATCGAAGAAGGTGCCAAGGTTGGCGTCCTGGTCAGGGATGCCGCTCAGGCCGACTTGGTGCGTACGCGGCATGGCAACGCAGTAGTCGTGATTGAGGGCGATGTCCGCAATTATGTCGACAACGAAAAGGCAGTCGTCGCAACCGTGGCTGCATTCGGCAAGCTTGACGTGTTCGTCGGCAATGTCGGGATCTGGGATTTCATGACCCCGCTTGCGGACATGGAACCCGAAAAGCTCTCGGAAACGCTGGACGAGATCTTCGGCGTCAACGTAAAGGGCTACTTCCTTGGCGCCCGTGCCGCAATTCCGGAGTTGCGTAAGACCAAGGGCAGCATCATCTTTACTGCCTCGACTTCAAGCTTCTACACCGGCGGTGGCGGTACGCCCTATGTGGCGTCGAAGCACGCCGTGCTGGGCCTGATCCGCCAGCTCGCCTGGGAACTAACCCCCGACGTCAGGGTCAACGGCGTGGCGCCAGGCGGCACCCGAACGCCGCTGGGCGGTACCCATGCGGGCGGAACAGCCGATGTTCACATGGAAGATATGGAAGGGCTCGACGCGATGATTGCCGGGATGACGCCGCTCGCGCGGATCGCCGAACCGGATGATCACTCCGGCCTCTATGCCTTGCTCGCCTCGCGTCGGGACTCGGCCTACATGACAGGAACGGTTTTGCTCAGCGACGGTGGAATCGGCATCGGCAAACGCCCCGGAAGCTGAAGCGGCTTAGATCTCTCCACCCTTGGCGGGTGCTCGATTCGTCGAGCGCCCGTCTTTTTTTACGTGCGATTGCTGCGATCAAGAAAGCGGTCGGCCGAAATGACCGAACGTGAGAGGCCGGCGGCAAGCAATTGCGCTTCGGCAAAGTCGATCATCGCCGGTGGGCCACACAGATAGGCTTCGTGCGCCGCCAGGTCTGCAACGCCCGCAATCTGCTCGGTGATCAGCCCACGCGCTCCTGCCCAGTCGCTGTCTGGCTCTTCATCCGACAAGGCCGGGACGAATTCGAAAGGGGCCATCCAGCGTTGACGAAGGGCCGCAATTTTGTCGAGGGCATAGAGATTGGACTTACGGCGCGCACCGTACAGCAGGTGCACCGCCCGGTCTGCGCCCCGGTCGAGCGCCTGCTCCAGAATCGAGATGATCGGCGCTAGACCACTACCCCCGGCGATGCAAAGAATGGGGGCAGTGCTGTCCTTGAGGGCGAATTGCCCATAGGGGGCGGTAACCTTCAGCTCCATTCCGGTGCGATCGGTGCAGAACAGCCAGTCGGTAAATGCGCCGCCCGGAACGTGCCGGATGTGAAAATGCAGTTGCTGGGTGGGTTCACCAACCGTCGCGAAGGCGAATGAATAACTGCGTGCACCTTCGATGCCGGGAGCGGTCAGATCAGCGTATTGTCCGGGAGTGAAGGCCAGTGGCCGATCCAGTTCGATGGTCAGCCCGATTATATCCTCGCATAGCCGTTGTGCGGCGACGATGGTGCCGCGATATGTAGCAATGGCGATCCCTTGCGAGAGTGGCGCATCAACCGCGATTGTCAGATCCGAGCGCGGAATGGCCTGGCAGGCGAGGCGAAAGCCGCTGCGCAGTTCGTCGCCCTCAAGTGCAAGGGCCGACGGGCTCAATTCGCCGATCTTGCCAGACACGAGCTTGAACTTGCAGGTACCGCACGAGCCAACCTTGCAATCGTGCGGCATGGCCAGACCCGCGTCCAGCATCGCTTCAAGAAGTGTCTTGCCCGCCGGTATGTCAAGCGTGGTCGGCGATCCTTCCACGGTTACGGTGTTCATCTTGGATTTGCGCAGGAAAGAAAACATTGTCGGGTTTTTCCGAAATGGGCGGGCGGAATCTGCAGTTGCAGATTGTCGCCCGAATGAGGGTGGACGATTGGCCTGGCGTTCAAGTGCTGGCCAGCCAGCGCGGCCAGCCAGCCTGTGCGTTGGCCTGATCCGCCAGCTTGCGTTCGCCGGGGGTGGCGAAACGTTCGTCCCAGTCCTTGAGGCGCGGTTGCGCGATGAAGCGGAACCAGACCGGCGGGATCAGTCCGGCGGCGAAGCACAGGAACAGTGAGGGCATCTGCGGCGCTTGCGGTTCGGGCTTCAGCGCATAGAAGGGGATATGCCCGTCAAGGTGATGGTTGATGTGGTTGGTGATTTCCGCACCGATCGGCCGGACGATCGCGCCAAGGTGGTTCCAGGCGTGATGGAGCTCGATCGGCGCCCCTTCGACCCGGATCAGGCCATAGTGCTGGAAGTAGTTGAACCCCTCCACGAACATCTTGGCCATTACCATCGCGCCGACAGCGGTCAGCGCCGCGCCAAGGCCTGCCGTCAAGCCCACAAAGACGATGATACTGCCCGATAAGAGCGGCAGTAGCCACACCGGATTGCGCCATCCCAGCGAAGCATGGCCAAGCTTGCGGAGGATTTCGGCCGACTTTTCCCAAGTATCCTTGTAGGAACCCCAACTCGCCTGGAACACGAAGCTGTAGATGGTCTGCCCGCGCCGAGGGGTATCGCTATCCTTGGCCGTGTCGAGATGGACGTGGTGGGTGACGATATGGGCAATATCGCGATTGGGGTCGCCGTAGAACGCGCTCAGACACTTGGCGACATAGCGAGGAAACCAGTGGCGGCGGTGCATCAGCTCATGCGCCACCGGCAGGGTCGGCACCGCCGAGAGCCAACCCAGGCTGAGCAGCGATCCGGCCAGTTGCCAGCTTGAATTGTCGGCGCCGGTGATCGGGTTGATCGCGGTCGCAACCGATCGGGCAAAGGCCCAGACCAGCAGGATCATGCACGGGAGCTGGAGGTACATGGCGAAATCGCCAAGCAGTGCCGTGCCCTGCGCGCGCATCTTGTGGTCCGCCGGCAGCAGGATATCCAGCGTCATCAACACCGGAAAGGTCGCCGCGCCCAGCCAGACGTAGCTGCCGCCGAGCATGAATCCGATAACGCCCGCCAAGGTCATGACCGGAATGAGAAAATAGCGCAGTCCGTCCATCGGATTTCTCCTTAGTTATTCTGTTCTGGCCTTGCCCGTCGAGGCAAGGGTGAGGGCGGTGGCGGTCCGCCGCCCTCGGGCCTTCATCAGTACTTGTAGGCGAGCTTGAGGAACCATTCGCGCGGACGCGAGAAGCTGGCCGTTGCGGCGCCGCCGACGTTGAGATCGACATAGCCGCCCTGCAGATAGCGCTTGTCGGTCAGGTTCGTGACGCCCGCAGTCAGGGTGAAGTGCTCACTCCTGTCGGTGAACGAGGCACTGGTGCCGAACACGCTGTACGCGGGCTGGAACAGTTGCGGGCTGTTGACTGCATCCTTGAAGGTGCCGCTCTGGTAGGACCAATCGCCGCGCAGGGTCAGCTTGCCCATGCTGCCTTCATAGACGTCGGCGTTGATCGCGGCCGAAGCTGTCCACTTGGGAACGAAGGCGAACTTCGAATCCAGCGTGACTGGCGCCGCGCTCGGATCGATCTTGGTGTAGTAGGCATCGAGATAACCCACGCCGAAGTTCACGCGAACCTGTTCGATCGGGGCAGCTTCGCCTTCGATCTCGAAGCCCTTGATCCGGCCGGCACCGGCGTTGCGAACCTTCGGAGCGATCCCTTCGTTCACAGTGATCTGCATGTCGCTGTAATCGGAAAGGAACGCCGCGATGTTCAGGCGCAGGCGCCGGTTGAACAGTTCGTTCTTCAGGCCGATTTCGTAGGATTCGACGAATTCCGGCGTGAACGAGGGGGTCGCGATTTCAGCTGGGAAGATGCGCTGGCTGAACCCGCCGTTCTTGAAGCCTTTCGAATAGGACGCATAGATCAGCGAATTGTCGGTTATCTTGTAGTCCGCCGAGATCGCCGGGGTCCACTCCTTGGCCTTGGCCGAAACCTCGATGGCCGGCATCGTGTGGTTGCCGCCCGGGTTGGTCGCCGAAGGCGTGCAGTTCGGTAGCGGGAAACCGGCCAGCGGGCCTGACGGGAACAGGTTGGCCGCCGGGTTTGCCTGTCCGACGAGGCACTGGCTGAACGCGACGAATGCGCCCTGCGGATAGACCGATGCCAGCACTGGATCGAGTTGCGAGCGGTCGTTGAAGATCGTCTGCACAGACGGGTCGAACCGCTTGGTCTCGTTAGTGTAGCGGATGCCCGGCGTGATCGAGAACCGGTCGGTCACCTTGAAGGTGGCCTGCAGGTATGAGGCATAGCTGTCGTTGTCGATGTCGCCGCCAGTAAAGAACTGGGCAAACCCGAATTCCATCGGGGTGTAGTCAGTGCCCTTTTCCTTGAGATAATAGCCGCCCAGAACGAACTTCACCTGGCCATCCATCAGGCTTCCGGTAAACTGCAGTTCCTGCGAGGCCTGCCACACATCGATATCGCTTGCGATCCGCAGGATCGTATGCGGAGTGCCGTCGAAATCGTATTCCATGTGCGAACTCTGGTCGCGGTAGGGTCAGGACTCGTTGATCACAGCCAGAAGATGACGGTTGCGGCAAGCGCGATGGCGGAGAAGAACACGGAGGGACAGCGGTCGTAGCGCGTGGCAACGCGGCGCCAGTCCTTGAGGCGGCCGAACATGATCTCGATGCGGTTGCGACGTTTGTAGCGGCGCTTGTCGTATTTGACGGGTTGAAGCCGTGATTTTCGGCCAGGAATGCAGGGCTTGATCCCCTTCGCCTGCAAAGCTTCCCGGAACCAATCGGCGTCATAGCCGCGGTCCCCGAGCAGCCATTTCGCTTTGGGTAGATCTTCCAGCAAAGCGGCAGCACCGGTGTAGTCGCTGATCTGCCCGGCGGTCATGAAGAAGCTCAAGGGGCGGCCATTGGCGTCTGTGATGGCGTGAAGCTTGGTGTTCATGCCCCCCTTGGTGCGGCCGATCAGGCGCCCGAGATCCCCTTTTTTACCCGCAGGCTCGAAGCCGTGCGGTGCGCCTTCAAATAGGTCGCATCGATCATGACCGTCGCTGGTTCGGCGCCTTCAGCAGCCAGCCCTTCCATCATGCGAAGGAACACGCCCATGTCGCCCCATCGCTTCCACCGGTTGTATAGCGTCTTATGGGGGCCATACTCCTTGGGCGCATCCCGCCAGCGCAGCCCGTTGCGGTTGACGAATACAATGCCGCTCAGCACCCGCCGATCGTCAACCCGCGCCTTGCCGTGGCTTTTGGGAAAATAGGGGCGCAGGCGATCCATCTGCTCGTCGGTCAGCCAGTACAAGTCGCTCATTCTCAGTCTCCTCGCGGAGCCTGAATCAGATCGCGCCTCTCACATCAATAGGTCCTGACCCTAGGCCGAAATCGACTTCAGGCTGAAATCGCCGAAATCGTAATCGAGGGTGAGGTTCGTGCCCCATAGATCGAAGTCCGACCGGTTGACGCCGCCAGCCCAGGTGGTGTCGATGTCGCCAGTGATCCAGCGGGTGCTGGCGCAGGCCGGGTTGCCGGTCGGCGCAAGGGTACCCGGAACGCCAAACCCGCCCCAAGGTGCTCCACAGCTGCCATCGGTGACGCGGATCTTGTTCCAGAAATACATCGAGCTGGGCGCAGCGATCTGGCGGTTGGGGCCGCCGGGTGTCGTCGCGCTGTTCGGGATATCGACGAAGCGCAGCGGCACGTTCTGGTCCTGCAGTTCGAGCAGCGAAATGGCCGTCTGCTCTTCGCGGCGGATGTTGATATCCCCGCTGAGGCTGACGGTCAGCTTATCGGTCGGCTCCCACTTGAACGCAATGCGTCCGCCGAAGCTGTCCTTGTTGCCCTGGCGGCCGCCGTCGAACAAACGCTTCTGGTAGCCGTCGCGGGTTTCATAGGAAGCAACCGCGCGCATTGCGAGATTGTCGCTCAGCGGCACGTTGATCATGCCCTTGAAATCGGCGCGGTTGAACCGGCCGGTCGCCGCTTCGAGCTTCAGGTCAAATTCGTGTTGCGGCTGGACGGAATTGACGACGATCGCGCCGCCGATGGTGTTCTTGCCGAACAACGTGCCCTGCGGCCCGCGCAGGATCTGCACATCAGCGATGTCGGTCATGTCGAGCAGCGCACCGACCGAGCGGGCGACATAGACGCCATCGACATAGATGCCCACGCCGGTATCCACGGTAATGTTGAAGTCGTTCTGACCGACGCCGCGGATGAACGCGGTGATCGTGGCGCTGGAACCGGAGATGTTGGCAACCGGCGACATGTTCACGTTGGGCGCGAACTTGGCCACCTGGGCGACGTTGTTGACTTCGCGCGCTTCGAGCATCTCGGCATTCATAGCGGTGATCGCGACCGGCGTTTCCTGCAGGTTCTCAGACCGCTTGCGCGCAGTCACGATGATTTCACCTAGACCGCCGGCCCGTTGCTCCTCGGCCTGAGGCTCGCTTGCTGCTGCATCCTGCGCATGCGCCGTCATCGGCACAAGCCCGGTAGATACTACGATCGCCGAGGCGCTGGCGCGCAGGACGGCTTTCCTGAAATACATCAATCGGTTTGTCATTTGGCATTCTCCCTCGTGTTTTATCATTACTATTTATAAAGGTGGATAGACTAAACGTAGATGTTGAGGTTCTTGCTCAACATTACATTGTGCTTGAGGATCGCTCGGCGTTTGACCAGTTGAAAGCTGTTGCCGACCTGACGCCAGATATCGATACGGTTGCCGATTAGCGAATCCTCGTCGCGTTCGTTGCGATTGCGATAAGCATAGAAGTTCGAATAGACTCGGAACTCGTCGGCCTTTTCGGTAAGCTCCACCTCGACGTTGGTGATGATATGGGTGTAGCGCGTCGCCGGATCCTCCGACCAGGCCGTTCCGGTCTCGAGCCGAGAAAGCCGCTTGAGGATTTCGGGCTTGCTGTCGTTGTAATAGGCCATCCGGGTCAGGTCGGTCACCTGCTCGGTCTTGTCGCGGCGATAGCGGGTTTCGATCCCCGGCATGTGGTAATGCAGGTCTTCCGCCAGCATGCTGGCCCAGGCCTTGTAGTGTTCATCGTCGAGCAGCCGTGCTTCGCGATACAGCGTCTGGGTCAGCGCGTGGGTCAGTTCGAGCGATGCGGTAGTCCCTTCACATGTGCGCTCGAGGGTTGCGGTGTCGGTCATAGCTGTAGTTCCTCTCAGAGCGCGAACAGGCCAGGAAGATCGCGGGTTTCGCCCACATTGCCCAGCTGCGGTTCGGGCCGTGCCGGCATCTTGCCGAATTCGTCATGGGTCATCATGTCGAGCCAGCGCTGATAGAAGCCGCGCTGGTTGGCGTCGTTGTACTGGCCGCGATAGACGATGCCCGGCAGGGTATCGTGTTCGATCTGGCGGCCGATCCCGCAGCGATAGTGCAGGCGCTCGTGCCGGGTGACGACGCCGCGGTTGACGGTGGTGCAGTTTTCCCAGTTTTCGCCGTCATCCATCTCGAAGGTGCCACCGGGGCCAAAGGTCTGCATCACGCCTTTGGTCACTTCCTCCTTGATGTCGTCGGGCATGTTCTTGTTGACGATCACCCAGGTCTTCAATTCGAACTGCATTGGCCCCTTGGGTTGCCACTGGCGGAAGGTGGAAATGCCCGGCAGGAACGAGACGTTGGGGAAGATCGATGCCGAGGCGACCGAACCGAAGATCTTCGAGCGCATCTCGCCCAGGCGTTCTGCCATCTTCGGGCGGATCTTGTTGTAATAGTCCATCACCTTGGGGCGCCCGAGCAGGAAGAGGTCGCCCACGCCTTCGGTGCCGAATTCCCAGCCGTGGCCGTTCACGCTGGCGTGATAGGAATTATCCATGTCGATCGGCGGGACCGGCTGGCCGTTGTTCATCGACCGAGTGCCCGAATCATGCGTCCAGCCGGCGTGATAAGCGTCGCCGATGAAGTTCTCGACCCCGAACTTCCAGTTCGCGCTGATCACCGACTTGATGCAGCCGCCAATGAATTCGGTGCCGCCTTCCTCGTTGTCGAGGATCATGTCGAGATACCACCGGAAATCGCCTAGCCAGGCTTCCAGGCTCGGCGCATCGCTGTTGAAGGTGGCGAACACCAAGCCCTTGTAGTTGCCGACCTTGGCGACGTTCTTGAGGCCATGGTTCTTGAAGTCGATATCGCCCGCGTCGTAGCAATATTCCTCGTGCATGCCCTTGAGGTCGCCGGCGGTGTCAAACGCCCAGCCGTGGTAATTGCAGACGAACCGACGGGTGTTCCCGGCATCGGCGAAGCACACCTTATTGCCGCGGTGCGGGCAGGAATTGAGCATGACCCGGATCGAACCGTCGGGCTGGCGCGCGACGATCACCGCGTCTTCACCCATGTGGGTCGTCAGGAAGTCCCCGCTGTTTGGGATCTGGCTTTCGTGGGCAACGAACAGCCACGACCGCGCGAAGATGCGGTACAGCTCCTCCTCGTAGATGTCCGCATCCGAAAAGATCCGGCGGTCAAGCCAGCCTTCCTTGAGGTCCATGTAGCGTGAATAATCCGGTTCGCGACCGATCCGTTCGAAGCGCATGATTGTTCTCTCCCGTCAGGCTTGTTCAGAAAAAGGCGTTGAGGTTGCTGTCCGGCAGCACGGAATGGTCCAGCACGATTTCGCGCGCGGCCAGCAGCCAAGCGCTGCCTTCGCTGCGCCAGAGGTCAGTGCGTCCGGCGGTGAGCAGGCGGGTGGTGCCATCGATCCGATTGCGGTGCATCCCCAGCACCGAATGGACCCGCACCTCGTTATCGGCCCGGGTGGCCAGCACCTCGACGTTGGAGACAGCGCGGCGGATGTAGTTGGGCGGATCTTCGGCCCAGACGAAGCCGGATTTCAGGCGATCCACCCGCATTTTCAGCCTACCCAGATCCTCGTTGAAGATTACCCCTGGGCCAAGTGGAAAAGGCGGCGAACGGTCAGCGCGGAACCTTCGGCTCTTCAGTTCCAGGCGATAGCTGACGTCTTTGCCAAGCATGGCCAGCCAGCCGTCGAGATCTTCGTTGTCGAGCAGCCGGGCTTCGCGGTGGAGTGCCTGGGTAACTGCAACGATCACCTCCACCGGGGGAGGGGCAAGCGGTCGGTCAAGCATGCTCGGCCTCCTCGTCGGTCAGCGAGTTAATGTTGTACGTGGGCACTTCGGCCCAGGTTTCCGCCATCATGTGCTCTTGCCAGCGGCGGTAGAAATAGCGCTGGTTGTGTTCGCTTACCAAGCCGGAGGCGATATCGCCGGGGAAGCCCTCGCGCTTGCCCGAGCGGCCCAGCGCCATGTTGGTGTAGACATCCATCTGCGCCGTGCGCCAGCCGCGCGACTGTTCGGTGCAGGCGGTCAGATTGTCGCCATCGTCGTTGTCGAAAAGGCCCGCCAAGCCGAAGGTCAGGCACTGGTTTTCGAGAATCTGCGCTTTCACCGCCTCGGGCATGTCGTTTTCGGCCATGGCCCAGGTCCACTGTTCGATCTGGGTGGGACCCTTTGGATGATAGACCCGGAACCAGTTGAGCCCGGGCAGCAGTTGCAGGTTGGGGAAAATGGTTATGTTGACCTGCGCACCCCACACCTGCCTGCCGCGCACTTCGCCCAGACGGTCGATCACCGTCTGGCGGTTGGCCTCTAGGTATTCGAGGATCGGCTTGGGATCAGGATAGAAGGCGTAGCCGGAAACGCCGTCGAGCGCGCTCAAGACCATGTGCCCGTTCATGCCGGCGACCGACAGCCCGCCATCGAGATCGACCCCGGAATTGCCGACGCTGAGCCCGGTGAGGTCCATCGACTGGACTGCTGCCATCGCGCCGGCATGTGCCCAGCCCAGGTGATAGCCATCGCCGCAGACGTTCTCGACTGGCAGCTTCCAGTTGGTGCCCAGCACCATCTTCTGCGTCTCGCCGAGCAGTGCCGATCCGCCCGGCATGGCATCCAGCCAGACATCGAGGAAAAACTTGGCATCGCCCAGATAGTCATCGAGGCTGGGCGAATTGGCATCCCAGCAGCCGAACACCAGGCCCTTGTACTCGGCCACTTTCGTCACCGGGATCAGGCCGAACTTGGTGCGGTCGAGTTCGCCGAAATAGGCCTCGCTTTCCAGCGGCACCCCGGCGAGCGCGCCGTCCGGGGAAAAAGACCAGCCGTGATAGTTGCAGGTGAAGGCGCGCGCATTGCCGCGATCGGCGCGGCAGATCCGGTTCCCGCGGTGGGTGCAGCTGTTAAGGAACGCCTTGATCGACCCGTCCTTCTGGCGGATCACGATCACATCGTCTTCGCCCATGAAGGTGCGGAAATAGTCGCCCGGCTTCGGAATCTGGCTGGTGTGGACCAGGAACAGCCAGCAGCGCCCGAAGATCCGCTCAAGTTCCTGCCGATAGATGTCTTCGCTCGCGTAGATCGAGCGCGATTGGCGCCCGGTGCGTGAATCAACCAGATCGGCAATGTTGTCGTTCATTTGATCCTCTCCCAACAGCATGGCTAAAGCCGCCATCGATTTTTCTTGTCGGGACAGTTATAAGCACGAATCGTGCCAATATCGTTTTCGGGCCGATTTACCGCAGTCCGGTTGGTCAATCCCACGGCGAGGCACCGTGCAGATCGACGTATATGTAAATGTCGAGGCTTAAGTCTGGGCCGGAAGTTACGAATCTGATAAGCTGACCGGATGGAGACGCTCCCAGGATACGCCGACCTTGCCAGCAAGCTGCTGTTCTCACCGGAAATGGGCCGGATCTGGCATGACGGTGAACGCTGCGTACTGCTCAGCCAAGCGGCCCTGGCCAGCTGGCGCAGCCGCCTGGTGGCCGAATTGGGGCTAGAAGCGGCCAGCCGGTTCTTCTGGGGTGTCGGTTTTGCCGAAGGCGCACGGTGCGCGATCGGCGCGAAGAAATTGCGCCCGGATGGTGATTATCTCGAAGCATTCGCGGTCGGACCGCAGGCACACGCCTTGACCGGGTTCGGCTGGACCCAGATCGAAACTCTTGAAAACGATCCCTCGCGGGGGCATTTCGAAGGCCGGTTCACGGTCCACGATTCGATGGAGGCGGCGATCCATCTCAACGCGATGGGGCACAGCACCGATCCGGTGTGCTGGATGCAGACCGGCTTTGCAAGCGGCTTTGCCACAACCTTCGCGGGACAACCGATCATCATGCGCGAAGTGGAATGTGCGGGGCGAGGCGATGCTGCCTGCGTACTTCACGCCAAACCAAAACCCGAATGGGATCAGTTGGACGACCTCGAATTGGCCGCGACGCCGCTGGTCCTGTCCGAAACGTGGCATGATGCGGGCCAAACGGTGATTGGGATATCGGCAGCGTTCCTCTCAGCCAAGACCATGATCGAACGCACCGCAGCGAGCAATGCGACGCTGCTGTTAATGGGCGAGACCGGGGTCGGCAAGGAAGTGCTGGCCAAGCTCGCTCATCGGCTGAGCACGCGCGAGGCGGAGCCGTTCATCGCGCTCAACTGCGCGGCGATCCCTGAGGGGCTGATCGAATCGGAGCTGTTCGGCGTGGCCAAGGGGGCCTATACTGGCGCGGTTGCCGCCCGGCCCGGTCGGTTCGAGCTGGCCAATGGCGGCACGCTGTTCCTGGACGAGATATCGACACTGTCGCCACTTGCACAATCGAAGATTCTGCGCGCTGTCCAGGAAGGTGAGTTCGAGCGGGTCGGCGATACGCGGACGATCAAGGTGGATGTCCGATTGATCGCAGCATCGAATGTGGAACTTAACGAGGCGGTGCGGGAAGGCACGTTTCGTGCCGACTTGTTCTACCGGATATCGACTTTACCGGTCCGGGTGCCGCCGCTGCGCCAGCGCCGCGAGGACATTCCGGTGCTGCTGGAACACTTCCGTCTGCGTTATGCCCTGCGCCATGGCCGAACAGTATCGGGCTTCACTCCGCGGGCGATTAACGCGCTGTTGGCTTACGATTTCCCGGGCAATGTGCGCGAACTTGAGCGAATGGTGGAACGCGCCGTGCTGTTGGCGGACGACGGACGAGCGATCGACGTCAGACACCTGTTCTTGGAAACCGACGGCCTCGAATTGAAGCCGGCGATGTGCATGACCAACGATGGCAGGATCAGCGCCGTTGACAATGTTGGTAGTCGCGCCAACTTGGTGCGCCAGATGCTGGATCTGATCGTCGATGAGGGCGGAAGCCTGCTGGAAATGGAAGGGCTGGTGATCCGCGAGGCCCTTGATGCAAGTGGGGGCAACGTTGCTCGCGCGGCGCGCACCTTAGGCTTTACCCGTCGGCAGCTCGCCTTGCGTCTTGAAAAAATGGAAATCCAGGAATCCGCCTAGCGCGCGTTAACTCTCGCAACGCATTGCATATTGTGCAAAGAAGGTCTATAGGGAGGTGCGCCTTCCGGCAATAAGACCGGGAAAGCACGCAAAGTTGGGAGAATCGCATGAAATCGGTAGCCGTGGTCGGAGCAAATCTTGCGGGTGGCCGCGCGGTGGAGTCCTTGCGCCAGGCTGGCTTCGATGGCCGGATCACCCTTATCGGCGAAGAACCGTGGCGGCCCTACGAGCGCCCGCCCCTGTCCAAGGAGGTGTTGTGGGATCCGGCCAATGTACCGGACAATTTCTTCCTTCATGACGAGGCCTGGTACGCCGCCAACCGCATCGAAATGCGGCTTGGCACGCGTGCCGAAGCGCTCGACCTGGCGGCGAGCGCTGTGCGCCTGACGGGCGGAGACCTGGTCCAAGCCGACCGCATCCTGCTGACCACCGGTGGTTCCGCCCGCAAGCTCAACATGGAGGGTGCCGACGCCGCCAACGTGCATTACCTGCGCACCCGGGACGATGCCACCCGGATGGCGACGGACCTCAGGGACGGCGCCCGGATCGTCATCATCGGCATGGGTGTGATCGGGGCTGAAGTCGCGGCCAGCGCGGTCAAGCTGGGGTGCCGAGTGACCGCGATCGAACCGCTTGCCGCGCCTATGATTCGCGCGCTCGGGCCGCAGTTCGGGCAATGGCTGGGCGAGGAACATCGCCAGCGCGGCGTCGACACCCGCTTCGGACGCGGCGTGAACGCGATGAAGGTGCTTGACGGGCGGGTGACGCAGGTCGAACTCGATGACGGATCACTGGTGGATTGCGATGCCGTGGTAGTCGGGGTCGGGATAGTGCCGGAAATCAGCCTAGCCCGGGACGCAGGCATCGTCACCAATAACGGCATCATCGTCGATCGGCGGTGCCGCTCCAGCAATGAGAATGTCTTTGCCGCCGGCGACGTGGCCGAACAGGAGAGCTTCTTCGGCGGCCATATCCGCCAGGAAACCTACCAGAATGCTGCCGATCAGGCTCAGGCCGCGGCGCTCGCCGTGCTCGGGCAGGGCGTCGATTACTGCAAGCCGGTGTGGTACTGGAGCGACCAGTTCGATCTCAATATCCAGTTCTGCGGCCATATCCCGGTGCAAGCCGAGGTAACCCTGCGTGGAGACATGGCAAGCAACCAGTTTACCGCATTCTTCCAGTCAGGCGAGATGATCGAGGGCATCCTGACTGTCAACCGCGCCCCAGACATGGGCATCGGCAAACGGCTGATCGAGCGCCGAGCCAATGCCCAGGCCGCGCAGCTGGCCGATGCCGATGTGTCGCTCCGCGATATCCTCAAGCAGGCTGGTTAGGCTCGTAAGGCGGGCGGGATCAGCCGATCCCGCCACCTGCGACGTAGAGGGTTTGGCCGGTGATGTAGGACGCCTCGTCGGCGGCTAGAAAGCAGATCGCGGCGGCCAGTTCCTCGGGCTCGCCGAAGCGACCCAGCGGGGTATCGCGCAAGGTCTGCTCCATCACCTCGCCAAAGCCCTTGCGGTCCGCGTCGGAATGCGGAGCGGTATTACGCGGGGTGACACGGGTCACGTTGACCCCGCCAGGAGCCACGCAATTTACCCTGATGCCACAATCCTCCAGTTCCAGCGACAACGCAGCGGTCAGCGCCGCCACGCCACCTTTCGCAGCCGCGTAGGGCACGCGATTGACCCCGCGCGTTGCCACCGAGCCGATGTTGACGATCGCGCCGCGACCCGCCGCGCGCATGTGGGGCAGCACTGCATGGCAACACCACAGCGTCGGCCACAACGAGCGATTAATTTCGGCGACGATTTCTTCGGTGGTGTATTCCCAATAAGGCTTGGCCCAGATCGTGCCACCGACATTATGGACGGCCACGTCGATCCGCCCGAATTTATCGCTTACAGCGTTGTACAGGGCAGCGGCTCCAGCCTGTTGCTCGAGGTCGTGGATGGCGGGGTGAGCGTCGACAGATTCGGCCATAAGTCGCGCAACCGCATCCAGTGTCGCCTGTTCTGCACGATCGGCAACGACGACTGTGGCGCCTTCTCGCCCTAGGCGCTGGGCCGTAGCAAAGCCGATGCCCTGGGCTGCTCCCGTGACAATCGCGATCTTGCCTGCAAATCTTACGTTTGCGTCTGTCATCTCTGATTTCTCCAAACCCGCACCCGTCCGGCCGGAAGGGTGCAATCCTAGTCACATTCGGCTTCATAAATCCGCATTCCTCCCTTGCCAAGCCCGTGGGCAATGCGTTACATATTGGCTAATGATTGAAAATCTTTGGGAGATGTTGCGTGGCGCGTGAACTGCTGACTGCTGCTGATATAAAGGGTGCCTGGGCGATCGTGCCGACGCCCGCCAAGGAAGGTGCTACCGATTGGCGCGCCACTGATACGGTTAATGTCGACGAAGCAGCCCGCATGGTCAACGGCCTGATCGAGGCCGGAGTCGACGGCATCCTGAGTATGGGAACGCTGGGCGAGGCCGCGACCATGACGCTTGACGAAAAGCTCGTCTTTATGAAGACTATCGTAGATGCCGCAGCGGGCCGGGTTCCGGTGTTTGTCGGCACAACCTGTATCAACACCCGCGACACCATCGCGCTGACCCGCGAGGCAGTCGATATCGGCGCGACCGGGACGATGCTGGGCGTACCGATGTGGTGCGCGCCGAGCGTCGATGTCGCGGTCCAGTTCTACAAGGATGTCGCTGAGGCGGTGCCCGATATCAATATTGCAATCTATGCCAATCCCGAAGCATTCAAGTTCGATTTCCCGCGCCATTTCTGGGGTCAGGTCGCCGAAATCCCCCAAGTTGTTACTGCCAAGTATATCGGTGTTGGCACACTGCTGCCCGATCTGGCCGCAATCAAGGGGCGGATCAAGCTGCTGCCGATCGACTTCGATTACTATGGCGCGGCGCGGATGGACGATTCGGTCGATGCCTTCTGGACAAGCGGCGCGGTCTGCCATCCTCTCGTCAGTACGACATTGCGCGATCTCGTCGCACAGGCCCGCGCCACCGGCGACTGGAGCAAGGCCAAGACCTTCATGGGGCGGCTCGCGCCCACGGCAGCAACGCTGTTTCCCAATGGCAGCTTCAAGGAATTCTCCACCTACAACATTCCGCTGGAAAAGGCGCGGATGACCGCCGGTGGATGGATGAACGCCGGACCTTGCCGTCCACCCTATCACTTATGTCCCGAAAGCTATCTCGAAGGCGCGCGTAATTCGGGCCGGATGTGGGCCGAACTGGGCAAAGCGCTCGAAACAGAGCGTTGAAGACGGTCAGATAAACGATCACTGGAAATGCGGGAGCAAGAGGATGGCTGACGCGACCTTGACCTGGCCGAAGAATTATAACGAAGTTCCCAAGGCGGCCTTTACGCGATCGGATCTCTACTTGGAAGAGATCAAGCGGATATTTCACGGCCCGGAATGGCATCCGGTTGCGCACGAAAGCGAGTTGCCCAACCCAGGCGATTTCCGGACGATCCGCCTCGCAGGAATCCCGCTGTTGATCTCGCGGGATGAAGGGGGCGAGGTTCGCGTGTTTTACAATGCCTGCTCGCATCGCAGCAACCAGCTCGAAACTGCGGTAATGGGTAACAAAACCGAGTTCGAATGCCCCTATCACCGTTGGCTGTTCAGTGCCAAGGGCGAGCTTGTTGGATGTCCCAACCCGCGCGAATTCGTACCCGGTTTCGACAAGGCGGACTACCCCTTGGGGCAGCCGCGCTTCGATCTGTTCTACGGCCTGATATTCGTGACGTTCTCGGCTGAGACAGAACCCCTTGACCAGTTTCTCGGCGAAGCAGGAGAAACCCTGCGCGAACTGATGGCGGGCGACGGTCGCCTTAAACTGCTGGGCTATCAGAAGGTTCGCTATGACAGCAACTGGAAGGGTTACAACGACAACGACGGCTACCATGCCCCGCTGCTCCACGCGGCATTCAAGATGCTCAATTGGCAGGGCGGCAAAGGGCGGCAGTATACCGCCACGAAACGCGGCCATGTCTGTTTCGAGTCGGCACTCTCCGTGGCGAGCGGTCCCAGCGTTCTAAAAGATAAGGATCTGATTGCCTTCAAAGGGCAGGATCCATCAGTCGGGTCACGCATCGTCCAGTTGTTCCCGACTTTCGTTTCAACCAAACATCTCGACGTCATAAACCTGCGCTTCGCGACCCCAATCGATGCCGAAACGACCGAGGTCCACTACGCCTATTTCGCCCACCAGAACGACGATGCGGACATGCTTCGCCACCGGTTACGGCAAAGCTCCAATTTACTGGGTCCATGCGGTTTAATTAGCATGGAAGACGCTTCGATCTTCCACCGGATCCACATCGGCAGCCACACGCCTGGCAATGCGATCTTCCAGAAAGGCGTGCGTGATCCTGCCAAGCTCGAGTCCGAGTTTTCGCAGAACGATGAAAGCGGTAACCTTCCGCGCTGGGAATATTACCGCTCGGTGATGGGATTCGAAAGGGCACAAGCATGATGCTTTCGCCCACCAAACTGGAATGCGCTCTTGACCGCCTGCTGCTGGCGGACGCCAACGCGCTCGACAGCAAAGACATGACAGGCTGGCTCACTAACTATGCCGAGGAAGAACAGGCATCTTATTACTGCCGTGCGGCCGAGAACACAGAACATAACCTCGAACTCGGCTTCATGTTCGACGATTGTAGGGCGCGACTGGAAGATCGCGTCACTTATGTCACAGAGATCTGGGCAGGGACCTTTCAGGACTACCGCACTCGCCATTTCGTTCAGCGGGTCAGCCATCGGCAGGTCGATGCCAGCACAGCAGAGGCCATGTCCAACTTTTCGGTTTTCATGACGCCGATGGATACCGGGGTCACTCAAATTCTTGCCGCAGGTCGCTATCTCGATATGGTTCGGCTTTCGGGCGATGGTCGGGCCAAGTTTCTGTCCCGCCGTGCCGAATTGGATACGTCAGTACTCCCGCGATATCTTGTCTACCCGATATGAAAAGTTATGCAATATAGCTAAATATTCCAGAGAAATACCGATCTATATTATAGCTTTAGCAGTAATCTTCGGAAGATTTCGATATGAGTTCACAATGTAAGATGGTGAAATTGCCAAAAGATATCGCGGATAAAATTATACGCTTTTCAACTGGAAGAACGGATTCAATGTTACAGAAAGAGCTTGGGATAAGCTATAATACGTGGAGAAAAATTAAGCGAGGACAGCCACTTAGAGAAAGCTTAGCGGCAAGAATAATATCTAGAATTAGTATAATATAATCATATTCTTATCAAGAGATTAATTTTCCTTAATTTCCTTAATCTGTCACTGACATTATCGAGCACCATTTTTTTCGATGATCCGAAGCCATGTAGGATTTATGCGGCAAAAAAATGTCCTATCAATCAGTTCAAAGAGAGAACTGAAAAAAAGTGCGCGTCGCAAAAATATCGTAAACGTTGCGATGAATGCATTTTTAGAGAGTGGCTACGATAATGTCACTATGTCTGATATTTCTAGTATATTGGGCGGGTCGAAGAGCACTCTTTGGCAATATTTTGATCACAAGGAAGACATTGCTGTTGCCGCTATTGAATTGAAAGTTCAGTTATTTAGAAATTTTCTTGATCTCGATATTTCCGAATGTAGTAGTACAACCAGTATGTTGAATTTATCTTCGAAAAGATTTTGCCATTTCTTGATGCGAGATGACACCATCGAAATCGAGCGAATTATAATTATCAACAATCGGCGCATTCCCAAGTTAGGAAATATTTTCTACTCTAATACATTTTTGTATTTTCGAGATCAAGTTTCCTTATTTTTAGCTAATTCTTTATACGACGAAGATCCGGATGACGCGGCTATGCTGTTACTTGATCTTTGCACCTCAGGATTCAATCGAAGGTTGATACTGGAGTTGCGACACGCAAACAACATTCTAGCCGACCAAATCGCTGATCGCGCGGTACAGATTTTTATGAAGATTTACCATAAGTGCCTGGTTCGTCATCATGCGGATTGATTTCATAGTCTTGCGATACGTCGGATGACGATTTGAACGGGCGGGATGAAGACCCAAGCCTTTGCCGAAGCGATGGTTTTCTCGAAGTCCTCTGCTAGGCATCGGTTTCGGTTGAGCCATGCCAACGTCCGTTCGACCACCCAGCGGCCGGGCAGCACCTCGAAGCCTTTGGCGGTATCTGACCGTTTGATGATTTCGATGGTCCATTTCGCCATTCGCCGCAGAGCCTTCCTGAGTTTGTCGCCAGCATAGCCGCCATTTGCGAAGACGTGCCGCAGATACCAAAAGCGCGCGATGATTTCGCGTAGCACCATTGGGACTCCGTCGCGGTCCTGAATGTGGGGCGTGCGGATCACAGCATGCACCAGATCGCGTTCATTCTCAAGCAGGCCGAGGATGGTACGACCGTCGAGGAGGTGTGCCGCAAAGCCGGCATATCGGTTCAGACCTACTATCGATGGCGGAGCAAATATGGCGGACTGATGCCGTCGGAGACGAAGCGGCTGAAGCAGCTCGAGGAGGAGAATGTCCGGCTCAAGCGGCTCGTGGCAAACCTCAGTCTCGACAAAGAGATGCTGCAGGACGTCATCCGCCGAAAAATGTAAGGCCTGATCGAGCTCGGGAGATCGTTGGCTATCTGCGGGCGAACTACCAGGTGAGCGAACGGAGGGCCTGCGGCGCATTTCCGATCAACCGATCGACCCAGCGCTACCAATCCCGTCGCCTCGATCAGGCCGGTCTCAAGATGAAGATCAAGGAGCTGGACACCTTCTGTCATTGGGTGCGGGACTGCAAGGTAGATCGACTTGGGGTTCATGCTTCTGTCCGTGATCGACGCGTGGTCGTCACATGATGCGGTCGGAAAAATCAGGGTAGCCGATCTCGAAAACGGCGTTGATCGCCAAAGCGTCCAGCGGCTTGTCCCTGACCATCGTCCCCTCGCCGGTCACCCGCAGGGGACCTCTACGTAGCTGAGTATCCGGGCATCTTTTCTCTCCTCGAAGGCTATGCCGGCTGGCCGTACCTGAAGTCGGCTTCATCGACCCACATCCGGTGCAGAATGATGCCAAGCTTGGGGTCGGTTCCGGCTGAGGGCGAAATGACACCCTAAGCGAAACGGCAAGAAGGGGTGGGGAGCGGACATCGCGCCCCCGCCTTGCGTCATCCTGAACTTGTTTCAGGATCCATCGGGCGATTGGTGCCGGAGCGTGGTGGCTCGTGCCGCCATCTCGGTTGGCCGATCATAAACTGGGCTTTCGGATTGATGGACCCTGAAACAAGTTCAGGGTGACGGCTGATTTGGGGTGGGGCGCGGTCATCCGTCATCCCGGCGCATGCCGGGACCGTGGGCAAGTCTTGAGGCGATAGCTATCGCCAGGGCGCCCGGACGTGAGGCTGCTTCTAAAGACAGCCCACGGTCCCGGCATGCGCCGGGATGACGACCATTGGGAACGTCTGCAACGGGGCGGATGCTGCCCTTCACCATTCCGCCGGATGGATGTCGATCAAATGGATCAAATGTCAGTGAGATCCTCAGGGTACATCCCACCGCGCTGGCAGAAGAGAGCCCATGTTTCCTTCCCCTGTGCGGTTACGATCATGCGAACCGGTAAATCGACTGCGAGCGCGATAAGGCCGAGGCGGACAAGCGGGCCAATGCTCCTATCGCTGATCACCCTGTCAGGGGTGTACCCTCCTGCCACGAGTGTCCATCCGGGCGTTCCGCGTTCGGTAATAGCCGGAGCGAGATGGCCGTCACGTGGGAGATCGGTATCGCGGCCCAGGGTGTATAGGCAGATACTCCAGAAGGCATCTCGCGGTCGTGGTGGGATCAACGCCCATTCCAGCGGGCCGGCATCATCCTGTTCGGGCGCTTGAACGGCTGCGGCCGGGTCGTCCCGGACTCCATCGCGGTACGCGCGCTCTAGCGCCTGCGCGATGGCGCCAGCAGTGTCGACGGCGATCCCGTACTTCCGATTGTAGCGATCCTTGGCGACAATGCCTCGGGCGATTTCGCGAAACCGCGCCTTGCGCCGGGGATCGGGACGCAGCCGTCCAGACGCCCCGGTCATGTCGTCACCGTGACATCAGGGCTCACGTTACCCCGTGCGCGAGCCACGATCCCGGCGACCGTGTTCTTGCTGAGTCCCAGGTCGCGAGCGATCCAGCGATAGCTCCGCCCCTCGGCGATATGCGCCAACACTTTGGGCGCGAGGCGGTCCGACTTGGGTCGCTCCCCCAGTTGCCGGCCGAGTTTGCGGCCACGTGCCCGCGCTGCAGCAAGGCCAGAGCGGACCCGCTCGCTCAGCATGTCGCGCTCAAACTGGGCTATACCTGCGAGCATCGTCGCCATCATCCGCCCATGCGGCGTATCGACCTCGAACGTCATGCCGCTCATCGCGACCACCGACACGCGCCAGCCCGACAGCCGGTTGAGTGTATCGAGCAGGTCCTGGGTCGAACGCCCCCAGCGACTGAGTTCGGTAACGAGGATCGCATCGATATGGCGTGCCTGCGCCAGCTTCATCACCTCAGCCCGCGCCGAACGGTTTGCCTTCATGCCCGACGCGGTTTCGCGGAAGACCTCGACCACTTCATAGCCGCCACGCTCGGCAAAGCCGGCCAGGTCGCGGAGCTGCCGTTCGCACGACTGGTCGGCTGTCGAAACCCTGGCGTAGATGGCGGCGCGCTGTCCCAATTGAACCCTTCTGGAATTAGGCCTCGAAAAGCCTTGATTTGCGTGGGGTCAGTGTTGTCCAAAACAGACTTCTGTTCAATGGGGACAAGCCGTGCATGCCGAGACGCCATATCCTCAGCGCCCGACAGCGTTCGGCCCTACTCGACCTACCGACTGACGAAGCGGCGCTGCTGCGCCATTATCTTCTGGCAGACGATGACCTGATTCATATCGACCGGCGTCGCCGACCGGAGAACCGCATCGGGTTCGCCCTGCAGTTGTGCGCGCTGCGATATCCAGGCCGGACCCTTGCTCCCGGCGAACTGATCCCCCACACTGTATCTGCCTTTCTAGGCGCCCAGCTTGGCATCGCTGGCGAGACGCTCGCGGCCTATGCCGTTCGACGCCAAACCCGCCACCAGCACATGGAGGCGCTGCGCCGTATCTACGGATACAGAATGTTCCCCGGACGGGGACCGTATGCCAGGGCTTTCCGCGATTGGCTTCTCGCCGAAGCCGAGCAGGCACGCTCAAACGACGACCTTGCCCGGCGCTTCATTGCCCGCTGCCGTGAAACCATGACCATCCTGCCGGCGATCACGACAATCGAGCGTTTGTGCGCGGACGCGCTCGTCGCCGCCGAACGTCGGATCGAGAAGCGGATCGCGGCCCGTCTCGATCCCGTCGCCTGTGATGGGCTCGACCGACTGACTACCGAGATGCTGCCGGGGGCGATCAGCCGCTTCATCTGGCTGCGCCGGATTGAGCCGGGCAACAACTCCGCCGCGGCGAACCGGCTGCTCGACCGGCTCGAGTTCCTGCGCGCGATGAACCTCAATGATGGTATACTTGCCGGTGTTCCACCGCATCGCGTCGCCCGGCTACGCCGGCAGGGCGAGCGCTACTTCGCCGATGGCCTGCGCGACCTCGGCGCCGATCGGCGCCGCGCTATCATGGCGGTCTGCGTCATTGAATGGGCCACGGCGACTGCGGATGCGGTGATCGAAACACATGACCGGATCGTTGGCCGCACCTGGCGCGACGCGAAGCAACTGCATGACGCGCGGGTCGTAGAAACCAGAGGCGCTACCACTGCGACTTTGAACGGCTTCACTGCACTCGGTCAATCATTGCTCGAAGCGCATGGCGACGGCGCGTCGCTGGAAGATGCGGTCGCGGGCGGGGCGGGATGGGAACGGCTCACCAGCCTCGTCGCTACGGCCAAGACGTTGACGGACACCTTGGGCGATGATCCGCTGGCCTATGTTGATCAGGGGTATCACCGCTTCCGTCGGTATGCCCCGCGCATGCTGCGATGCCTCGACCTCAAAGCTGCGGCGGTTGCACGGCCTTTGCTGGACGCGGCTACCGTCATCGCTACCAAGGGCGCAGTTCCGGCGGCCGACGATTTCTTGCGCCCGCATTCCAAATGGCGGCGACAGTTGCGGGCGAAGGGCGATGATGATGCCCGCCTCCGGGAAGTCGCGGTCATGTTTCACCTGCGCGACGCGCTGCGCTCGGGCGACATATGGCTCGACCGCTCGCATCGATATGGTGACCTGCGCCACGTCCTCGTGCCGATGGCGGTCGCGCATGCCGCGAAGCTGGCGGTCCCGTCCGACCCGCATGTCTGGCTGGCTGACCGCAAAGTGCGTCTCGCTGATGGCCTTGCCCGGCTCGGTCGCGCCGCGCGCAGCGGTACAATTCCGAAAGGCAGCATCGAGGACGGCACGCTGCGCATTGATCGGCTCACCGCTGACGCGCCGGATGGGATCGAGGATCTGGTGCTTGATCTGTATCGCCGGCTGCCGCCCGTCCGCATCACCGATCTGCTGCTCGAAGTCGATACCGCGCTGGGTTTCACTGATGCCTTCACGCATCTGCGCACCGGCGTGCCATGCGGCGACCGAATCGGCCTGCTCAACGTCCTGCTTGCCGAGGGCCTGAATTTGGGTCTGCGTAAGATGGCAGAGGCTTCCAACACTCACGACTATTGGCAACTCTCCCGTCTCGCTCGCTGGCACGTCGAAAGCGAGGCGATCGACCAGGCGCTGGCCAACGTGGTCGCGGCGCAAGGGGCGCTGCCGATGGCCCAGGTCTGGGGTATGGGCAGATCCGCATCGGCCGATGGCCAGTTCTTCCCCGCCGCACGGCAGGGCGAAGCGATGAATACGATCAACGCCCGCTACGGCAACGATCCCGGCATCAAGGCCTATACCCACGTCAACGACCGCTTCGCGCCGTTTGCATCGCGGACCATTCCAGCCACGGTCAGCGAAGCACCTTATCTACTCGACGGGCTGACGATGAATGAGGCAGGGCGACGGATCGAAGAGCAGTACGCCGACACTGGCGGGTTCACCGATCATCTGTTCGGGATCAGCGCGATGCTCGGCTGCCGCCTTGTACTGCGCATCCGCGACCTCCCATCCAAACGACTGTACGTGTTCGACCCTGCCGCGACGCCGAGCGAATTGCGCCCGCTGGTGGGCGGCAAGGCGCGTGAGGCGCTGATCGTTTCCAACTGGCCCGATCTGTTCCGCTGCGCCGCCACCATGAGCGCTGGACAGGTCGCGCCGAGCAGCATCTTGCGCAAGCTCGCCTCCTATCCGCGCCAGAACGATCTTGCCTCCGCGCTGCGCGAGGTGGGCCGGATCGAGCGGACGCTGTTCATCATCGAATGGATACTCGACGTCGGCATGCAGCGCCGTGCACAGGTCGGCCTCAACAAAGGCGAGGCACATCATGCGCTGAAAAATGCCCTGCGCATCGGCCGTCAGGGCGAAATCCGCGACCGCACGACGGAGGGTCAGCATTACCGGATCGCCGGCCTCAACCTGCTCACCGCCATCATCGTCTACTGGAACACCCTGCACCTTGGCCATGCCGTTGAGGCCCGGCGCCGCGAAGGGCTCGATACCCCCGACCATCTTCTCGCCCATATTTCGCCGCTCGGATGGGCACACATCCTCCTCACTGGCGAGTACCTTTGGCCCAAGGACGCCGGCGCTTAGGGTGTCATTCCGCCCTCAGCCGGAACCGACCCCATTGAGCGGCGGCGTGTCCTTCCACTTCTGAACTGGAAAGCCATAGGAGCGACAGGCAGATGCTTAAGGCTGTCAGCAGATATATCGCCGATCGTCAGGGGACCGAAATATCAAAGGTCGACGGCGACGCGTTACTGCGTGGCTATCAGATTCATGCGATGAATCGAACGTCCCCAAAGCGCTTCTGGGGTATCTCATCGTCATCTCCATTTCGGCATATCTTCTCTTCGCCGAATGGGGGATGTTGTTCGCGATCTGGGGGCCGATCGTAGCGGTGACCTGTATGGCGCGCAGCTATCTGGCATGGCGCACGGCAAGGCGACCCGTCGAACCTGCGCTACTTTCGACTGAAAAGCGTCTGATGGTGGCGACCGGGCTGGTCGCAGCGACGATGGCGGTCGGTCCGACATGGATCGTGCTGCACAGTGACGGCTATACCAGGGCTTTCATGCTGATGGTGATCATCAGCACAATGTGGGGCGGGGCGCTGGTTCAGGCGACCGTTTTTACCTCCACGGTCGCCTTTACGGCTGCAAACATTCCGGTCTGGATTGTTGCCCTCGTCGTGAGCCGCTCGACCTCCGGCACTCTGGGGCTGGCCGTCATTTTCTTTGTTACGATCGGCATAGCGATCGATAATACCCGCAGGTTCGGTCGATATTTTACCCAAAGCATCAAGCGGCAGATCGAGCTGGAAAAATGGGATGAGAAGGGGCGCCTGCTCCGCATGATCGACGACATGCCGGTCGCCGTCATGACGGTCGACCCTAGCAGCTTCGCGATCACTTATGCCAACGAACCGTCCAAGCTGCTTATCAAGCAGATCGAGCATCTTCTGACGATCAAGGCCGACAATCTTGTGGGCATGTCGATCGACGTCTTCCACCGGCACCCGGCGCATCAGCGCCGGATACTGTCTGATCCCGCGAACCTTCCTTATAGTGCCCGCATTCAGTTGGGTCCCGAAGTGCTCGACCTCAAGATAACGGCCGTCACCACCAGTGATGGCGATTATATAGGCCCCATGTTGACCTGGGCGCTGGTCACGAAGGAGGTCGAGGCGGAGAATCGCATTCGGCAGCTCGCGCATTATGACACGCTGACGGGCTTGCCTAATCGCACGAGCTTCAATGATGAGCTGGAACGGCGTCTGGCGACCCCCGGCAACTTGGCCGGCTTGCTGTACATCGACCTCGATGGCTTCAAGTTGGTGAACGATACGCGCGGGCATGGCGTCGGCGACATGCTGCTCGCCGAAGTGGCGAAGCGGTTGCGGGCGGTCTGCAGTGCGCCGGCGATGCTCGTCAGCCGCCTTGGCGGAGACGAATTTGCCGTGCTCCTGCCGCACGGCAATGCAGAAGAAGCACAGGCCCATGCGGCGCGGATCATCGAGGCTCTAAGCGTCAACTATGACTTTGGACACGGCAATATCGCTATTGGCGCGTCGATCGGCGTGGCGCTTGCGCCCATCCATGGCGAGACCGCGCAAGTCCTTCTCGCCCGATCGGATATCGCTCTCTATGCCGCGAAGGAAGCTGGCAAGGGCAATGCGCGGCTGTTCACGCCGGAAATGGAAGGCCGTATCCAGGAGCGCGTGCTACTGGAAGCGAAGCTCCGCGAAGCCCTGCGCACCCGGGAGGGCATGTTCCTTTTTTATCAGCCGATCGTCTCCATCGAGACCGGCGAGGTTACGGCGCGCGAGGCGCTCGTGCGTTGGTATCATCCAAGCCGGGGTTGGATTGCGCCCGCCGAATTTGTGCCGGTCGCGGAGCAATCCGGGCTGGCCGATGCCCTGGGCTCCTTCGTGTTGGAAACGGCGTGCCGTGAGGCGGCCACCTGGACGGACCGCGAAAGGATCGCTGTCAACATATCGGCCACGCAACTCGGCAAGGGAACGTTGCCCGACGACGTGCTGGCAGCCCTGGTCAAAAGCGGCCTTTCCCCGAACCGGCTCGAAATCGAGGTGACCGAGACAGCCCTCCTGGATGACGAACATGACGTGATCGGGGATTTGCGCCGGATACGGGCGCTGGGCGTACGCGTGGCGCTCGATGATTTCGGTACCGGCTATTCCTCGCTGGCACATTTGCGCGCATTCCCCTTCGACAAGATCAAGATCGATGGATCATTTGTGAAGGATGCCGTCAGTCGCCCCGACTGCGCCGCGGTGGTCCGGGCCGTGGCGGACCTCGGTAAGCGGCTGGGCGTTACCACGGTCGCCGAAGGCGTTGAAACGCTGGAACAACTGGATTGTCTCCGCAACGAGGGTTGCATGGAGGTGCAAGGCTATTTCTTCGGTCGTCCTATGCCTAGTCAGGCGGACGCCGCAAATGTTGCGAGGCTCGACCAAGGTGCGCCGAACAAGACAGAATTTCGCAAGGAAGTTGATAATGCAGAAGCCAATTCCATGGAAGGCGCCAGCGATGATCGCCGTCAAGCGACGGGGAGAGGATGAATACCAGCCGGCAATCGCGGGCTTAACGCTCAATTCAGCTCTGGAATATGCCGCTGACCCGGATCGACCGGCGAAGGCGTTGCGCATCTGGGTGTATTGGCAAGGTCAGGAAATCTGGATCGCGGGACGACGCATCTTAGAGCTCGCATCGGATCCCGACCGGCCAGCACCTCCCACGGACTGGGACGGTCGCGAACCCGAACGGAAGTTGCCATAGGGCGAAAAGCGCATGAACAGTCACTTGCCCGTCGGCCGGTTGGCCAACCGCCTGGAGACCCTCTCGAGGGAGGGAACCTGGTGGATGATCCTGATCGCCATGGCAGCGTTGACGGTGACCGACAGGCAACGCCCCGAGCTGGGCATCGTACCGCTATATATTCCCATCATTTGCGCGGCGGCTTGGAAGCTGGGCGAGCGGGCGGGCTATTTCGTGGCACTGATCGCCGCCTTGATGGCGACGCTGGTCTATTTCGATGGAACGCCCGGCCTGTCCGGTCCTGTCATGACTGTGCGCGTGGCATTCCGGGTCATAACCTATCTGTTCATCGCCGCCATCATCACGAGTTTTCGCCGCTCTTATGACCGCGAGCTGTTCCACGCCCACCAGGATCGCATGACGGGCGCGCTCAACAAGGAAGTCTTTCACCAACGCTGCGCTAAGGCGATCGAAGATGCGGGACATGCGGGCCAGACGCTCCTGTTAGTCATCCTCGACCTTGACGATTTCAAGGCGGTGAACAGCCGCCAGGGTCATCTGATCGGTGATGAAGTGCTACGTAGCTTTGCGAAGGGGGCATCCACGATCATGCGTCGGGAAGACCTGATCGGTCGTATTGGAGGCGATGATGAGTTCGCGTTGCTGGTGCGTGTGCCCTCGGTGGGAGAAGGCCACGATTTTGCCCTTGAGATTCATGCCCGTCTCTCGGCTGTCCTGGGGGGCATACCCTATCCGGTCACATGTAGCATGGGCGCGCTGCTGATCCCGCCCGAGGCACCGCGCGACATCACCGAATTGCTTCATGCGGCCGACCAGGCCATGTATCGGGCCAAAAAGGCGGGCAAGAATGCCATCTTTGTAGGCAGGGCTGATGTGCCCGGCATGCCGGCAGTCGATCGCCTCTTTGCTCAGCGGTTGGAGGGATTTGCAGCAAGCAGGTAGCTTCGCGCGAGAGTGCCTATTTAAGAGGCAGGCGGACCGCTCGACGAGACTTCCACCGCTGATCTGCAGGTGGCGGGCGAAGGAGCGGAATGAATTGTGGAAGCGGTCGTGAGACCTTGTCTCGTCGCAGGTGGGTTTCTTGGGTAGGATCTTAGCGGAAGTCGTATCGCATAGCTTGGGCAACATGAACGTCAAAAAAGAGCCGGTGAAAGAATGCCTCGAGCAAACGGGGCAACCCGAGAATCAAACATGTCATTGCCGAGAAAACGAGAATAGTGGAGCGCTTTAAAAGGCCATGGCATAGCTGTCGCCATGTTGAAGACGTTGACCGTGGCCGCGCGCGATCGCAACCGATTGGCGGAGATAATGCGGGTCGCGTCCCGCTTTGGATTGGGGGTCCTCCTGTCCCGGCTCGGCTTGTCGTCGACCGACGCGGGCGATGAGCGTGATGGGGATGGCCTAAGCCTTCAGCGCCGCACCAGGCTGGCGTTGGAGGAGCTTGGCCCCACGTTCGTGAAGCTGGGACAGATATTGGCGACGCGAGCCGACCTGTTGCCGCCTCAGTGGATCGCCGAGCTTGAGACACTGCACGGCCAGGCACCTGTTCTAAACTTCGAGGATCTCCGTCCCTTCGTCGAGCAGGCACTAGGTCAGCCGCCTGAGGACGCCTTCGCCAGTTTCGACTACAAAGCTTTCGCCGCCGCATCCATGGCTCAGGTCCACCGCGCGACGCTGCATGACGGTCGCGAAGTCGTGCTCAAGATTCAGCGACCGGGCATTCGGCCGCGGATGGAAGCCGACCTTCGCCTTATCGCGCAGCTGGCGACAATCGTGGAAGCCGCTAGTGCGGAAGCGCGGCGTTTCGCGCCGTCGGCCATGCTGCGCCAACTTGCCGCGGCCGTACTCGAGGAACTGGACTTCACGAACGAAGGGCGCAACGCTGACAGCCTCCGTGCCGACTTCGCCGAAGATTCCCGTGTCGTCGTGCCGGCAATTCACTGGCAATGGTCATCCGTCACATTACTCGTGATGGACTATGTTGCTGGCGTTTCGCCTCGCAGCGCCGCTGATCTCCGCGCCGCAGGCATCGATCCCGCGGCCATCGCCGCAGTCGGTGCTGACATCGTGCTGGACATGGTGATGATCAACGGTCGCTTCCACGCCGACCCGCATCCCGGCAATCTGCTCTGCTTACCTGGTAACCGCATTGCCTTACTCGACCTTGGCATGATTGGTCATGTATCCCCGCGTCGGCGCCAGGAATTCCTAAGCTTCCTCCAATCGCTCGCCAGCAGTGATCCGGGACAACTTGCCGATGTGCTGCTCAGCTGGTCGGGCGCGGCATCACGCGAGCCGCTTCGCGTTGCAGCCGAGCGCCTTGTTGCGCGCCATGGCGGAGGACGACTCGTGTTGAGCGCAGTCGTCGTCGATTTCCTGGCGTTGATGCGCGAGGAGGGACTGACCATGCCGCCTGATCTGCTGCTGATCTTTAAAGCGCTGGTGACGATCGACGGCGTTCTTACGGCGATCGAACCCAATTTCGACCTCTCGGCCGCGATGCGGTCGGCATCGCGTCGGATAATCGCGGCGCGACTATCACCGGATCATTGGGCGCCGATTCTTCAGGCGTTCAGCTGGGAGTTGATGAAACTGGGCGATGATGCGCCACGACTATTGCGCGCTGCCGTGCGCAGGCTGGAGGCCGAAACTCCGATGCCGATCACCGCCGCCAATCTCGTCAGTGCCTCCAGGTGGATCGCCGCAGCACTCGTGATCGGCGCCGCCATGTTGGCCGTTGCTCTCGTCGTTAGATGATGCGTTGCCCGCTCGGCTGGGAGCAGCCAGCCGATGGATCGATCAGTAGCGCTGCTGACGTTCGTAGAGGCTGCGGTAATGCTGAACCCGGGTGACGCGCAGGCCCGGAAGGCCCGACCTGTCAACGGCCCGTTGCCAGGACGCGAATTCTTCGAGCGTGAGTTGATAGCGATCGCATGCCTCATCGATCGTCAAGAGCCCGCCATTCACGGCTGCCACAACCTCACCTTTGCGACGGATGACCCAACGGGTCGTTGTGGGCGGAGGGAGTGTTTCCAGCGTAAGGGGCTCACCAAGGGGGCCAATGACCTGCGCGGGCCGGAATTTCTGGTTCTCGATCATCTTACACCTGTCATCGCAGATCGGCTTGGAGGTCGCGCCTCCGTTGGCGAAGAATAGCCATGACACGCTTGTTTTGAGGTGAAGAAAACTGATTAACGCCGCATGCGCCAGATTAGCGAGGTGTGCGATCATGACTTGCCGCTAGCCTCCCCCGCCTCCCCACAGCGGGGATATCGAGCCAATCCTAGTGGGATTGACTGTCGCATCTGGTCTGACGGCAGTCCCAATCGATATGATCAGCTTCAGAGTTCGGAAGAGCCTCGGCAGACGTTGCCCCTCTTGGTGTGTTCTGATCGCAATTCGCAGCGGTGCGCGCAGAGCGGCGGGGCTGGTTCCTGTGAAAACCGCACGGAAATCCGATGGCCAGTCCGTTACGGATCGATTTTAATGGCCTCCGGCCGAGGCTTTCTTGCATTTCTTAAGAAATTTGGCCTAGTTTGAAGGCAGCCGTGGAGACATGGCCGGAGGCGTGGAAACCTTCTTAGAGTTAGAGCCGGTCAAGCTTCTTGACCGGGTGGCGGACGCGTATGTCCAAGGCCACCCGGCCCAAAGGCGTCCGCGCCTGAACTAACTCTCAGGTTTCCAACACCCGGTTTCGGGGGCCGGCACGTCTCCGAATAGGGGGCGTGCCGCCGGCTGGGCACTTCCCAATCAACTCTCGAGCCGGGACGATGAGAAACGAGTAGGGACAAGGTGTGGACAGCCATCTGCCGGTTGGACGACTTGCTCAAGCACTGGAATCCATGTCGCGAGAGAGCGCCTGGGTTGCAATTGTGGCGACGACCGCTCTGCTCACCTGGGCGAATTCGAGGTTCCCGGACGCGGGGCTCGCACCGCTATACATACCCGCAATCTGCGCAGCATGCTGGTCCTTGGGCGAGCGCGCCGGCTATTTTGTCGCGCTCGTCTGCGCAGTCTCGGCCATCATGCCTCATCTTCCGATGTCGGATTCTTCGCCATTGGCATTGGCAGTCAGGACGACGGTTCGGGTTGGAACCTACCTTTTCGTGGCCGCCACGATTGCGAGTTTCCGGCGCTCGTTTGATCGTCAGCGTCATCTTGCCCTGCGAGATCGAATGACCGGCGCGCTCAATGGGGAAACATTCCACTCCTACCTCGAGGAGACTCTCGACGCTGCGCGCGAGGACCAAGGGATCCTGCTGCTCGCCATTCTCGACCTCGACGATTTCAAGGCGATCAACAACCAGCACGGGCATGCCGCCGGCGATACGGTCCTTCGCACCTTCGCACGCGGCGCGAGAGAACTCGTGCGGCGGGATGATGCGTTCGGCCGAATAGGCGGCGATGAGTTTGTTCTCCTCCTTCGCGTCCGCCCATCCGATGCCGGGGAGAGCTTCGCACGCACTCTGCACGGAAGAGTGTCGGTCGTCCTTGCAACGGGAGAATATCCTGTCACCTGCAGTATGGGTGCACTGATCATCCAGCCTGACAATGGGCAGAACGCGGCATCGCTGATGAACGCGGTCGACCAGATCATGTACCGGGCCAAGCGTGGCGGCAAGAATGCGGTCGAGATTGGATGGGCCGAGCGCGCGCAGGAGATTAAAACCCGGGAAATGCCACTCAGCACCCGTGAGCAGATCGCGTGACAGGGCAGCGTTCTGATCTCGAGCGGGCCATCAACCTGATGACGGAAGTGCGCCGGATCCTGGATCGATGGGGGCTCAATGTCGCGGCGGCTCATCTCGAGCGCGCGCATGATGTCGCTGCGCAGGCGGTTTTGGCGCCGTTGGAGGGGCAGGCCGACGAGGCAGGATCTGCGGACCGCCTCCCGCTTGATCGGACCGCGATCCTTGCCCTTGGGGGCACCTTTGCCGTCATTGCCGCCGTTCTTGGCCGTGCCAACGTCATTCCGATGCGTGAACTCGCGGAAATTCTCGCCATCTATGCGACGACGACATCGGAGACCGACAATTCGCAAGGGCTCCTGATCGCATGCTGGGCGGGCATTCTGCGCGAAGCAGCCGAAGTTGGAGAAAAAGGCTAGAGGGGCGGTAGATATGCGGCATCTTCGTCCGGCGCCCGGGTAGCTGCCGACGAGGAGAGCGGGAACCCGGGGTGGGTCGGGTTCCCGCTCAACAGAATCCAAACGGACGTTCATCGCTGAGATGTCGAGTATGTCCTTGTTACCGGCTTCTCCGTCTCGGCGCCGACATAAAAGCGGGAAGGGAAATGGAGGTGCAACATGATGCATTTTACCGAGCGCGTGCTGACGGACGAGTTAGCCGAAGCCAAGTGCCTTCTTCAGCGTGCGTTGGCCATCCTCGATGCGCACGACGAACACGCTGCGGCATATTGCGTCTGCGATGGCATTGAACGGTTGATCGGAGCACCAAGCACAATCGAGCAATGGTATCTGATGACCGGAAGGGATCCAGAGGGAGAACCCTTGGATGACTCGGCCTGAGGCTACAAGAATGGGTTTGAACTCTGCTGAGGGTACCCTGGCCCGAACCCAACGCGATAGTCGCGTCAATTGTGTGGGCTCTATCAAGAAGCTAGAAAGCGACCGAAAAAAGGCGACACCACTTGGATGCCGCCCTTTCGAGTTCAAAAGGGCTTCGAATTTTCATTCTGCCCCTCGGGTCGCGATGAATCGTTACCATTGCGAGACGATATGATATTGTATAAATACGACACAATGGGTCTCACACGGTGATTTTACATCGAGTGTCAATTGGCAAGTTCGTTAGTCTTAGTCCGCCTCTTCGATGCTACAGATTATGTCGAATTCTTTTCAACAGTGGCCACGCCGGGGCTCGGTCAGCGCAATAGGCTGGTTGCAACATCTTGATATCGCTTCGGGTGAAGCCCATCATGTGACGGGAACCGGAGCATATCGAGGGTTTCGTCGCGAAAACTAACGGCTACCGAGCTCACGACATAGGAGCGAGGACGCGAATAGGGCAGAATCCAGATAACGCGGCGTGAGCTGATCGATGATCGAATGCGTATGAGTCGTTCCGACAGAAGGCCATCCGGCATATCGTTCGAGCCGATCGCTATTACGGTGACACCGAAACGTCTTGCGGGTTTCCGCCAAGCCAAAATCTGCTTGGCTGTCGCGCCTTCAGCCGCGACGACTGTGCATGGCCGCGCGAGGCGGGCATTGGTGAATTGAGCGGTGCCGACTGCGAGGCTGTCGCCTAAAAAGAGGCATTCGAACATCAGGCCAACCTCCTCAACCAGTGTCCCTCAGGGCGCCAAGGCTGCCAATGGCGCCCTGAAGAATGCTGCAGATGGCACTTTCGAGACTATCGGCGACATTGGTTATGTCACGTGGAGTTGCTGATCGCGCTCGGCTAGCCGCTTTTTTTCACGCGTTCGCCAGCACCTTTTCAAGCGCGGCACTTTTAAGGCATTCAATCGGGTTCATCGGCAGCTATGTTGTCGATGAAGCCCTCGAAGAGCCCTATGACGTGGCGTGACGAGATGGCCTGTTCGAAATCTCGCGGATGCACGAACTCGTCGCGAAACCACGGATATATGTCCCCGGCGAAGCAGCTGGTCAGCCATGTTATCACCGATTGCACGCCGGACGAGGAGGCCTTGGCCGGATTGGCCACGCAAAATATCTCGCGCCGCAATCGAACGTCCAGGTCCAGTGGACGCACCCGCCTGCTGATCGCACGGGCGTAGGTTGGGAGGATGCCAATGCCTCCGCCGGTCGCAATCGCTCGAAAATGAGCGGAACTGCTGTTGGTCCTTATGCTTATCAGCCCCGGCACTTCCGAGCGTCCCAGGATGAAGGGCAAGAGGTACGAGGCGACCTGGTCTGCCTCCTGCCATACGAGCTTATGGTTCGGCCATTCGTCAACAGATGTCGGGGTGCCCGCAACCTTCAGATAGCTCTCTGCGGCGAAGGGCATGAGATGCAAGCAGCCGATATGGCGGACGATGGCCGTCCCTTCTGCGGGGGGCTCGAGTTGTACGGCCAGGTCACATTCGCCGCCGGCAACATCGCTGCGACTCATGTCGCAGTGGAGATCCACGTCGAGGCCAGGATTTGCGCGCTGGAACTCCACGAGGCGAGGCATGAGCCAGTACGTACCCAGGCCCTCCGTAACGGCCATACGGATTCGCTCGCGTTCGCCGGCGGAAGGACGAACTGCCTCCGCGCTCTGCCGTGTCAGCCGCATCTCTCGGGCGGTGAGGAGCAGCTTCTCGCCGACCCGCGTCAATCGCAATCCGGAGGGGCCGCGCTGGGCGATGACTTCGCTCAGCTTGTCCTCGATTCGCTGCAGCCGGCGGCGGATCGTCCCGACGGCGCGGCCGGTCTTCGACGCACCAGCCCGCAGGCTGCCCGCCTCGACCACGTCGAGAAAAAGCTCCAGATCGGTCCAGTCGACGAGCTTGAGCTTTTCCTGAAAGGACTTGTTACCGGAAGAGGAGCGTGTCTCGGATCGGCGATTGCCAACTTTGGCCGATGGGATGGGTATCTTTCTAGCGTTTCGCGCTTTCTTGGACGTGGGCAAACCGCTCTCTCCTCTATTTCGGATCACAGCAGAATCCGCTGCAAGAGAGTTCATGCGATCTTTCAAAATCAATAATAAGTTCGGTCAATCCGGATGTTTCTGTTTGGGTCAACGTTTGCGAGGAGATCCGGAACCCGGATGTGTCAGTCATTCCCTGGCGCCGTGACATTTAGGCACATCGATGGCGGGGTGCGTCAAAAGTGAACCCGCCATAGCGAAAGATGACCTCGCCTCAAGGTAAGCAGATGTAGGTATTTGGGTAACCCTTTCAGTCACGAAGGGGGATGCATGTACCGGGCGAACATACAAACCGCGGCGATCGACGGCTTCCACACGATGGCATTTTCCGAGCGTGTCCAGAGGCTATGTGCTGCTGGTGATAGGACAATTCCCGTGACGCGGGCGGCGAGTTTGGATGAAGCACTTGCCGCATTGGCTTTTGCGAGGCGCCAACTCAGGGGCTTGGTACCCAACGATGTCGCTGCGGCCGCTATCGCGCATAACCGGGAGATTTTTCATATCGTGGGGGAGCAGGACGAACGATCAGATCGACCGGCGTTCCTCGCGTATCTCCCTCTAAATCGGCAGGGAGCTTCGGCGCTTGTAAACCGACAGTTCAGCGGAATGGAGCCGGACCTGACGATGGTCTGCCGAGCTGATGAACGGCCCCACGCAATCTACATCTGGCTGATGTTCGCCCCCGGCACGCTGACGCCGACGCTCCGTGCGCTGGCTCCCCTTCTCGGGCGCCTCGCGCCGGAAGGTTGTCCGCTTTTTACGCGAGGAGTGACTGGACATATGTCTCGTCTATTCCCTGCCTTGGGTTTCATTGAAGCGCGCCACGTCTACCCAAATGCTGCAGCGGATCTGCTGGCCTTGTCCCCCCGTTCGGGGTTTCCGCTCTTTGAGAACGAACTGGTTGCACGACCTGCCGGCGCGATCACGGTGCGCGTAGCGCGCACGATGGAAGACATTCTGAAATGCTTTACGGTCCGGTCGGCGACTTACATGGCGGAACAGGATTGCCCGTTCGACGAGGAGTTCGACGGAAATGATTTTTGCGCGACACATTTCCTCGGCGAGATCGATGGTGAACCGGCGGGCTGTATTAGGGTGCGCTATTTCGCGGACTTCGTAAAACTGGAACGTCTCGCTGTGCGGCATGAATTCCGGAACTCGAGGTTGTCTTTTCGCCTCGTCAGGGAGGCGATTAGCTATTGCCGTCGCAAAGGATATCGCCGCGCCTACGGTCATTCTCGCAGCGACCTGGTCCGCTTCTGGGGTATATTCGGTTTCAGGGCAATTGCGGACCGACCGCGCTTCACCTTCTCCGAGGTCGAATATGTCGAGCTCGAGGCGAGCCTCGCGGCGACGGAGGATCGGCTCGCCATTGGTGCCGACCCCTACATACTGATCCGTCCGGAGGGAGATTGGGATCGGCCTGGTCCGCTGGACCGATCGTCATCGCGGCCCGCATCCATCGGGTCGCGCAGGCGCAATCGCGGACCGTCTGTCGAGCGCATGGCGCAGAACCTTACATCCTCCTCCACGGCGGGTGCATAATGTCAGGGTCGGAGAGGCAGCGGGACCGCTGGGCGCCAGTTCCCGACATAGAGGACCCGGGCGTCGCATGCGGTTGCGCAGGCGGTCTCGCGCGAGACGTGTCGGCAGATCCGGAGTGCGCTCTGCCCGGTGCCCGGCTGGCACATTGGGCGCTGATGGCCCGGCGCTTACGGGAAGAGGTGATCGGCAGTGATCTCTTCTCCGACCCCGCATGGGACATCCTGCTGGATCTTTATGCCGCGCTTGGACGCGGTGTATGCGTGAAAGCCAGCAGCGTCTCGCTGATTGCTGGCGTGCCCCCAAGCACGGGCCGCCGCTGGGTGAGCAAGCTCATTGATCTTGGCCTCATTGAGCGCGCGAAAGGGCAGCCGGATCAGCGCTTCACCTATCTCGGGCTCAGTGCGAAGGGACGGGAGATCATGGAAGTCTTCATGGACCGCCTGGCAGGTAAAGGCATGCCACCCTGTTGCATCGCTAGATTAGGCTGTCCTTATCGCTCGAGCGACCAGGCCGTGGGATGAACGGCTAAATGGCCGCAGGGCGTGCCTCTTGGTTTGGCGCGATTGACGGCCCGCTGAAGGCTACTCCGTCGTCGACGCCGCAGTCTATGTCGTCGAGCAGATCCAGTCCCTCGTCCAGCCGCCGGATGAATCCAACGGATGCACTGTGTGTCGCGATCCGATGCCATGCTCAGCTTGGCCTCTCATCGGGAATGGCGGGACTCCCGCTCGGGCGCTGCCACTTCGCAGCTTCGCGCAGCGCGCAACATAGGCGTCCTAACCGGCCAAGAATTTGTTCGGAGCGTCTGAAATTCAGGCCCGCGCCCATTGCGGTGATGCGCGCATGGTCACTTGACTTGTCGTGCGGCGGAATGTCGGGAAACCATGGATAGGATTTATTCGTATATATCGAATATATACAGGGCTGCCATGCATCAGCTTACCCAGATCGAACTGTCCAACTGGCTAGCGCTTTATCTCGCCGCAGGCTTGTGCTGCGCGCTCGCCTTCGCGCTCGCCTGTGCCACTGCCGCTATCGAGATTTACCGGGACCGTTCATGGTCGACGATCAAATCCGTCAGATCCGCGGTGCTTTTCATACCTCGGACATGGTGGCGCTGGCAGAAGCTCTATTTGACCTCGACCCCGGTGACTCTCGGTATCGTAAGCTTATTCGCTGCGTCGATGAGGTGGGGCTGATCGCGGCAGTCTGGCCGTGCTGTCTGGAATAGGATGATAGTTCGAGCGGCAGTGCGTCGAACGAGCTCTCCTCTGATCAAAGCCCGAACGCGCGCGACACCATCGGTCCTATCCGATCCTCATTCGCGTCTTTCTGGGAAATGCAAAGTAGGGGTGCTATCTGCTCCATACGCGGATGGGTGGTGGCCTTTGCTGCAAGATAGGCATCGTCCGTCGACCCCATCGCTTCGACCACGAGCTGCCGGATTTCCCCGGTGCTGCGGGAGCGCGCTTCAAGCAGGAAGTCGGGACGACATGAGCCAATGTCGGTGAGCGTGTCGAAAACAGGCTTTTCGAGCACAAGATCGATCTGTCGTCGATCGAAGTCGCGCCGGAGCTGGAGCAGGTCGCGCAGGACGGTGCGCTCAAACTCTGAGTCAACCGGAATGAAACGCCTTCCCGAGAAGATTGGCTGGGCATAGCCTCGAAGCGGGGCATATCCGTGCGCTTCGGGATATTCGCCGGCCACGATGAGGACCAGATAGGGGCCTTTGATCGTGTTGCCCCGCACGGATGGCGATTGCACACGGTTAGCGAGCACAACCGGGTCGCAGCCCGCCACCTGGATTGTCGATCCACGAAATTCCTGGGCGAAGAGCGCGAGAAAAGCCTGCGGAGCATGCGCGCGCGGCCAGCGCCGCGCAAGTTCGCGCAGGCTCGCATAGACCCGTTTGCTGTGGAGCGCCTGTGCGTGGGTCCAGAAGGCGCGACCAAGCTCCATTCCCGGCGCGATCTCGACCCGCTTGGCCGCCTTGGTCAGACATCGAAACTCATCGCCGATAGAGTGGTCAGGCGCCTCGTGCGAGAGGGGCATCGTGCGATTGAGGCCCGCGATATGGATGAGGCGCCAGAGAAGGCGGGCCAGACGCGGCACGGAGGCTTGGCGGGTTCGATCGTCGCTGCTCTCTTCTTCTGGTCGTTGTGCCAGCTTCTCCGGCGCGGGCCTCAGCACTTCAAAATAACCCGCGGGGGGATCGGCGGGGCTCTCGGGCGTGCGAACCTCGGTGACCCGGTTTGTCGCCTGGTCGCGAAAGAAGGGGCAATCCGGCAGGTGCTCCGGCCGGTTGGGGCTGGTGAGGCGACGGAGGTAGTAGGTTTCCGCCTCTGATAGGAAGGCTGGAGTGAGGATCGGCGGGGCTGCCTCTGGAGCCAGGCAATCGCAGGCGATCCATTTTTCGCCGAGCCGAGCTTGCTGGACGAGCATTATCCCGGCTTCCTCATCATGCCGGGAGCCCTTGCCGACGTACCACCTCACAAGCGCGTCACGAACGGGGGCGGGAAGTGGAATACGACCAGCGCCTCGGCCATCGCTGTGGCGTGCGATCAACCACATTTACCTGCCCCCCGCGAACAGGGAAGCCTGTCTGAAGCGCCCAACGGTGGATTGACAAGCTGGCATCTGCTGATCTTCCCTTTCCTCAGTTCGCAAAAAGGGAGGTCTTTATGCGTGTGTTTCTCCTGGGCTTGGTTGCGGCGAACCTCGTCTGCTCCGCACAAACGCAGGCCGCGCCGAGAACTGCACAGACCGCGCGGAGCGTGCAGCTCATTGCGATGGGGGCGACAGCAAAGCCAGATCCCGGCCCACCGGCTCCGCCAGACGATCAAGCCGTCGGCGGCGCCCCGCCGGCTGATTTCAAGGTGCATGACCTCAGCCGCCGTTGGGTCGAATTCGAGATGGCCAACAGTTTCGCTGGCGAGAATACCGCTCATCCGCCGTTGCAGGACGAGGACCCGTTCGCGCATGTCGGAGTTGCGCAGCCGGCCGTGCATCCAGCAGAGATGCCACCTTATCCAATGTCCTCGATCCCAGTGCCGATCTGGATGCGCGGAGGACCGGTGTTCGCCTCGGCCGCCTCCAGCTACGTGCCGGGCTGCTACGCGCCCGGCTACAGACCCACAGGCTTTCTCGCCTCCGATGCCGAGATCCGGCGGGCGAACTACTACGGCATGATGAGCAATATCGCCTGCCAATACGGCATTCCCGTGGGACTGTTCGACGCGATGATCATCCGGGAAAGCCGCTATCGGCCTGATGCCTTCTCTCCCAAAAGTGCCTTTGGACTGACGCAGCTGATGCCGGGTACGGCGGTCGCGCTTGGCGTCAACCGTTACAGCGTGGAAGAGAATCTGCGCGGTGGCGCAAAATATCTGCGTCAGCAGCTCGACCGCTTCGGCCACTACCATCTCGCGCTCGCCGCCTACAATGCTGGTCCGGGACGGGTTCGGAATGGACTGGTGCCTCGGATCACCGAAACGCAGGCCTATGTGGATAATGTGCTGCTGAACTGGTCTCGTCTGAGCGGCATCAACCGGCCGGTGACGGTCGTTCCACGGGTCCGGGGAGCGCCAGCGAGCGCCGATCAACGCGCATTCGGCCGGACCGCGGCAGTTTCCACTTTCTAAGGAGACGAGGGGTTGACGCGCGCGGCCGGCATTCAGGCCGCTTGCGCGAGATGGCTCAGCGCCAGAGCTCATCGCGCTGGGTGATTACGGTGCGGCGGCCCATGACGAACGCGACCGCCTTGGCGATATCCTCGATCCATCCGTTGCGGAGGATGGCTGCCCATTCGGGCCGCGCTTCGGTGCCATCGAGGCCGTTCATGGTCTCGAGTGTCTGCACCAATTCCTTGCCTAGGTCTTTGACGATATCGCCAACGAGATTGATGACGCTGTCGTAACGCGCCTTATCCGAGGGATCGAGGTCGCGTAACGCTTCGGTGCGCATGAACGCCTTGAGGATATTCGTTCCCAGCGCCAGCAGGATCGCCTCCAGTTCATCGACTGTCATGGAGAGGCGCTTCTGCGGGGTCTGATGAAGAATGCGGCCCAGCCTTGATTTGCTGATGCCGGTTTTCTCGGCCAGGGAACGATGCCGTGTATCGTTCGCGGCCATCAGGTCGCGGATCAGACGAATATAGTCTGGCTCAAACGAACCGACAGACAGCGATTCCGAGGTTTCCGACATGCAGATCCCCACCACACCTTTCCGGTGGATGAAGAGAACATGACAGATTCTTCATTTGCAAGCCTGCTTGGGGCCAAAATGAGCGGCATTCAAATCACTGAGAGCCGGTCACATCTCGCCTAGTGACGCGGGCTGCTCGGCGGAATGGCAATTCTGGCCGGTATCACCCGTTCCAGGTCCATTTTTGCCAGCACCCGCGCCGCTTTCTGTTCGACGACATAGTCGAAGAGCAACACGGAGAGGGCATCGCCGACGGTGAGATCGGCGTCGAGTTCCCTGCTGAGAAGGTCTTTAACGTCATCCAGGCAGTCAGCGCTGGTCTGTGAAATTTGAAGTTCGATGCGGATCTCGCCTTGGGTTGGAATTGCGACCAGATGCTCTTTCAGGGTGGTCATGTCGCGATCTCGGATTCGCGAAAGGCTTCCGATCCGAGCCTCCAGGAGGCGCTCAAGGGTTTGGTAGGACTTTGTCTCGTTGGATCTGAGCCGGAGACTTTCCGTGGTCAGGCGAAAAAGATGCTCGGAAATGTCGAGCGTGCAGCCTGGAATGTCAGCGCCGATCGTGCCCACGTCTTGATTAGCCTCGTATCGAAAGGGCCCGTTGATCGTCGGGCGCTGCGGAGGGTTAATGAAACGATAATGGTTAACATTTTACGAGTCCGCCCTGCGAATCTATCGCCGTTACGTCGCTTTCGCAATTCTGAGGCAGTGTGCCCTAGAGCGCGGGCGAGGCGTCCCAAATCTGGGGCAGTATGGCCTGAAACCGGGGCGCGGTGTCCCGCTAAGGCGATCGCTCGTCAGCTAAGCATACAAAATTTTACGATTCGCAAACGGTCGGATCGACGTTCGGTTGCACAGCCGCGAGCCGATTGGTCACCCTTTGCTTGGGCGCGGTTCCGTCGCGTCTCCAACCGAAGGAAATCCACATGCAGTCTGTCCTCAAAAAGAGCGGACACGCGGAGCTGGCGATCCTCGCCCTCGCCGTGCTTCTGTTCGCATTCCTCTTCTTCGCAGGCCCCGCATTCGCCGGTGCCGACACGACGTTCAACACCGCGCTGACCAAGTTCACCGACTTCCTCGAAGGGTCCGGCGGCAAGATCATCACCGTGCTCAGCCTGGCCGGCGGCATCGTGGCGCTCGCATCGGGCCGGTTCTCGATGGGCCAGATCGCCATTCCGGTCGGTGTCGGTGTGGGCGCCGGTACCGGCATTCCGATCGTCACCTCCACCGTGACCGCAACGATCTGAACCGATCCTAGGCCCCGCGCGGAGTAGCAGCTCCGCCGGGGCGCAAGGAGGGGGTGGTGCAATGGCCGCAGACAAGTACGTCATTCCAACTCATCTCGATGATCCCGAGCTGATCGGGCTGTGGACCCTCGATGAGTTCCTGGCGATGGTTATTCCGTTCGTCTGGGGGATCCTGTCTCAGCACATCCTCATCGGCATGCTTCTTTCGGGTGCGGGCTGGTGGGGTCTCAGAAAAGCTAAGGCGGGCCGGGCGACATCTTGGCTGCTTCACCTGGCCTATTGGCATCTGCCGGCCGGTTTCACCGGTCTCAGAGCCACGCCACCCTCATATCTTCGACTGATGGCGGGGTGATATGGAACTTTCCTACAGCCATACGAACAGCCAGCGTATCCTGCGCCAGCGTAACATCCTGGCCGTCGCTGCGGCCGCGCTTGGCGTGCTCACCCTGCTGCTGTTCACAGTCAGCCTGTCACGCGATCGGGAGGTCGTGCTGCAGCCGGTGCTGCGATCTTCGCTGACAATCAGCTCCGCTGGCGTCAGCCACGAATATCTCGAGATGATCACACGCGACACGGTCGTGCTGACGCTCGACCGCAGCCCGCAGAATCTCGAATATTGGATGAATGCGGTACTCGATATTGCGAGCCCGCGAACGCAGGGCAAGATCAAGGCCGATCTGCTCAAGATCGTCAGTGAGCAGCGGGGCTCGTCGATTTCGCAGTTTTTCACGATCCAGAAGATGGAGATCGACACCAAGAACCTCCGTTCGGAGGTGACCGGCGAGCTTCACACGATCGTCGGGGACAAGGTCATCTCCAACGAGAACCGCACCTTCCGCTACGACTGGGAATATTCCGGCCTGTCGCTGAAGCTGGTCGGGTTTGGAATGGTGAAGACCGGCGCCGCCAAAGACCAACAGGGGAGCGACCAATGATGCCGGTCTATGCCATCGGGAGTGCCGCCCTCGGCACTGCCTTCCTCACGCGCGTCTATTGCCATGCGAGCCGCTTCATCGGCGCCGGTCTCGTCGCGCTGGCGATCTTCCTGATCGCCGAGCCGGCCTTCGCCGATCAGACGATCATGGCGAGCGACAGCGCCCAGGTCGATTGCACCGCGTCGGCCAAGGATCTCACCCGCATCAGCCTCGTCGAGGACGAATTCGCGAGCGTGTCGAAGATCTCGACCGGCAATCCGCAGGACGACTTCTCGGTCGTCAACGAGCCGGTGCGCGGCGACATCTATCTCTCGGTACCCGATGGCTTCGGGCGTCCCGCGCTCTCCTTCTTCGCGACAAGCAAGCGCGGCTATGTCTACAAGTTCGTCTGCCGCATCAGCGGCGACCAGGCCGCCCAGGTGTTCGTGTCGAACCCGGCGATCGCAAACGAGCGGGCCGCGGAGAACGGTCCCACGAACCAGCTTGGTCCGCAGGATGCGGCGGTCGAACTTGTCCAGGCGATGTACTCCAACGCCGTCGCGGACGGATATGAGATGCGCCAGCGCACTCTTCGCCCGGTCTATGTCGGGACTCTCAAGGTCCAGATGATCGCCGAGTATCGGGGGTCAGAGCTGACCGGCAGGGTTCTCCGGATCGAGAACAAGGGCGACCAGAGCGTCGAGCTCACCGAGAGCATGATCGCTCCATCGAGCGCGCTCGCCGTGTCGATCGCCGACAGCAAGCTGGCGCCGGGCACGGTCACCACGGCCTATCTCGTCTCGCAGAATGGCCCCAGCCCGCTGGCTGGCCAAAACACTCTCACGGGAAGGTGAGGACATGGCTCTTTCCGACATCCTGAACCGCAAGCGCCGCCCGCTCGATGATGGCTCCGAAGAGGGCGTCTCCCCGGTCGCCGGAGACCTTGGCGGCAATGACGCGGTTCGCCGCCGTCAACGCCTGCTCCTGGCCGGCGCTGCGGGCGTGGGTCTCGTCATCTCCTCTTTCTGGATTTTCGGCGGTGACGACAACAAGTCCAAGCTCGCCGATGATAGCGTCAGCGAGGTCAACGTCTCGACCAAGGATCTCGTCAACCGCAATCTCTCCCAGCAGGAGTGGATGGCGCTTTCCGAGAATCGCTTCCAGTCCACCGAGAACCAGCTCAAGTCGATCGACGGTCAGAACCACCGGCTCGAGATGCTGACGGCGCAGGTCGAGGCCCTGAAAGGCCAGAACCAGGCGATGCAGGCCGATGGTCAGCGCGTGCTGTCAGCCTATCAGGCCGAGAACGAACAGCTGCGTCGGCAAGTTGCGGACCGGCGCGCGGCGCAGGCGCCGACGCCAGGGCCCTCAGCGATGTACGGCCCCAATGGACCGCAGGCCTATCAGCGTCCCGACGGACAGGGCAGCGCACAGGGGGCCGCTCCGGTTGCCTCGCCCGCCGAGGTGAAGCTCGTCAATTTCACCACGGCCGACAGCGGAAACGCTTCGCGGGTCGCCAAGGGCAACACTGTCTCCGCCGACAGCGTCAACTATCTGCCGCCCAACAGCTTCGCGCGCGCGAAGGTCATCGTCGGCGTCGATGCCAGCGCCGGGGTCAATAGCCAGAGCGATCCCTTGCCAGTGGTGCTGCGCGTCACGGGCCCGGCGCGCTCGGTCTACCAGAATGGCCGCCTGCTCACGACGAAGATCGAGGGGTGCCTCATCAACGGCGCAGCCCGTGGCGATCTCTCGAGCGAGAAGGTCTACGTCAAGCTCCAGAAGATGACGTGCCCGCAACCCGGGGGCCGCTATGCCGTGTCCGAGGTCAAGGGCTTCATCGCCTTCGGCGGCAAGACGGGCGTGCGCGGCCGAGTGGTCTCGCGCGAAGGATCGCTCGTGACGCAGGCCTTCCTGGCAGGTCTGGCCGGCGGGTTCGGTCGCGGCTTCTCCGCCAACGCCAACTCCGTCTTCCAGGGCACCAATATCACCACCAACGGCCAGCGCCAGAAGCTCTCGACCGGCGACATCCTGGAAGGCGGTTTTGGCGAAGGCGTCGCCCAGACCGGCGACATGGTCTCCAAATATCTGATCGAGCGCGCCGAGCAGTACCAGCCGGTGATCGAGATGCCGACCGGCATCGACGTCGAAATCGTTTTCCTGGAGGGTGTCTATGTCCGCAATTGACCGCATACGCACGCTGGCGCGTCCATCGCGCCTGGTCCTCACCACGCTTCTTGGGCTCAGCGTTGCCGGTATCGCGCTTGCGGCCGACACCAACAGCCCGGAAGATCGGGTCCGGCTGCTGCTGAAGACGCGGTTGCCCAAGACGCCGGTCACCGCGATCGATTGCGGGAAGATCAGTGGCCTGTGCGAAGTCACCGCAGGGGCCAATCTGTTCTACGTGGACACCGGGGCGCGCTTCCTCGTCATCGGGCGTGTCTATGACATGCAGACCCGGCAGGACATCACCGCCGCCCGGCTGCTCGAAATGAACCCCGACATGCTGGTTGGGGCAGCCGCCAAGGCGAATGCCACCGCAAATGCCGGCGGGGACGACGAGTCCGCCCAGCTTGCGGCGGCGACACCGGGCCGCACCGAGAAGCTTGCGCGGCCAGAGGTGCCGCAGAAGCTTTCGCTGGCTGAACTGCCGCGCGAGGGTGCGATCGTTTGGGGCAACCCTTCGGGCCAGACCGTCACGATCTTCACGGACTTTCGCTGCGGCTACTGCCGGGCGCTCACGAGCGTGCTCAAGGACATGAACGTCCGGGTCGTCGAGCGGCCGATCTCGGTGCTCGGAAGCCGCGACGTCGCCGATCGCGTCTACTGCGCGAAGAACCGCGAGGCCGCGCTCCATGCGGCCTATGCTGGCGAGGATCTGAAGGCGGGTCCGTCCTGCGACACGTCGGGTCTCGACGCCAACGAGGCCTTCGCCCACCGCCATGGTCTGAGTGGCACGCCCGTCATCGTTCGCGGCGACGGCGCGGTCATCGAGGGGTTCCGGCCGCGGGCCTTCCTCGAGAACTGGCTCAAGGGAGGGCAGTCGTGAGCCGGCGGCCTGCCATGCAGTCCAGGCACAGGCGGCAGCGCCTTTGTCTCACCGCTGGGCTTGGCTTCACCAGCCTTCTCGCGCTGAGCAGCTGCGCCAGTTTCGGAGGTAATGTGCGCGGGAGTTTCTCCTGCGCGGCGCCGGACGGCATTTGCGCGCCGAGCTCGACGATCGACGATCGGGCGCTTGCACTCATTTCGGCAGACCCTTCGGACGGTGATGCCATGCCCACCGGCAATATACGGCAGCCGATGCGCGGCCGGACCAACCGGGCGCAGGTCGGCCATCCGGCGCGCCTGGCATCGGCGGACGCCGGACGCACCCAGGAGAAGGTCCTGAGGATCGTCTTCCAGCCCTATATCGACGAGCGCGGGCGGCTTCATGAAGCGAGTGCGGTCCATGCGGTGGTCGCGCGCGGCGAATGGCAGCAGCAGGCGCTGACGGAGGTGGCCGTGCCGCCGCGGCGATCTGCCGCCGCACAGGGCTTGACGGAATCGCTGGCTGACGCGGTCGACCGCGTCGACCCGCCGCTGGACAGTTTTGCGCTTTCCGATCCCGACGCCCCGGGTCCGGCGGCGGTGGCAGCCGCGCGGGCGCGCAAGCCCGATGCGGTCCCAGATCCGGTCAGTGCGATCAAGGCGGATGTCCGCGCGCGTCTCGCTCCCAAGGCGCAAGCGGCATCCCGCCCGGGAACGGCGGCGGCTTTGAGCCACACACCGTCGGCTGCCGCCTCGCCGGTGCTCCAACCCCCCTCCGGAGCATCGACGGGCGGCAGTCCCCAGGCGAAGGCATCTCCGACCCCAGCGCCAGTCCCGGCGAGCGGAACCGGCGCCGCCGCCGTTGCCCACGTCAAGGCCGATCCCCGTTACCAGGAGGTCGCGACCGGGGCCGCGAAGGGCGCGCGGGATGCCGCCGCCGCGCAGTCGGGAGTGCAGGCCGCACCCGCCGCGATCGCTCCGACCGTGAAGGCCGCGAACTTCCCCGCTGCCGTCCAGGAGGATAAGTGAGATGGCGGGGGGCGTCTTCGAAAGCCTGCTTGCCGGGATACTTGGCGACGCCAAGCGGCCTGACGCCGAACGGCCGGAACTCGGTGTCCCGATGCTCGCGCACTGGCTGCCCTATCGAAGCTATGATCCCAAAACCGGGATCTTTTACAACAGCGCCTCTCGGGGTTTCGTGATCGAGGCGGCGCCGCTCGTTGGTGCTGATGAGCGGACGGGTGAGATCCTCACGCAATTCCTGTCGGAAGCGATCCCCGCGCCCGGCTGCCTGCAGTTCCACCAATGGATGAGCCCGCGGATCGGCGAGCGTCTCTCGAAATGGTATCTGCCGCGCTATTCGGCACGCGGCGTCTACGAGCGGATGGCCAAGCACCGGGTCGATTTCCTGACCGACGGGGTCTGGAAATCGTTGTCGGCCGATGCGCCCTTTTCGTTGCGCAACCACCGGGTCGCGATCTCCTATTCGACGCCCGAAACCTCGAGCGTCACGACCGAGGAGATCGTGGCGGTCATGGACGGCCTCATCTCGGCGCTGGCGTCGATCAACGTCTCGGCCCGTAAGATGGACCCGCCGGCGCTGATCGCCTGGATCGACGACATCACCTCGCCCACGACCGCGGCCGGCGAGGATGTCGTCAGCTACAATCCGCTTGATCCCATCGCCGACCAGGCCATCCGCCGCGACGTCGAGCTGCATGTCGAGCCCGACCGCATGCTGCTGCGGACCGAGCGCTTCCGCCCCACCGGCAAGACGATCGACGAAGCACCGGAGATCGGCGAGATCCTGCCCGACGTTTTCGACGTCCGCTCCTTTTCGGTCCGCAACCTGCCGGCGCGCTGGGCGCCTTGGGACGTCGCGCGCCTGATCGGCGACATGTTCACCGATAAGCTGCGGATGCCCTGTCCGATCGCGACCAACCTCTGCGTCGAATTTCCCGACCCGATGGCCGCGAGCAACAAGGCGAGCTTCAAGTTCATGCGAACGACGAGCCTCGCCGATTCCAAGTCCTCGCGTTTCCTCCCGCAGCTCAAGGACCAGAGCCAGGAATGGCGCTATGTGAATGACGAAATCCGCCAGGGCCGCAAGCTCGTCCGCGTATTCTTCAGCGTCACTTCCTTCTCGCCCAAGGGCAGGGGCGATGCCAACGAGCGGGTGCTGAAGTCGGTCTACGGGGCTGCGGGCTGGGACCTTCTCGACGATCGATATCTGCAGATCATGGGGCTGCTCTGCGCGATGCCCATGACGATGGCGAATGGGCTTTCGCGCGACCTCGAGCGCATGAAAAGGATGCGCACGTTGCTGACCACGACGGCCGCCAATCTCGCGCCGATCCAGGGTGAGTTTCTGGGGAGCCAGGTTCCGCATCTGATGCTGATCGGGCGGCGCGGCCAGCCCTATTTCTGGAGTCCCTTCGAGAACAAGGCGGGCAACCATAATGTCGCCGTCGTCGGCAAGTCCGGGTCGGGCAAGTCGGTGACGCTCCAGGAACTGTGCGCGTCGCTGTGCGGCGCCGGCGCGCGTGTCGTCGTGATCGACGATGGCCGCTCGTTCGAGCACTCGGCCAAGCTGCAGGGCGGCGCCTTCGTCGAGTTCACCATGTCGTCGGGCTTCTGTCTCAACCCCTTCAGCATGATCGACGAGGAGCTGGCAAGGCAAGACGAGGACTATCTGCTCGACTGCATGGCGATGCTGAAGGCCATCGTGAACCAGATGGCACGTCACATCGACCGGCTGAACGACACCGAGCGGGGCCTGATCGACGGCGCGGTCAATGCGGTCTGGGAAGAGAAGGGAAGGGCCGGTTCGATCGACGATGTGATCGCCGCGCTCGATGCGACCGGCAACCACCAGGCGAGCGACCTCGGCATCGCCATGCGGCCGTTCTCAAGCGGAGGCACCTATGGCCGCTTCTTCCAGGGCGAGGTGTCGTTCGAACTGTCGGCGCAGCTCACCGTCTTCGAGCTTTCGGACCTGTCGTCGCGCGAGGAACTGAGGAGCGTGGTCCTAACCGCGATCATGTTCATGTCGCAGCAGATGATGCGCAAGATCGATCGTTCGATCCCCAAGGCGCTGCTGCTCGACGAAGCGTGGCAGATGCTGCGCGGCGGCGCGATGGCCGACTTCATCGAAACCTATGCGCGCACCTGCCGCAAATATGGCGCCTCGCTGGTGACGGCGACCCAGTCGCTCAACGACTATTACAAATCGGCCGGCTCCGTTGCCGCGCTCGAGAATTCCGATTGGTTCGTGATCCTCCAGCAAAAGCCGGAGACGATCGCGGATTTCAAGAAGCACGACCGCTTCGAGATGGACGATTACACCGACGCGCTGCTGCGCTCGCTCAAGATCAACGGCCGCGAATATTCGGATATCCTGATCAAGGGCCCCGAGACGCTGGCCGTCGGGCGTCTGGTGCTCGATCCCTTCTCGGCCACGGTCTATTCGTCCAGTCCCGCCGTCTACGCCGCGATCGAGGATCTGGTCGCGCAGGGCCTCAGCATGGACGAGGCGATCGAGCGGATCGCCTTCCCCGACAATCCCGAGAAATGGGCCTCGCACGGCGATGCCGAGCTCGCGCAGGCGGCGGAGTGAGCAATGGCCACCAAGAGCCCACAGACTAAGGTCAGGACGCGCAGCCATCCCTGGGTCGACACGCGCGCCCTGCTTTACTTTGGACTACATTTTGCGGGATTCCTGGCCTCGACCCTGCTGATGACCTGGGGTCTCTTCGCTCTGTTCTTTCTCGCGCTCGGCGGCTTCTCGCTCGACGGGCTGATGAACCAGCTCAACAACCTGACCACCCGCTACGTCATCGCGACGCCGCCCCGCGTCGCGTCCTTCAAGACAGTCTTCGCCGTGGCCCATGTCATCCTCTCTGCAGGGCTCATCGTCCTGCGGCGCGGCAGGATCATGCCCCCGGCCCGGACGCAGGGAGATCCCCGCCATGGCTGAGCAACCCGAACTCGATCTTCCCGCGCCGCCGGCGGCCCCTCTCGAGCCGGCAAGGGCGCCACGACGGACTTACTTCGCCGGCTATAGCCGGATGCAAATCCTTGGCGGACTGATCCTCCTGGCTGCAGCCATCTGGGGCATGTGGGTGACGAAGACGCTCGTCACGCCGAAGCAGGATCATATCGTCTCGGCCCGTCTGTCATCGATTGTCGGCGAATATGTGCAGGCCCTGGCGCGCTCGGCATCGCCACCGGCGCAGGTCGAAGCCGAGATGCGCACCTTCATGGCGTCGCTCGACAAGGAACTGCAAAGGCGCAGCGCCGGCGGCCAGATCGTCCTCGTCGGGGAGGCCGTGCTGACGAAGAACGTGCCGGACATCACCGACAGCCTGAAGAATGCGGTCTATGCTTCGGGCGTGCCACGGCCTCGTCAGGCGTCGGCCGAGGAGCTCCAGCAGCTCGAACAGCAGGCAATGGCGGCCGCTCAGCCGCAAGTCGTTCCCCAGGCACAGATCGCCGGGCAGTTGCCGGGGGCTTCTGTGCCGATCGATCCGATGCTGGCGGCGCAGGGCATGCAAACCGGGCCCATGCAACAGCAGGCTGCGCCGCAATATGCCCCGCCGGCGGCGCAGGTGTCCACCTTCGGAGGTCCCGATGGCAGCGGCGGCCAGTAAACCCGCTGCCGCGCCGGCTCCAGCCTGGCGGCCGCGGATGCGGCTGTGGCAGCTCTTCGGCCTTTTCGTCGCGGGCAGCATCGTCCTGAGCGCGATCGCCGAGTGGCGCAGCGACCATCTCCTGCTGATCAATACGACGGACTCGCTGCCGAACTGGGCCTTCCTGATTCAGCGCCACAAGCTGCCGGCGCGCGGCGACTATCTGTTCTTCGACCCGCCGCAGAGCGCGCTTCTGCGCCGCCATTTCGGCGCGAAGCCCCGGATGTTCGGCAAGATCGTCTACGGCATGCCGGGCGACACTATCAGCCATGCCGGTAGCGAGGTCGCCGTGAACGGCCGCACGGTTGCGCGGATGAAGCCGCTCACGCGGTTCGGCGAGCCGCTGACCCCGGGCGCGACCGGGGTCGTGCCACCGGGATGCTATTTCGCGGCGACGCCGCACAAGGATGGCTTTGACAGCCGCTATGCCGAGATCGGCTTCGTCTGCGCGCGCCAGGTCATCGGAACCGGGGAGCCCATCCTATGAGGATGCTCGTTACAGGCGGCCTCGCCGTCGCCGCGACGGTCGGAGCGCTCGTCGTCATAGGCCCGATGCGATCGGAAGCGAAGGATTACGGCCAGGCGGCGCAGACCTTCCCGGTGATCGAGCCTGATCTGCTCTCGACGATCGAGAACCGCCTGAAGCGCGCGGAGGCGAGCGGCGAGCTCGCGCGCACGAACGAGATGTTTGCCAAGCGCGTCGAGGCCAAGGTCCGGCGGCCCGATCCCGTGTCGGGCATCACGCCCGCGCGCACCGCCCGAAGCTGGGACTTCGATCCCTCGATCACGATGGAACGCGACATTCGCGACCAGAAGGGCAATCTGATCGCCGCCAAGGGCCAGCGGATCAACCCGCTCGATCTCGTCACGATCCGGCAGGACCTGGTCTTCATCGACGGCGACGACGCCGACCAGCTTTCCTGGGCCACGGCCCGCTATTCCGACATCAAGGCCAAGATCATCTTTGTGAATGGCTCGCCGATCGAGCAGATGACCGCGAAGAAACGGCGCTTCTACTTCGACCAGGAAGGCAAGCTCACCTCGCGCTTCGGCATCGAGCACACGCCTGCGGTCGTTGCCCAAGCTGGCAAGGTGATGAAGGTCACAGAGGTCGTCCTCAGGACGGGAGGCCCCAGCTGATGCCGCTGTGGCTCGACATGCTCCGCACGCCGATGGCGGCGCCTGAGACGGCCGATCTTCGGCGGCTGCGACGGATCTGGCAGCTTCTCTGCCTCCTGTTGGGCGTCAGCGTCCTTGCCCTGCAGCCCTTGCTGCGCCTGATCGGCCGGGCGGCGCCCTGCGCGATCGCCGCGCTGCTCATCGCGGCGGTGTTGACCACCGCGCTCTACCTCGCGCGCAAGCACCGCGCCGACTCCGCTTTTCTCGACGCTGCCGGGGAGGATCAGTGATGCGCGCCGTTCGATCCGCTGTGCGGCTCTTCGTGATGATGATCGCGGCCTTCGTCCTCGCGCCGAGCGCCGAGGCGGCCGGACCGACCTGTCACGGGAAATTCGTTAATCCGATCACCGATGTGTGCTGGTCCTGCCTGTTTCCGCTGTCGGTGGGCGGCCTCAAGATCTGGCCGAGCAGCCGGCCCGATACCTCCAATCCGGCGTCGCCCATCTGCCTGTGCGGCAGTCCCATTCCGCGGATCGGGATTGCGGTCGGCTTCTGGGAGCCCGCGCGCCTCGCCGACGTCACGATGAAGCCCTGGTGTTTCCCGAACCTGGGCGGCATGCGCATCGCGCCGGGTTTCGACATCGGACAGGGCTATTTGACGGGCCCCTCCATGGTCGGCGGCCGATCCCAGAGTACCGCGAAGTGGCACGTCCACTGGTATGTCTACCCGCTGCTCTACTGGATGGAGATACTCACCGACTTCGTCTGCTTCGAGCAGGCGAGCTTCGACATCGCCTATATGACCGAGATCGATCCGCTCTGGCAGGACGACTCGCTGACGGCGCTGATCAACCCGGAGGCGATCGTCTTCGCCAATCCGATCGCGCAGGTCGCCTGCGCCGGCGACTGCATCGCCGGCACCGTCCATCTCCCACTCGACCCGCTGTTCTGGTGCGCGGGCTGCCAGGGCAGCATGTATCCGCTGAACGGCAACGTCCCGTCTTCGATCGGTCATGTGCAGTCCTCGCGGCTCGCGCTGTCGCGCTTCGCCTACAAGATGCACCGCGAGGCGCTGGCCTGGGGCACGATGGGCTCGGCCGGGCTCTGCAAGAAGTACCTGATGCCGATCATGCGGAAGCAGCAGTACCGCTTCCAGATGGTCAACCCGATCCCGACGGTGAGTGGCCGCTTCGCCTGCTCCGCGATCGGGGCATCCACCATGCCGCCTGACGCAGGCCGCGCCTATCCCGCCGGCGGCGAGGACATGGGCTACCTTGTCTGGCGCAAGCGCAACTGCTGCGTCCTTTAGGAGGAACGATGCGCACCTATCTCTGGGTTCCGGCCGCCATTCTCACCATAGCCGGCATGTCGGCGCTGTTGGCGCAGAACGTCGACGGGATCGACATTCAGGCGATCAAGCAGCGCTCGGCCGATCTCCAGGCCGATGCCGAGGCCTTCGTCAACCAGGTGAAGGACCGGGGCGATGCCTTCCGCGAGGATGCGGCGCAGTCTCGCGACGGCGGAATGGCGAACATGCAGCGGGTCGCGAAGAGCGAACTGCCCAAGGGTCCGGCCGGGCCCGTCGACTTCGATGAGATCGTCGCCGGCGCTGCCTCGAACGCGACAGCGGGCAAGGGCGAGGCGCCCCAGCTCATCGTCTTTGCCAGCCTCTCGATGCCGCCCCAGTCTTTGAAGAAGCTGATCGCCGATACCGCCAAGGCCGGCGGCGTGGTTGTCTTCCGCGGATTCCCGAACAATTCGATGAAGGAGTTCGCCACGAGCCTCGGCAAGATCGTCGACCGGCAGGACGATTTCGCCAATGTCGGCATCGATCCGCGCCTCTTCCGCGCGTTCGACGTACAGGCCGTGCCGACCTATGTCGCGGTCTCGTCCGATTTCGACCTGTGCGCCGGATTTTCCTGCCAGACGAAGGTGCCGCCTTATGACCGGCTCGTCGGCAACGTCTCGGTCGAATATGCGCTCGAGCAGTTCGCCGACGGCAATGGTCCCGGTGCGCGGATCGCGGCTGTCGGCCTTTCCAACATGCGCAAGACTGCCCCGTGAGGCGCGCTCTTGCCTCTTCTGTGCTGTTCATGGCGCTGGCGATGGGATCGCCGGCATTGGGGCAGATGACACTCGATGAGGCACGGCAGCAAGGCAAGGCGCTCGGCACCGAGAAGCGGAACGACTCCACGCTGGTGCCTTCGAACGATGCACAGGCGGCCGCCGTGCCGGGCTATTCGGGCACGAACCTGCCGGAGGGCTCCTATTTCGACGATCCGGAGAGGCTGGAAGCGGCGGCCCAGTCGGCCAAGTCGTCGAACGAGCAATATCGCATCACCACCGACGCCGATCGCACCCGAGCGACCTTCAGCAATTCCGAGATCCTCTCGACGACGGCCCGCGCGACTTCGGTGGAGAATGACCCATCGACCTATCTCGCCGGCGAGTCGATGGGAGGAACCAAAGGCACCTGCGTGCCCTTGCCGCCCGCGACCGGCAGCGCGGGATATTACGAGGCGAGCTGCAACGCCGGCAGCAAGGTCACGACGGAGGCGCGAACCTGCAACGTCACCCTCGATGTTCGTGCCGAGCCGCGGACAGTCTACACCTATTATACGGGCCGGTTGAGCTTCCTGCCGACCGATGGTGGCCCTTATCCCGCGCGCGCCGCGTTCGACGACGAGATTGCATCGGGCGTTTGCTGGGAAAGCCGGGTCATCGACTATTGCGACAATATGAGCGCCTATGGGTACACTGCGGCGCCCAACTGCAAGAGCCTTGGCCATACCGCCGTCGAGGTCAAATGTACGGCGGAGGCCCAGGGGATCACGCCGGGCGAATACCATCCAGGCTATGTGCTCTCGACCGGCAATTATTGGCTGACCAAGCAGGACGAGCCGGCGGTGCCGGTGGTGACGCGCAACGAAGGTCTGTGTGCCGCGAATGCTGCCGACGCGAACTGCACGCTCGAGACCGAGGTCTGCACTTCCAGCGATCCGGTGACCAGGATCGTCAATGGCGTTCCCGTCACCCAGCCCTGCTGGGCATGGGAGCGCACCTATCAGTGTCATCGCATTTCATCGGCCAACGACTGCGGCGACCTCGAGGCAAACGGCAGCTGCACGTACCTTCGGACCGAATGCCTGGACGAGGAACCCGACGGGGGTCCCTGCAAGGTCGAGAACCGGGTCTACAAATGCCCGACGCCGTCAGGCGGCCCGAGCGATGCGCCCCAATATATCTGTGGCGACGACGTCTACTGCATCAACGGTGACTGTGAACCGATCGTTCGAGAGGCGTCCACCGAGTTCAAGGATGCGCTGGTTGCTCTCCATTCGATCGACCAGGCCGGCAAGGAGTTCGATGAGACCAATTTCACGGTCTTCAAGGGCAGCCGCGAGACCTGCCACAAGCCGGTCTTCGGTCTGATCAACTGCTGCGCGGGCAAGACGTCGGGTCTTCTCACCGTCGGTGCCGGTGCCGCGGCGCTGGCGGGAGGACCGGCCGCGATCGCCGCGCTGGCGACGCCCTTCCTGACCTTGTTCGCCTGCTCACAGGACGAGATGAAGCTCGACATCAAGGACCGCATGGGCCTCTGCCACAATCTCGGCACCTATTGCTCGTCGAGCTTCCTCGGCATCTGCAGCACGAGGCGAACGGCCTATTGCTGTTTCGAAAGCAAGCTCAGCCGGGTTCTTCAGGAGCAGGGCCGCCCTCAACTGGGCAAGTCATGGGGCTCCGCCAAGAAGGAGCAATGCCTCGGCTTCACGATCGATGAGTTTTCCCGTCTCGACCTGTCGGTGATGGATTTCACCGAGGTCTACGCGGACTTCATGGATGCGGCCAAGCTGCCTGATGAAGTCCAGACCATGACCGAAATCCAGCAGAAAATTCAGAATTACTACGACCTTCACGGCAAGTGAGATGGGCGAAACCATCTCCTTGCCGCCGAGCCGCAGCACCTGCCCAAGGACATAGGACCATGCCGTTCTTCATCATCGAGCTGCCCGCCCTTCTTGCATCGCTCACGGTGCCGACCCCGGCAGCGGCGCAACCCCATCGCTGCGGCACCCCTATAGCCAGCGTGGCCGATTGCTGCGTCCACTTCTCGGCCTGGGACGGCGGGCCAGCCTCCACACCACCTACCCATTCTTCCGCGCATTCTGCCTCAGCCGCTGAAAGGACGATGAGCGATGTCGATGATCGCTAGACTCTCGATGCTGGTCGCCCTGGGCGTTGGCCTGGCGTCGCCGCTCATGGCGCAGGACGCGTCGCCGCCGTCCGATACGATCGAGCAGAGCCGGCCTGACGACTTCTACTGCGGCGAGCGAAAACTCGGCCAATGGTTCTATTGCGACAAGCCGAAAGCCGTGCCGCGGGAAGCGCCGGCTGCACCGCCACAGCAGAGCGCCGTCGACCGCATGGCGGCGATCACCAAGCATCTCGACGAACTGAAGGCGAAGGCGATCCTTGAACCGTCGGAGGAGAATGTCATCGCTTATGTCCGCTTCCAGCGCGAGCAGCTCGACCGGGCGTCGACCTTCTCCGACGTCTGGCAGCGCGCGCTGTGGCAGAATCCCGACATCGACTACACGCTGCAAAGGCCGGTCTCGACGGTCGGCAAGCGCGCCTGGCTCGATAACCGGAAGGCCGATCGTGACGCGGTCCTCACCAATCTGGGTCAGCGTTACGGGCTGTTCTATTTCTACGCTCAGAGCTGCGGCGCCTGCGAGCTGTTCGCGCCGATCCTGCGCTCGGTGACCGACAGCCATCGCATGGCGGTGATGGCGGTGTCGATGGACGGCGGGCCGAGCCGGGAATTCCCGAATTATGTCGTCGACTCTGGGCAGCGCGCCCGGATGGGTGTGCCGGGCAACGAAACGCCGGCGCTCGTCCTGTTCGATACCGTGACGAAGCGCACGATTCCGATCGGCTACGGCATTCTCAGTGCGGATGAGATCATGGACCGGATCTTCACGCTCACGAACACCAAGGTTGGGAGCGATTACTGATGGCACAGCATCGTGGCAAAGGGCGTGCGCGCCGCTTCTTCCGCTCAGCGGGCGCCTCCATGGCGATGGTCGCCGCGCTCAATTTCGCGATTGTTGGCGTGGCGCGCGCCGATGTCGCCTCCGAGATGAACAATTTCTTCTCGGACGCGGGCGGCGCTGCCAATGTCACGGGTCCGTCGGCCTATCAGGGGCAGTCGGCAGGCTACTATTCGCTCGGCAATGTCTGGACGCGTTTCCCGCAGAAGAGCGTGCAACCGTTCAATCTCCAGCTTCCCAGCGCCCGGGCCGGCTGCGGGGGCATCGACCTCTTCTCGGGCAGCTTCTCGTTCATCAACGCCTCCGAAATCGTGGCTATGCTCAAAGCGACGGCCAACAATGCTCTCGGGTTCGCGTTCAAGCTCGCGATCGATTCCGTTTCGCCGGAGATCGGGAAGGTGATGGATGAGTTCAGCCAGAAGGCGCAGCTTCTGAACCAGATGAATATCTCTAGCTGCGAGACCGCGCAGGCTCTGGTCGGCGGAATCTGGCCGCAGATGGATTCGACGCGGGCGACGATCTGCGAGGCCGTGGGCAACAGCCAGGGCGTGTTCTCCGACTGGGCCGCCTCCCGCCAAGGCTGCAATAACGGCAACCGGCGCGATTCCACCATCGCGGGCAATACCGACGCATCGATGAAGGATCAGCTGGTCGGTGAGCCGCACAACTACACCTGGGAGGCGCTCAGAAAATCGGCCAAGTTTGGGGCGTTCGATCAGTCCTTCTCCGAATATGTGATGACACTGGTGGGCACGGTCGTGACCACGCCTTCGACCGATCCGAGCGTCGGCGGCAAGGTCGTGATGTTCGGTCCGGCCGAAGAGGCGGTGGTGACGGCGCTGCTCGACGGGACGGCGGACGCGCCGCCGGTCAAGATGCTCAAATGCAACGACGAGAATTGCTACGACGTCGGCGAGCAGACGCTGTCGGTCCCTGCGTCCTCGGCGTTGCGCCCGCGCATTGCGACGATGATCAAGTCGATGAGCGACAAGATCCGCTCCGACACGCCGCTCAACGCGGCCGAAAAGCAGCTGCTGAATCTGGCGACGGTGCCGATCTACAAAATCCTCGCCGTGCAGGCCTATGCGCATTATGCGCTGACCGACGGCGAGATCCAGACGCTGTCCGAGATCGTCGCGGTCGATCTCCTGTCCGCCATGCTCGACAATATGCTGGACCGGGTCGAGCAGGCGAAGGTCCACTACCAGACCTTCGACCAGGAAACCGCGACGCAGTGGAAACAGCAGATCGCGGCCACGCGCGCGAAGTTCAGCCAGCGCGATGTGCGGCTGAACAACAAGCTGCAGGTGACGATGCAGATCATCAACCGCAGCATCATGCTCGAGTCCACCCTGCAGAACTCGATGACGCCGGGCATGGCCTCCGCGCTCAATTTCTCGCGCGGGCTGAATGCGCAGGGGCTGAACTAGGGCGGGAGCGCGGCGATGCTGGAGGTCTTCACGGTCGGGGGCGGCGAATATCTCGTAAACGTGTTCAATGCCGTCGCGGCCTGGTCCGGGGGAGGGGGCTATCGCTCGCTCCTACGGGTGGTGATGGTGATGGGCCTGATCTACTCGCTGCTCGTTGTCGCCTTCACGCTCAACTACAAGGCGTGGATGAATTGGTTCTTGCAGGCGACGGCCATTTACCTTTGCCTGATGGTGCCAACGGTCAGCATCAAGGTGACCGATCGTATCAACCCGAGTCTCGCGCCGGCGACGATCGACAATGTGCCGATGGGTCTGGGCGTGTTGGCGAGCTTCACCACCCAGGTCGGCGACTGGCTCACCCGCACGGCCGAGACCGTGTTCGTGATGCCGAGCGAGCTCAACTACTCGACGAACGGCATGGTCTATGGTGCGCGTCTGTTCGACGCGACGCGCAATTTCGTGGTGAGGGACGCCGAATTCTCGACCAATCTCGAAAGCCACTTCAAGAACTGCGTCTTCGGGGATGTGATGCTCTACCAGAAGTCGCTCACCAATCTCGCCAAAGCGCCTGATCTTTGGGCGGCAATCGGGCCGGGGTCCGAGGCGCGCTCGCAGGAATGGCTCGAGCGGCAGGGCGATGGCACCGTCCAGAACTTCATCGTCACCTGTCGGCAGGCCTATCAGGCACTCGACGCCCAATGGGCGCCGATGATCGAGGCAAACGCCCCGCTGTGGGGCAAGGAGGTCTACCCCAAGCTGAGCAACGCCCTGGCTGCCGACAAGCTCAAGCACGACGTGCCGATCGCGAACACGGCCTTTACCGGATCGGGGAGCAATTTCACCGAAACGATGCGCCAGAACACGGCCATCAACGCCTTCATGCAGGCGCGCAACAGCATGGCCGGCGGGGCCGGCGCCGCGGCAATCGACACCTTTGCGCAAACGAGGGCCGACATTCAGGCCCGCAACACCTACAACTCGATCGCGCAGCAGGCGATGGCCTGGGTGCCGATCCTGAACATCGTGCTGACCGTCGTCTTCTTCGCGATGTTTCCTGTGATTTTCCCGCTGTTCCTCATGCCGCAGACAGGCGTCGGCACGCTCAAGGGCTATGCCATGGGGTTCTTCTATCTGGCGGCATGGGGTCCGCTCTACGTGATCCTGCACATGATCTGCATGACGAGGGCTGAGTCAGCGGCCAACGGCGTGGCCGGGGGAGGGGTGACGCTCGGCAGTTATGCCGGTATCGGCGCGGTCAACGGCGAGACAGCGACGATCGCCGGTTTCATGCTCATGAGCGTGCCGTTCCTGGCGGCCGGTCTTGCGCGGGGGGCGATGTCGATCGCCGGCCAGTCCATGTCGATGCTGGCGCCCGCGCAGAACGCAGCCGAGGCGGCGGCGCTCGAGCAGACTACCGGCAACTATGCCTATGGCAATGTGAGCTGGGCGAACTCGACGTCGAATATGCGCCAAGCCGATCAGTGGACCACAGCACCGAGCTATATGGGCGGCGCGCCCAGCGTGGGATGGCGCCAGGACAATGGCGCCATGATCAACGGGTTCGGCAATGGTCAGGAGGTGTTCGACACCTCCAGTGCGATCTCGCGCCTCGGCTTCACGCCGACGATGACGACGGGATCGGTCGCCGAATGGCGCGAGATGGCCAGCGAAGCGCACCGTCAGGCGCAAGCCTATGAGAATGCTGCGGCCGAGGTACTCACCGCAACCCACGCCAATCGCAGCGCCTTTGGCACATCGACTGAACGGTCTTCCGGTTGGGATTCCAGCAGCGGACGGCAGGCGAACACCTCCGTCGATCAATTCGATCGGCGGACCGGAAGCAGCACACAGGGTCAGGAGGAACGGGACACGATCTCGCAAGGCCAGCGAATATCTCAGGGCCATGATCGCCAGGCGCAGACTAACGATCAGATCATGGGATCGGTCACTGCAAATGTCGGCGGGAACCAAAATGGGGGGCGGGCAGGTGGTCGCGGCGGAGCGTTGGGAAGACTGCCGGGGATTGGCGGCAGCGTATCCAAATCCGGCAGCCAGATCGATGGGCTCCGTTACGGGACGGAGGAAACCCGCGGCAGCGACAGCGCCAATACATCCTCAAGTGGCGTGCGGGACGAACATTCAAGCGGAACCGGTGCGTCGATGTCCGACGGGACATATTCGCGCAGCGGCAGCTTCAGCCGGGCATCGGCCACATCTTCGGCGTCGGCTAGCACTGAAGATTCCCTGGCGCTTGCGAAGTCCTATTCGGAAACGGCCCGCCGCCTTGAGGAGCTTTCCCAGCAGTTGTCGCGTGATGCCAGCTATGCCGAGACGCATGGCATGCAACTCAGCGAAAATCTGAGCCAGGATCTCGCTCAATGGTATCGACGCCAGCAGGTCGAGAATCCTGGGCTTGATGCGCCGGAGCTTTGGGCGACCGACTTGACCGACCAGCAGCGGGTCGTGCGCCAGGAGATGATCACGCGCTGGATGCACGACAAGCAGGACGGCATTCGGGCCGAGATCGAAGGCCGTCTGCACGATCCGGACCTCGTCGACGTAAGCCGGCCGAGCATCTCAAGTGCGGCAGACGTGAGAGGGTCTTACCGGCCACATGGACCTGGGCGTCTGCCCGCGGGCCCCGGCGGGGGCGGCGACGTGGGCGCCGCCGCGATCATCGAGGCGGGCAAGACCGAACTCAGCGGCGATCGGGCTGCTGCGCAGACAATGCGAGGACAGCGCGTTCAGGGCTCCACCGATCTCCAGCAGGAAGTGAACCGCGACCACGATCGTGGGTTCTTCCAAGACCCTAAGCTTCGCGAATAAAGCTTAGAGGAGGTAGAAAATCGCTCCAACGAAGCCGGCCATCAGAAGATACGCAAGCGCGTAGCCGATCATTCCTCCGCGAGTAGGATTGCCGTGCTGATCGGTGAACATCTCGATGTCAGCCAGTTCCTCTTCAACGACACCAAAGACGGGGCCTCCCGGGAGGTCTTTAGTCTGGTTGTATGTGTTGAGATCAAATTTGAGGATGCGCATGGCCATCTCCTGGCAGCGGAGAATAGCCGGTTCGAGCTTTGTTCGCAACGGATTGCAGGGGATTATTGGGAGATTGGCGAGTTTATGAAAAAGCCATAGACTGCCGTAACCTCGCTATAGATCCATGACCGTGGGCTTCGCTGTGAGGCCATCGTCTCGGGACAGAGGGCGTCCGATATCTTGAATTATATGTCCCAAATATATCTCTGACATATTAGTTCATGAAATTCCGAGGGATTGAGGAACCTTGGAATTTATGCCAAAGATAGACCATGAAGGTAGGTCGAACCGATAAATTGAAGTCGTTGCTCGACGCTTGGGAGCCGCACACCGTGGCGACCAGCCCGCATCTCAAGGCGCTTGGGCTGACGGCGCAGGATCTGCAGAACTATACCGCCTCACAATGGCTGGTCTCGCTTGGCCGCGGAGCTTTCAAGCGCCCCATGGAAACCGTGACCTGGCAAGGCGCGCTATACAGCGTTCAATCGCAGCTCAAGCTGCCGGTTCATGTAGGCGCCCTGACGGGCCTCGAGATGACGGGGAACAGCCACTATCTGCGCTTCGGAGAGAGCAAGGCCTATCTCTTCTCTCCGCTGCATGTCGTCCTGCCGGCCTGGTTCCAGACGCATTGGGGGGAAGAAGTTCGGCACATGCAAAGCAAGCTCCTGCCGAATGACCTCGGCCTCACCGAGCAGCGAAGTCCGGAAGGCTATCCACTGACCACGGCGACGCCCGAACGGGCCATCCTGGAGCTGCTGCACCTTGCGCCCAAGGAATTCGATCTCGTCGAGGCCGGCCAGATCGTCGAAGGCATGACGTCGCTTCGCCCCAAGCTCATGCAATCGCTGCTCGAGGCCTGCGCGTCGGTGAAGGTCCGGCGGCTGTTCCTCTATCTTGCGGAGCGAGCGGAACTCGCCGTCATGCGCCATCTGAAGGTGGAGCAGATAGACCTGGGTTCGGGTGATCGCAGCCTTGCGAAAATGGGGCGCTATGTCCCGAAATACCGACTGCTCTTGCCCAAGGAGCTCGTTTCGGGTGGCAACTGAGCAATATCGCGATCAGGTCCGGCTCCTGCTGGACGTCCTGCCGCTGGTCATGGCCGAGCCCGTCTTCGCGCTGAAGGGCGGCACCGCGATCAACCTGTTCGAATGGGATCTTCCACGCCTCTCGGTCGACATCGATCTGACCTACCTACCGATCCACGACCGGGCCCAATCCTTGCGCGCGATCAGTGAGGCTCTCGCCCGGATCAAGGCGGACATCGAACGCCGCCTGCCACCGACCCGCGTGACCCAGACACGCCAGGGCCAGGAAGGGATGGAGGTCAAGCTCAACTGCCAGCGCGGCAAGACCCAGATCAAGGTGGAGGTTAATCCCACCCTGCGCGGCCATCTCCTTCCCCTCCGCGACTTGCCATGTTCGGACCAGGTGCAGGAGAGGTTTGAGGCGTTCGTCGAGGCGCGATGCCTCTCGCACGGTGAGCTTTTCGGCGGAAAGATTTGTGCCGCGCTGGACCGGCAGCATCCGCGCGATCTGTTCGACGTGAAGCGCCTGCTGGACGCAGAAGGGCTGGTCGACGAGGTTCGTCACGGCTTCGTCGGAGCGCTGGTAAGCCACGGGCGCCCGGTCGCTGAGCTGGTCAGCCCGAGCCGAAAGGATCAAAGCGCTACGTTCAAGGCTCAGTTCGAAGGAATGCCCTTCGAGCCATTCACCTATGAGGATCATGTCGAAACGCTCGATCGCCTTGTGCAGACGATTCATGCCTCGCTCGATGCCGACGATCGACAGTTTCTCAGGAGCTTCGAAGCTGGGGATCCGGAGTGGGAAAGCTTCCCGCTGCCCGCTGTCCGTGAGCTTCCAGCGCCGCAGTTCAAATTGATGAATATCCTTAGGTTCAGAGACGCGCAGCCCAAGAGGCATCAGGCCGGTCTGGCAGCGCTGGAAGCGGCGCTTTCGTAACCAATCCATCTCGGTCGTGAACAGGGCGCAGCTAGGCCGGCAGTTGGTCCAATTGAAGGCGGTGCGTGTCATGGGCAGTGACGGCGTATTCAATCGCGCCGGGGAGCCAAGGCCGGGGGAGGGGATTGGCGGCGAGTGGATTGTGAATGACGTAATATGGCGGTTGGCCACAGAATTTGTCGCGGTCATCGGGAAAGGCATAGAAACCGGAGCAGCCGACGATTGCGCTGACGCAGCGATAGTCCTCCTGGAGGAAGTTGTCGGTGGGAATCTCTTCGCCGTTGGCCTTGAGCACGGTGTCTTGCCATGAGAGCTGCCAGCCACCGAGCGGCTGACCTGTCTGCACGTCGACATGGGCCTGCGGGCTGCCGAAGGGAAGTACAGCCATAGCCGCGAGCGGGACGCCGCCAATGCCGAGGGTATCGCCGCCAAGCCGGCAGGTGTTCACCGCGATCACGAACGGGAGTTTCGGATCGACTGCCTCCTGCTCCAGACATTTGAGATAACCATCACGCTTGGCTTTGATGACAGACGTCCAGCGCAGGAGCATCTGATCGGTGGGAACCATACCGGCGCCGTTGGCGCCGCCATCCTGCCACTCCTGCGGCAAGCCGCCCTTGGCGGCGTCGCCCGGCTGCGCGGCGACCGCTTCGATATAGACCTGATCATCGATCAGGAAGTCTGGCCCCTTGTCCTCGCTGGCCATGTTCCAGCCGAGGTCCTGAAAGCGGCCATAGAGCATCGCTTCCCAGATCCGGCTCGCCAGCTTGCCGAGATCGCCGCGCTGGAACTCGACAAGGAAATGGCGGTCGCGGCAATCCGACCGCGCGAACCTCGCGACCATTGGCGTCAGATAGTTCGCGATGTCGGGATCGCTACTTGGCCAGATGCGCGAGAATGTTTCGCGAATGAGCGCAGTCAGTTCGTCGTTATCGCTCATTTCGTGCCGGGGCGACCATCAAGGCAGGGAAGGGGGCGACGCCTCGGTCCTCAGGGGGCTCGAGGCGTCAATCTCGACTAGCCGTTGAGCTTGTCCTTGACGGCTTTCGCCACAGTGAAGGTAAGTTTCCGGGAAGCGGCGATCTTGATGGTCTCGCCATTGGCCGGGTTGCGGCCTTCGCGGGCAGGCACGTCTTTCACCTTGAATTTTCCGAAGCCGTTGAGGCTTACTTCCTCGCCCTTGGCCGCCGCATCCGCGATCGCCGCGAAAACGAGATCGACCGCCTTGCGGGCATCCGCCTTGGTCGTGCCCGTCTGGCCGGCGAGGGTTTCAGCAAGCTCACTATTGTTCATTCGGATAGTCCTCATTTCAGTTGAAATTGCTCACTGCATAGCCGCCTGGACCGACCTGCGCCATCGGTGTGCTACGTCTGCATGAAAATGTCTGCCTTGTGGGTGTCCGACAGGCTCATCACACGATGGGCGAATGCTTCGTTTTCATCGGTCGCCTGATCAAACAGACGTGCGAGCTTTGCCAGATTTTCAGTCTGAAGGTCGCTGAGCGCCGCGCGATCAGCTCGAACGACGTCGATTTCGGTGCTGACGACATAGGAGAAGAACTTGCCCAACAGACCCGCGACGACGTCGCTGACCTGGATCAGCGGTTCGTCCTGCGAGTCCACGAACCTGAAGCTGTCGACTGGCACGCCGTCACGCATGAGGGGATCGGCCAGCAACTGGCGGCGGACGACTTCCTCGAGGTCGAGAACATGCGTCGAGTTGCGCAGCAGTGCGATCCTGTGGCGGAAGAAGATGTCGAACCCCTCGATCAGGATATGCCGATCCTCATCGTCACCTTCGATGAACGGAAAGCTCTCACCCTGAATGGCGTCCTCGAGAGCCTGGGCAAGAAGCCTCCCATAGAAGGGATGAAGGTGATCTGCTTCCTCTTCGACCATCTGCAGCACGACATGATAGAATTGCGGGCCATCGCGAGGATCGAGCGCGGGATAGTTGAAGAGCCGGAACAGGTCCGTGGTCGCCTCGAGGTCCCGGCGCAGGGCAAGGTTGAGCATATCCTTGAGAGCCGGTGCGACCAGCATCAGTTCTTCACGATCGCCCGCGATAAGTGCGGCGTCTACAATGTCGACGAGCGACCAGTAGATTACGTCCAGGCACTGGTAGTGGAGGAATAGCCCGTTGGCCGCGATCCAGTCGAGGAGGTCCCCCAGACGCCGTGAGCCCAGCAGGTCGAGAAAGTCGCCCTTGCCGATGTGCGCGAGCTTCATCTCCTTGGTGGTGGGCTGTAGTTTGAGAGCCGCGCGTAGAGGGGCGATGTCGATGGGTTTGCGAGGACCGCTATGGGCAACGCCGGCGAGGACAAAGCATCCCGGATTATCGACGTTCAACCCATCGGCCGTGACGTGCAAACGGCGGATGTTGTTCGTCTCGTCATAATAGAGCGTATAAGGCGCGTCGGCGCGATCCAGCCCGTGAAGGTGAATGTCGAGCCCGCGCAGATCTTCGATATCAATTCCCTGTTTGCTCTCCGTCATCCGCAATGTCAGCGTTTCGCGATCCTGAGGCCTGAAATGGCGCGTGCGCGAAACCGCGCGGCTCCGCCTGCCTCGCGCACCTTTCGAGCCTTTTCGGCATAGCGGCGCGCCATCTGCCGGTGCGCGAGAATGCGATCGATGCAGGTCGCCCGGCTAGCCGCACGATATTCATCCGTCGTGCGCAGCTCGTAATGTTTGAGACTGAAATCAGCCACGCTGGTCTCCGACAGTTTGCCATTGCCTTAGTGCCAACTGTGTCACTTTACCTCACGCCGGGTAAAGTGACGTAGATGGCAAACGTTACGATCCGTCTGGCTTGCGGTTGGATATGCGGATGATGTTGACGAAGGCCACGACGATGCCGAGGGCCATCACGATGAGCAGGCCCCAGGGACCGGTGCCGGCAAACCTGTCGATGATCCAGCCAAGCAAGGCACCGCCGGCAACGCCGCCGAGTAGTTCCGCCAGCACGCGATTGCCGAGGCTATAGCTGGCATCGGCACCTGTAGAGGCAGGGCGGGTTCGTTCCTCTTCGGCCGAATGCGCCGCCTCGAGGCGATCCTTCAGGCCATCCAATCGGGGATCCTCTCCGATAAGATCGGGGTCTGATTCATCTTTGCTCATGGGGCGGGTCTAGCATGGTGTGAAGACGAGAAAAATGATGAGGAGGGGTGAAGTGACACGGATGGCAAAAGTGCCGTCTCGCGTCTCCATGAGCATTTTGGGGGATTCACAAGAGTCCAGCTTTGTGCTTGATTCGTTCCATGATCCAGCAGGACCTCTTCGCGGCGACGCCCCAGCGAACGACGGGCATGCCCGATATCGTACGCATCATCGCCGAGCACTCCGCGCGGCCGCGCTATACCTTCATGGTGCTTGATCTGATCGCGCGGGTTGCGCGGGCCAACGGGCAGGCGGGACCGCTCGTTCGCGAAGGCGAAGCGCTTGTGCCGATCCGCGAATGGCTGGCCGCGACGATCGCACCCAGCGGCGCGCGTCATCATCAGCGCCGCGCGACCGCCGACAAGGTTCGAGCTGCGCTCGTCGGCCGGGGAGAGTTTCCAGGTGATCCGGCCGAGGCCGACCGCCTGGTCGAGGCGGAAGTCAGTGAGCGTGTCCGCGAAACCGGCATGACGGCAATCAGCCGGGCGGTGTCGGAGCTGGTGAGGGCCGGGCTGATCACGCGGCACTACCAGGGGTTCTTCGTCGATCATGAAAACCGCGGCGCCCAGCGTCATGCGGTCTACACCGTGACCGACGCGGTCCGAGCCGCGCTTCACCCAAGCATCGCCATTAGCGAGCACCGGCGGCAACCCTATGTCCGCGGCGCGCATGGGCAGCCCCGGGCAGAGGCAGCGCGCGCCTCAGGCTAAATCCCCGGTGCGTGCTGCGGCAGAGCGCGCTTTTCTTGGCGCTCCCAGGTCTCGATCAGGAACAGGGCCAGCGAACTGGCGGCGTTGATCGCGAGACGTGCGATGCGCGGGTCGATCCTCCGGAAGCCCTTTTCACGCCCGTGAGCGTCACCACCATGCGTTCGCAGCGCACCGATGCCTTTTGCAACCGATGTCAGGCCGCTCAGGATCTGGCGGACGTCTGCTTCCACTTCGGCGGGCAGGTCGCTGCGCCCCGGCGACAGGTTCAGCGGCTCCTGGACGGCGCGGATAAGGCCGTCGATATCCTTGCGGGGCGGCAGCGGCAACCCGAGCTCGATGAGGATGGATCTGCAGACAGCCTCGATGAGCGAGCACGCGGCGGTTACCGCATCTTCGGGGTCATCCTGAAGATTGGGGAGGGCGCGCGCTATCTCCATCTGCACCGTGTCGAAGTCCAGTGTTTCGACTTTCTGGATGAAGGGTTCGACGATCGTCCCGGAGCTCTGGCGTCTGGTCAGCACGGCCTTGCCGCCGACGATGACCACCGCCAGCTCGTCCGCTGCGAGCGCCTTGTTGAGATGCTCGCGAACCGCGGTCGCCTTATCGGGCTCCGTCAGATATTCGCGCGGATCGCAGACCTTCTCAATGATCCGCGTGATGTAGACATCGCCCTGGCCGTCATAGTGATTGGCTGCCTGGCGCAGGAAATCCGTCGTCGCGGGTACGCGAGAGCTCGCGCCGATACGCATGTCGAGGCCGCAATCGAGGAAGAATTGTTCGATCTTCGGGCCCGACCGATAGATTCCGATCGCCGGGCTGTTATCATTGCCGGCGCCGCCCGTGATCGTGTCGACCAGCGCCTTGATGACAAAGGCAGAGAATTTGCCGCTCATGGCTTGTCTGCCGCGAGAGAGAAGGACGCGAGCTTCGGGCAGCCTTCAATCTTCACTACCCACATGCTCAGCCTTGTCCGAGAGTGATTCCGTCAGAATTCGATGCGTAATTGCTTGGGCTGCCGTGACCAGATGGCTGTATCTGTCGCGGTACAGGAGTTGACCGATGACTGTTTCGACGGCCTTCGGGTTGACCTTTTCTACGACGTCTAGCGCCTTTTGGCATCGCTCGCGGCCGCATTCGCGCAACGCTGAGACGAGATAGTCGTCTCCATGATGCTCGGCGATTGCTGCCAAGTCGAACATGTCGCGTGGCTGCAAGTTCCAGCCCCGGAAATAGACCTTCTTGGCTGCGATTTCGGCCGGTGTCTCCAGGTCGACGATCTGCCCTCGCACATCGTGACGCTCGCTGGCGATATCGAGGATGGCGGAAGAGCAGATGAAGTCGATCTCGCCGAGTTCGTCAAAGGCCAGTTTGAGCGCCTGCGTCCCGTCGGTCTTATATTCGTCCGGTCGGCGGGTCATGGCGAAATCTTGGATCTGCGGATTGAGGAAGGGTAGGATTTGCGGATCATCGAGAAAGATGTCGATGTCGTGGCTTTCGCGATGGTCGATCTGGAGCATGAGAGCGGTCCCGCCGCCAAAGCTCCACGAAGGCGCAAAGCCTACGGTTTTCTCTAAATGGCCGAAGATTTCCATCGCGAGGTCGAACAGGACTGGCCACTGGCTCGGGCCCCGCTCGACCATACGTTACGCTGCCAGCGGGAGCGCGTAGCCCGACAGGTTGGAAAACTGGTCTGCGACCGCGCAGACCTTATCGGCATCGACACCCATTTCCTGGACGAACTGCAACTGCAGAGCCGGGCTCACTTCCGAGAAAAAGGAGAACACGGGCGCGTTGAAGTCGCTCGCGCTCTTGGGGTCGGTGATCAGCGCGGCGAGTTGATGCGCGGAGAGGTTCGCCCCATAAGGAGCGTTCACCGTCGCCAACACCAAGCTTGCAGCCTTTGCCATCTCACAACCTGTACCATGATCCCATCGATCACTCCGTCTATATAGCTCTGGGGCGTTATCAAAACAAGAACGGGGCAATCTGACGAGTAGCTGGGTGAATGTAGGCGTCAGATTTCCGGCTTGAATCCGCCCTCCCCGCGCGATTTTCCCACTTACCATAATGGGAGATTATGGTAAGTATAGGAGCGCGAAACCGGCAGGGAAGGGGCAAGTTCCGCAGATGAAGAAATTGCAGCAATCACGCGGCACAAATGTGCCGCGCATTGTGCCGCAGGCGACCGAGCGGCTGGCGTCACTCGGCGTCGGACTCAGGAACCTCGAACAGTTCGACCGCGAAATCCGCGATCTGGTCGGCGGCCAGGTGCATCATGGCGATCGGCGCGCTCTCCATATCAACGCGCTCGATCTTCCCGTCCTTCATCTGGACCAGGAAGCGGTCGCATTGCTCGAGCACGACCATGCGAATCCCGTCATCCTCGTCGAGCGTCAGCCGACGCACGCTTCCTTCATAGGCGATCCAGGCTCCGTCATGGCCGCTGGTCGTCCGCACATAACCGACGGCGACATGGCCGCCAGCCTCGACCTTCTGGACGATCGGCAACAGCCATCCGAAGCGCAACGGATCGGCCCTCGCCGTAATCGGCGATGTCCGGGCAATCGTTTCACAGATCCAGCCCATCAGCACCGCCAGTCCGAGGAAAAACAGCAGTTCCAGTTCGATCGCAAGCGAGGACAGCCCCTGTGGCGCATGGCCGCTGAGCAGCGCCTTATAAGGGTTGGGTTCGTAGGACAGCCTGATGAGTGGCTTCCAGGCCGCGATCAGTTCGTTGAGCGCGAAGATGCCAGCGCCGAAGACATGCGCGCCCAGCGCCAGCGCCACAACCAGGAAGATAGTGAGATTGGAGTTCGGCCGATCCGGTCGCGGCGAGACAAAATCGCGCGCTTCCCCGATCCGAAGTCCGAAATAACCAGCGAAGCCCGGAAGCAGCAGAACGAGCGCGCCGAGCAGCGCATATCCGAAGGTCATGCCAGCTTAGGCCGTTTCGGCGGTCTTCTCGGCCCTGGCGGCGCGAATCTTCTCGCGGTCGATGACATAGACGCCGTTGCGCTGGACGGCCGCCTCACGCGCTTTCCTCCAGCTCCCGAAGGTTTCATGGACCTCGCGGCCCAGTTTCAAGGCTTGTGCCGAGTTAAGCTGCATCATGTCCTCCAGAATGACATATAGCGAGCAATGGCTGAGAGTTCCACAAGATCCTCCGATATGGAAATCATCGTCGTCAGAACCGAGGACGCCGCACTGCCGATGCGGTCGCGGAACGCGGACGCCGAAACGGTCGATATGCGGTTGCTCCGCACGATCGGCGGCATCGTTCCCACAGATCTGCCGCCGATCAGCCAGCTCGGGCTCGAGACGACGCTTTCGGCCATGGCCGACGCGACCAAGGCGGCGATTGCCGCCGATCTCGATTGCTGGCGTGACTGGTGCGGCGAGGAAAGCCGAAAACCACTGCCCGCCGATCCCGAAGATGTGGTGCGCTATGTGAATGCGCTCGATGCCAGGGGGAAAAAGCCCGCGACCCTCGCGCGACGTATCGCGAGTCTCGGTTCGGTCCACCGCATGATGGGACTGACGGGCGATGCCGCGCCCACCGACGCGCCGATGGTGCGGGCAGCGCTCAAGGCCGTCCGCAGGCGCAAAGGTGCCCTCCAGCGCCAGGCAGCGCCCTTGCGGCTGGGCAAGGCACTCGATCCTCATGCCGCCAAAGGTTTTACCCTTGCCGCGCTGCTCGATGCCTGTGGCGGCGATTTGCAAGGGCTGCGGGATGCCGCCCTGCTTTCGCTCGGCTATGATGCCGGCCTGCGGGTCAGCGAACTCACCATGGTGGAGGCAAGACAAATCGATCCACAGGAGGATGGCTCGGCGACGCTTTTCATCCCTTACTCCAAGACCGACCAGGAACAGGAAGGCGCCTGGGCATGGCTTTCCGCGGAGACGATGCGGCGCGTCGGCGCATGGCTGGTTGCAAGCGGCATCGAAGAAGGCCCGCTGTTCCGCAGGGTCGGGGTCGATCGACGTCGCGCACGGGAAACCGTACCGGAAACTGCGCTCGCACGAACGACCTATTCCATCGGAACGACATCTCTAACCCGGCAGGGCGTCAACGGCATCTACCGCCGTGTGGCGCTCACGGCCTATGACAAGGGACTGGTTACGCTGGCTGTTGGCAAGCTGGACGACGCGATCCAGGCCTTGTCCACACATTCGCTGCGCGTCGGCCTTACCCAGGATCTCTTCGCGGCGGGAGAGGATGGCGCTGGCATCGCGCAGGCCCTGCGCTGGAGTTCGCCAACAACCGCATTGCGCTATGGCCGCAAGCTCGCCGTGCGCAGCAATGTTGCCGCACGCGTCTTGTCGCGGGTCCGTAAATGAGCTGCCAGCCCTGCCTTTCCAGGCCGGATTTGCAAAGACTCTCATATTGTTGGAGACTCCGACGAGGACGGTTTCCGAAGAAATCGAGGAGAATGAGTTTGCCGACCATCACGATCGAATTGAGCAAAGAGGATTCGGCGAACCTGGCCGAACTTACGCGGCGTTGTGTCGATGCAGATCAAGCACGAAATGGCGCAACGACTCATGGACCACTTGAGAGTGCCGCGGACCTTCTAACGATGCTGGCGCAGGATGCGGCGATGGTCATTCGCCGGCCCGGAAGCTGGGAAGGTGCCGGCATGGCTCGACTTCTCGCGGGTCACGGGTATGAGGTGTAGCGCGCCCGCCAAAAGCGGGGCGAAGATCTCGAGAGCGAATGAACGGCTCGTCCGAAGCGCAGCGCCACATGTTGCGGCAAGTGGATACCTGACAGGACCATCACATGACCTAGAACGGGTCTGGGCCTGTCTTGCGGCGGCGATTGAGACGGTCCCGGTGTCGAACCCAGCCTGAAGCGAACGGACGAAGGATAGAGGAAGGAATGTTCACGCTCGATGACGGTTTGGTCCACGCACAATCCGCCGGTACTTGCGCAGCCCTCTATTGTGCGAAACGCGTCCAACTTGGAGTGAAGGGGGATTGGAATATACCGCCGGTGATCGAGGCATGTCTGACGGGACCCTCTGCCCAGGCTTTGGCACTGGCCCACAGCATGCCTTACTGGAATTTGCGGAAACTTCACCGTGATAGGGCTCGCGTCGGCGTATATGCGCTCGTCCTGCGCTCGGGGAATCTGTCGGTTCGATGGCAGCCATTCGGTTGCGATTTCGATAGCAATATCGCCAGATTCGATTTCGAGGGGGACGATGATACGGACTGGATCCGTTCACCGATCCTGGGCCCGCAGGTTATGCAACGGCCGGACAATGAACTCTATTTCATCGAGGATTTCGCCGGCCTGATGCACCGCGTGGACCGAGCAGAGGAACTGTCGCCAAGGGAGCGGCTCCTTCTGGACATTGAGTGCGAAGCTCTCGTGGCATTGCTCAAGAATCTCATCGGAACCTTGTCCTGGTTCGTCAGGCCGATCTGGGAAGACACGATTGTCTGTCGATGGAAGCCCCGTCCGGAAGATAGCGGCAATAAGGGACTTCCAGCCTATCTTCTCCCTGGGCAGAGACACATTGCCGCGCTCGAGGTCCGAATGCGGCACGAGCTGGAGGCGAACTTCTTTGAGGGCATCCTGTCCTGGGCACTATCGCAACTGAAAATCGAAGAGGGAGATTTCTGTAGCGTGCTGGCTGACATCGATCCGAAAGAGCAGAGCCATCATGCGCGCAGCCAGCGCGTGAGCACGGCCATCAAAAACATGACCGGTGCCGGCGGCCCCAAGCGCGTGGCCCGCGCGCTTGGGGCGCTGAAAGCCCTGAACCGGCTTCCCAAAGGATGGTCTGAGGCCGTTGTCCCGAGAGAAGATGATCCTTGGGAAACCAGCATACAGCAGCACTTCGTGGACAGCATCAGCACAGCCGGCTAAATGCCAGTTGCGGCTCCTGGGCCACCGTACCTGCGTGGCGGTCGTAGACCCTCCTCATTGGATGAATGATAGACAGTAATTTCGCGCGCGACTTGGCGTCGATGGCGCGTTTCAACAGGCTGGCATTGTTCGTGGCCAGCACCTTGTTCCTGCCGCGGCCCACGCAATCAGTTCGAACGCGCGATCATATGATCCCGAAATTGCGCTGCCTCGGGTGGAAGCCCCCGAAACCAGTAGCGCCGGACGGGGTAAGGGAGCCAGCGCATCGGCACTCTGCCGAAACCGAAGAACGCCAATATGCACCCCGCAATGAAAGCCGTCATCACGCCGGTGCGGATCAGATCGCCCGCCTGTGTCGCCGGATAGACGGGGAGGTAGATGACGACCAACAGCATGATCAGCACGGCGAGGGTCAGCCTGAATGAGAGCCGCCACCAGTCATCCATCCGATGCTCGAACGTCACCAGAAAGGCCTCCCGATCCGCACGCCCCTGCGGGCTGTCAAGATACACCATGTGGGGGTTCTCCGGCTCCGGCGCGGCCCCGACCGGCACCGGCGTTGGCGGATACCGGTCCGGCGGACACGGCGTCTTTCGCCAGATGACAAAGCCCAGAATCTCTTTCCGGTTCGCCTGACGCTTGCGGTACGGCCAGTAGATTTCGTGCCAGTAGGTCAGGTTCGATTTGCCTTGAGCGGCCAGCCACTCGTAAATCGGTTCTGGCGGCGTGGGTGCCGGACCGTAATCCGTCACTGCCCCAAAGGTGCAATGATAAACGAAGTGGAGGAAGGCGCCGACGAACACGACCTTGGCGACCACGGTCGGAACGGCGCCGGCAAGAACCCCAAAGAAGGTCTGCCAAAGTTGTGGTTCGAACCAGCAGAGAAAACGCGCTCCCAGAATGACCGTGCTGAGCCCAAGCAGGAGCTGGCCAAGCCAGAATAGCGCGCGGCTGCGATTCAGCGGGCCATAGCGCGCGCGTTGCAGGGTGAGGATCGCCGTGTCGATCTGGCGCTCCCCCTCGCCCGGATCGTCCGGAGCCAGATGGGCGGCCAGTGCGTCATAGGCGCGTGGTTGTCTGGTCATTTCTGTTTCTCCTGAAGGGCGCCGACAATTTTTGAATGCCTCGGGCAAGGCCCGCCTCGCGGAGTCCGGCCATCTCGTCGCGCCTGCGGCAGGAGCGGAACAAGGATGCCCGACACACGGGTATGGCTTCTGCTGCCTCCATCAGAGGCTCTCAGGCCGGGTAAGCATGATGCGCGTCTTGAGATTGCCATCGGGCCGGCGATGCAGGTCGATGATATGCCCGGTCCGCGGCTCGAAGCTCATGAGCTCCGCAACCGTCTCATAGGATGTGTTCGATCCGAAAAAGTGCGCCGGGCCATGCCATTTCTGGCCCTCGATCAGCCGCATCCTGAAGGTGCCTTGCGGGACCGGAACGCGAATGCGGTCGTTTTTTGAGACATAGACCGAGATGATGTGCCGGCCTGATGCCGGATCGAAGAGCTGCACGACCGCGTTCGCATCCGCGGTTTCGATGGTGAGGAAGCTGGAAATGCGCTTGCGCGTGACCCCGTTTTCGACGGTGACCGAACCCGATTCCGGGAAAGGCATTGCCGCCGCGCCGTCAGGCAGCCATCCCGCCCTTTGGGCTTCCCCTAAAAAGGGAATGGCAATGAGGAGCAGGCTCAACGCGAAGGGCAACCAGCGCAGTGTCCCGCCGGCATTACCGCGCAGGCTCCAGTACCGGCTACGCTGATAGTCGAAGCCGCGGTTGACGGAATCGAACCAGGCGCCTTCCATCCGCCCGGTCGGGGTTTTCTTCGCACGGTCGCGATAGCGCTCGCGCATATAGTCGCGATCATCGAGTCCCATGGCCGGGCTACCCGTTGATCGCGGCGGTCGGCGCCGCGTCGCGAAGATGCCCGATCACCCCGAATACGGCCTGGACGGTCGGTCCCGTACCGGCGGGAATCCGAAAGGTCCGGTAGCCGGCCCGGGCTGTCATGGCGTCGCGCTCCCGATCCTTTTCGGCATCATGCGAGCGGTCGTCGATCTCGATCAAAGCGATGACCCTGCCTGTGGTGGGATCCTCCACCACGAAATCGACGATCTTGCGCGCGAAGGGATTCCAGTCTGCCGGGATGACCCGCCGGCCAGGCACGGAAGGCACCTTGAGGAGCGCACCCATCGCGACCTGTGCATGGATGCGGTACATGGGCAGCACATGTTCGAGCGCCGCCAGCATGGCCTGTTCTCGTTGCGTCATGAACGGCCTGGCGACAGGCGCCAGAGGCTGCTGAGGGGTAATATTGCCCGACAGCCGCGACCAGCCGAGCGCCACGAGCCCGCTCACCAGCAGGAGCGAGGCCAGAAGTTGAAACATGTTCACAGCTCTCTCCTTCAGCCCCAGCCGTCGCGCCGACCTTCCCCGTTGTCCCGCAGATTCCGGCCATCGAGCGCCGAGCGGCGGATGTTGAGCTCGACCTCTTCGCCCTTGCGGGTGATCTGGACGTCGCGCGGATCGAGGCCGTTTCGCCGGGCATAGTCGTTTGCCGCCTTCTCGCTGCCGAACTTGCCGGCTTCCTCGAATTCCCAACCCATTGTTCATCTCCTTCTCTTGGCCGCCGGCACCGCGCCGGCGGCTTCTCCATTCACAAGTCGAGGCCGAGGCTGCGTTCGGGCAGCGGCGGCAATGGATCGCCGCGATCCGGCTTCAGATCGGACGGCGCTGGCGGGGCCTTCGCGGCCGGCATGGGCGCGGCGCCATCGGGCAGCGGCGGGAGGTCGGTCGGAATCGGTGGAAGGTCCGAAAGGTCGATACCATCGATCGGGCCCGGGTCGAATTTCTCGCGCGGCTGAGCGCCCGGCCCCTTTTTGCCGTCGATGTCGAGACGGCCGAGCGTCTCGAGGGAGGAGGTCTTGTTACCCGGGTTCATGTCGAGCTGCCGGGTTAGCTTCTCCTTGTCGTCCACGATCATCGTGAGCTCGTCGCGCACGCGGGTGACGCCGACGTTGAAGAGGCGCTGGTTCGAGAGGTTGCGCTCATGGGACGACATGACGGTAATCGCCTTGTCGGTGGTGATCCCCTGCGCCATGTGCATGTTGAGGCTGTAGGCAAGGTCGAGCCGAGACAGCATCGGATCACCGAGGCCGAGCGTCACGAGTGCCTTGTCTGCAGTCTCAACCTTCACGCCATCGGCATCGATGCCGACAACGCGCGCGAGAGCGGCATTGAGCAAGCCGCGCTCCTTGTCGTTGGCGGTCCAGCGGATACGGTCGCCGTCGCGCAACTGCAGGTCCTTCTTCTGGGAGAGCTGGAGCCGGTCGCGCTGTTCTGTCGGCGACAGTTTCTGGGGATCGAAACGGATCCGACGGCGACCGTCCGACAACTCGACCTTGCCGTTGGCATGGACTTTCAGAACATCGTAGCGGCCCGCCCTGATGCCGACATCCTGCGCGCCGCCCCGGCCGACCTCCAGCGTCTGGCCCTGCCGATAGGTCGACGCATAGCGCAGCTCCTCCCGGGTCGTATTGACGCGCTCGTAGACGGTGAGATGGATCGCCTGGCCCTTGACGCTGCCTTCCGCGATCAGCCCGTCCTGAATGCGCTGATTGATGATGGCGCGCGCATCGCGGCCCGAAGCGAAGACGGCGGTCGCCTCGCGCTCGAGCGGATCAAGCCCAAGCCACATGTCGGAGGCGGCGGCAGCAGGCTCGGCCGCCTCGACGACGCGGTCCCCCAGCACCTTTAGCGCATCGCCGGCCTTGCCGATATTGGCGAGCGCGGCGACCGTGCGCAACTGGTCGGTGCGCTGACGGATATTCTGGTCCATGCGCGCCACGGTCCCACCGCCGACCTGGATCATGGCGAAGGCCTTGCCGGCATCGATCGAGGAGAGCTGCTGGCGATCGCCGACCAGCACCAGCTTGTCGACACCCAGGGCCGCCGTGATCTGGTGGAGCTTGAGCATGTCGTTGCTCGAGACCATCGACGTCTCGTCGACCAGCAACATGGTGCCGGCGAGCTTCTCGCGCGCGGCGTCATATCGGGGCGTGTCACGCTCGGTGATGAAACGCTCATTGGCGAGGACGAAGGAGGCGATCGTCTGCGCCTTGATGCCCGCCCCTTCACCGAGGTCCGCCACCATTTTGTTCTGAAATGCGAGGCCGGTGATCGATCGGCCTTCGGCTTCGGCGACCCGGGCGACCGCCTGGAGCATGGTCGACTTGCCCGCGCCCGCAACGCCCTGGACCGACACGGTCCGATCTGTCGACGACAGGATCATTGTCGCCGCTGCAAGCTGACCCGGATTGAGGGGCAGAGCCACCGCTTCCTGCAAGCGCTGCGGCGCGTCTGCTGCCGCCACGATCGGCTCCGCTTTCCCTTTGCCTTCTTCGACAGCACCGAGGATCTTTTCTTCGGTCCGCAGAGCCTCCTGCGTGGTGCCCATGCGGCCCGTCCGATCCGCGGCGGTCGCAACGCCGGGGATGAGCTGACGGTTCTGCACCAGCCGATCGATCCGCTTCTCGATCATGTCGACGGTGACGCCTTTGAGGCCGAGATCGAGCGCGGTCTTGCTCAGCAGATTGACGGGCCAGGCGGCTTCGCGTTCGGAGAGCATGCGCACGGCAGACGCGACCGCAAGCTGCGCGCGTGCTTCTCCCGGCGACTTGACCGCCCGGGCGAGCGCGTTGTCCACCAGAGGATCCTGGGGACGAAGCAGCGCACCCAGGGTCTGGCGGGCGCCATCCACGGCATCGACGATGGCGCGGTAGCCGCGCTCCAGGGCGCTTTCCGGAGCCGCTAGCCCTGCGCGCGCCTCGGCCGCCGCCCGCAGGTCCTTGCCGTCGAAGCCGTGGGCCGCAGCCTGGTCGATCCAGCCCTGCTTGAGCGCCGCGCGATCCTCGACATCGAGTTTGGGATCGCGCGAGCGCTTGGTGATTTCGCGCAGGCCCTCGGGCGACTTGATGCCCAACCGCGTCGCGTGATCGAGGATCTCTTCGCGGCGCTGACTGAACTCGCCGATGACAGCCTTGGGGACACCCGATATCTCGAACGTGCCATGCTTGCCCTTGAGCTCAACCTGATAGCCGATCCGCTCGAGCCCGGCGCGCAGGAAGGCGTGGTAGATCGAGCCGATTATGCTGTTGTGGCTCCAGAGCTTGTCGGCATGGAGCGCCTGCCATTTGCCGTCGGGCATGCGCGTGAGATTGGCGATCACCGCATGGATATGCGCCTGGGGATCGAGCGCCCGGCTGGTGTCGTGCTGGAACAGCGCATAGACGAGATTGCCGGTCTGGACCGGCACCTTGCGGCCTTCGATGTCGCGCCGCCCCTCGGCGAGGTTCTTCTCGACCCACGCCATGGTCTGCTTGACGGCCGCCATATTGGCCTCAAGCACGCGCTTGTCGCCGGCGACATAGGCCATGATCGAGGCCGACTTCGGCATCGAGAAGGTGAGGTCGTAGCCCGCGCGCCGGTTCTCGACCTGGGCGACCGCTTCCCCGCTCGGAAGGATGCCATTGAGCACGCCCTCGAACGCGTCCTTGGACACCTCGCCGGACAGACCGAGGTCTTCCGACCCCTCCCCCGCCCACAGGCTGATCTCTGAGGATCCCTCGACCGTATAATAGTCGTCCTTCGCGAAATAGTTCGCGGCACCGGAAGCGGAGCGGACGCCGGCGACCGAGAGCATCAGATGCCCATATCCATGCCGTCATCGTCGCGGCCGCTGGCGAAAGCCTGGCGCAGCTCAACCAGCGTCAGATCCTCGACCTGCGGGCTGGTCTCGCCGTGCCGATGACCATCGCGGCGGTCATCCCTGTCGCGCGCGGAGACCGGCTGTTCTTCGCCGCCGGTGCGCGCCGCTGCCGCCTTGTCCGCCGCATGGGTGCCGGGCGTCGCCTGTTCGTCACGATCGTCGGCGCGCTGGGCCGCGCGCCGGGCGGCATCGTCCTCCTCCTCGACCTCGGCCGACAGGATGCGCGCGGCCAGATCGCGGGCGAGATTGGTGGTCTCGGCCACCTCTTCCACCACCTGCAACGAGCCGTCGCGCCCGCCTGCCTCCCCTGCCCCATCCTCGTCGAACGCTTCCTCTCCGCGCTTTGACCGCACCGGCCCGACATCGGGCCGTTGGACGAAGCCCTGGGCGACCTGGGGATAGTCTTTCCACTCGAGCAGGATCCGCGCCGCGGGAAAGCCGTCGGGGAACTTCACGAAGCCGTGCATCGAGGGCAGGTTGGTGATGTCGTCGGCGATGACGAGCGGCTCGACCTGTTTGCGCGGGGTCAGGGTCGAGGCGTCGCGGGTGTTGTTGTAGCCATAGCTATAGGCCTCATCCATCTGCCGAACCTCGCGGTTGCCGATGTAGCGGGCGCACTGCTCGGCCGTGTCGAGATCGGCGGTCGCGAGGATAAGCTTGGAGCGGGCAAGCGAGGCGAGATTGCGCGCTCCTTGCTCGCCATAGACTTCGACCAGTTTCTCGAAGCTATGGATGCCGAGGATCATAGCACCGCCGAACGCGCGGGCGGTCTGAAGACCATTCTCGATGGCGGGCAGGCGGTGGAGAGCGCCGAGCTCGTCGAACATGAACCATGTGCGCAGGCTGCGCGTGCGCGGCAGCGTCATCAGCCGGTTGATGGCGAGGTCCATCCAGAGCGTCAGCAGCGCCCGGTTCATCGGCAGATCGACATAGTTCGAGGTCACGAACAGGATCGAGCCGGGCTTCTTGTCGCGGGTGATCCAGTCGCGGATCGAGAAGGGCTCACCTTCGTCCGGCAGGAAGCGCAGGACCTGCGCGTTGGTGTTGAAGACGGCGCGGATCGATTCCGCCATGCGGGCCGCTTCTGGGGCGGTCAGCGGATCGGCGATGGTGTTGGCGAGGAAGCGGTGAACGCGCTTCAGGTCGGCCGTCATCAGGTTCTCGGACAGCGCGAGGTTGCTGGTCTGTCCCCGCTCCATGAGGCGGATGCACATCTCGATGAAGAGCGTGCGCGCGGCGAGCGCCCAGAAGGGTTCGGAGGAGCCGCCGTCAGACGGGATCAGCGCCGCCGCGGCGGCGGTGAACTCGCTGTGCGTGCGGCAGTCGTTGAAGATCGACCAGGCCGGGCAGCGCGCGTCCATCGGATTGAGGATCGTGTCGCGCGTGGGATCGTAGAAGGCTTCGACATAGGCCCCTGTCAGGTCGAAGATCACCGCCGTGTCCTGACGCTCCCGCATCTGGGTGACGAGGCTCCTCAGCTCCGTCGTCTTGCCCGAGCCGGTGGTGCCGATGAGCATGGCATGCGACTGCTCGGTGCGGTGCGGAAAGGGGATGCCGGCGAGCGTGTAGGGATGATGGATGCCGGCTTCCTTGCGCGCGCGGAACGGGAGCGCCAGAACCTGCCGCGGGGACAGGCTGGGGAAGAGGTCGGCGGCTTCCTCTTCGAACTTGATCCGGTTGTGCTCATTGATCTCTGCAAGGAGGACGGTGCGGTCGACCAGCATGGCCCCGCGTTCATGGCGTTCCTGAAGGATCGAACGCCCCCGCCGGTGCGAGATGTCGACGAACCAGATGGCCGCCGGAATGGTGATGAAGATCGAGACGAGGAAGGCGCCGATGAGGCCGCGCATCGCGACGGCCCAGGCGGTGATGACCTCGGGCACATAGGGCACCGCTTTCATCACGGTGCGCAGGATCTCGCCATTGGGAAGCGTGACGTTGACGCGCTTGCTCGGATTGAGATCGACCCAGTTCCAGAGCGTCGCGTAGATCTTCATGCAAACGAGCTGGAAGCCATGCTCATCGAGCTTGATCGACATGATGATGAACCAGGCTGCGAGGAAGGCGAAGAACCACAGGATGAAGGGGAGTTTCGTGCCCGAGAACCACATCAGCATTTCGTGGGTAAGAAGCTGGCTGCCGCGGGTGAAATTACCGGCATTGCGCTGGACGCGGCCGCGCGCGGAATGATGGGTGAGCGGGACGGGACGCCCGTCCGTGCGGATGTCCTCACGCGCCATGATATTGCTCCAATCGCTTGTCGGTTTCGGCGATGATGCGATCGCGATATTCGGGGAATTGCTCGCGGATGATGATGTCGAGCGCGAGCTGCTGGAACTCGCTGATGCGGGCGATCCGGCGATGGCTGGAGCTCAGCAACTGGCCCGATCCCAGGAAGGCATCGACGGCCGCGCGCAGCAGGTCCGATGGCGTGCATCCGCGTTCCGCCGCGAGCGCGACGAGGCGATCATATTTGCCGCGGTCGAGCCGGACCGAGCAGTGCTTGTAGGGGATGGTCAAACCGAGCCTCCTAGCAGGGAGGCTGGCGGGGTCTCAGAAACCGGTCCGGTGTATAGCGCAATCGCTGTGGTGGAGCAAGGAAATCGGCTTCCCCGCAGCAAGCGTGTGCGCCTGTAACACGCGAAAATGGCGGATTTCCGTGGGTTTCGGGAACGGCGAAACCATGTCCCACAGTGTCCCACCGAGCGGAAACGCTATAACCTGTTGGAATTGTTTCAGAACCTATGCACCGAAGGTGCGTTCGGTGTGCTTCTCTGCACCAGGGCTGAGTCCAGACCCTCGGAGCGTCCAGGACGCGATCGGAATGGTTGGGATAGCGCCTCCGGCGGGGCACCTTGCCGGCCTGCGGTCGGAAGGAATGCCGGCTGGCAATTGACGGGCCACGCGATCGCGGGTGCGTTTCAGCGCTTTCGGCAGGCTCGATGAGCGCCTATAGTGGGACCGTTCATAGCCCGATCAGCGTGAACCAAGAGGCCCATCATGGCACGCACATTGGAACAGGAAAGAGCCGCACTTGAAGAAGAAGGCCGCAAGCTGGAAGAGCGGCGGCAACGATTGGAAGAGAAGGAACGCGAGGCCGCGATACAGGCAATCGAGAAGACCGGTCTTCTCAAGCTCGACGGCAAGCGATTGAGTGGGCTGGTCGCCCGCATAAAGTCGCTGGGAATCGAGGAAGTGGAAAAGCGCCTGACGGCCTGAACAGCCCCCGCCGCGACCCTTGTCGCGGCACGGGCATGGGGGGCTCGATGCCCCTCATGCCCGTAACATCGCCACATGAAAAAAGGGGAGAGGCGCCCGCGCCCCTCCCGTCTGTCTCAGAATTCGTCAAGCCGCCCGCCCGGCACGCTGTGGACGATCCGGTCGATGATCGTCATCGGCAGCGCGCCGTAATCCCCTTCGTCGATGGTGATGTAGCCGGCCTCCTCGTCCGCCACGACATGCTGGTCGAAGTAGCTGTGAAGCGCGCGGCGTTCGGCATTCACGATGGCGGCGAAGAAGGCGGCGTTGTCGGCGGCGGCGCTGGTCGAGATCATCTGCATGGATTCGCTCCTGTCGGTCTTGAATGACAGGAGCGGCGCGTCGGACGGCCGAGGCCGGGTCAAGGATCGCGAAGCGACCGCGAAGCGGCGGTGGGGGTCACGATTTTCTTGGGCGGCCACGGATGCCGAAGGAGAAGCGCTGCGCCTGATCCGCCGAAGAAAATGGTGGGGCCCCGCCGTCCTTGAGGCGGTCTCGGGCGTCCGACATAATGGGAAGTCTGTGAGAGATGTTTCCTCTCGTCGGGAGACCCCGGCAAGGCGTAGCGGCGTGCGAACCGACTGGTCCGCTTGGGCCGCGAGCGAGCCGGAACTTGATGCCAGCGGTAAGAAGAAAGGGACCGAGCGCGGGGCCCGGTCCCGGATGGCGTCAGGGATGACGACCGCAGTGGCAGTAGTTCTCGTCGATGCCGCTGATCGAGCAGAGGCCGGGTCCGAAACCAGCGGCCATGACCTCGGGATCGTCGATATAGCCAAGCTCGGTGGCGATCGCGATTGCCTGTGACCGGAGCGCCGGATCGAGCTTGTCGATGGTCGGCTCCAGCGCCTCAGTGAACCAGCGCTCATACATCTCGTAGCTGCCGCCGGCGGTCTGGCGCATGATCGCTTTCGAGACGCGGTCCGCCTCCTCCCGAAACTGCGCCAGATTGTCCGATTGGGCGGCTGCGGATAGCGGGTCGTCCTGCGGAGTGTGCGCCTGTTGTGGGCGGTGTTCGGCTGCGACCTGGTATGTCCTGCCGCAGTTCGAACAGCGGGCGCATTCATCGACCTCGTCATAATGCTCAGGATCGTAGAGCGTCGCGCAGTACGGGCAGATCGGAGCGTTGAACAGCGGCCGGAGATCGTCGGAAAGTTTGTCCATAAGAGCCTCCATCGGGATGATGCCGTGCTCCCCATTTCTCATCGATGAGGATGGGCTCATCGGGACGCGGTGTTGAGGCGGTCAGGGACGGCATGGCCGCCGCGAAGCGGGCAGCGGGGGAGCCGATTTTGTTGCCGGGTAGCGGAGCGGATCGGCGGCAAAATTGGGGGGACCGCTGATCCTTGACGGCCGAGAGACACCCAGCGTCATGCTGTGGCGATGAAGCCCCGTCTGATGGCGAGATGTGAGAGTGGTTTGGCTTTGCCCCGAGTGCCGGGCGGACGTTCGGGATGGACCGAAGGGCACCTCTCAGAGCGGCTCCCGCAGAGGCAACTTGGTGTCGTTCCATCTCTGTGATAGGCGAGCGCTTGCGCCACCAAGGCCGTGGCGCCGGGACTGGTAATCCCGTCGAGAAAGGCAGCTCGGTGTGGTTTCACGCCGGGGTGCCTGCGCACATGTCCAGGTGCCTCGGTGCTAAAAGCGTAGGCGCATGTCTCGACGTGTTACCAGCCCCGGCTCCCGCGCCCAGAGCGCGGGAGTTTCGGCAAGGGTTCGGCCCTTACGCAGCCGGGGAGCGTGGGATGAGCAAGTCAGGACAGAAGGTGGAGTCTCGTCCGCCGGAGATGGCATCGCGAGTGGCAGAAGGGTCGGACGCGATCGATCACCTGAGAAACGATCCGGAGATCCGGCGCGCGCTGGCTCTGGTCCTGATGCGGCAGGCGATGAAGGCGCTCGAAGAAGCCGAGGAAGACAGGGCCTGTTGTCATCTGCAGGCCGCGATCGACAGCCTTCTCGAGCGTTATGTCGATGGCGTTCCGTCGGCGACGAACTGACCGTTCAGGCCCACGCAAACCGAGCGTCATCATGCGCCGGCGCGCTCGCGATGAGACGTTCGAGCCGGGGCAGATAATGATCGACGCCGCGCAGTGCTGCCCGGCTTGGCGTGGCCGGATCGGACAGCCGGGCGCGTAGCAGATCGACGGGAATATCGCCGACGCTTTCAACTTCGATCGCGAGGGCTTCGAGCAACGCATAGGCATTGCCATAGGCGAGATCGAGTTCGAGGCCCTGATCCGATGTGAGGGCGACGCACAGCGTGATCTCGGCGCTGGCGGGGCAGTGATGGATGGCGATGCGCCGTCCTCTGAACTGGGCTTCCTCGATGACCGCGATCACGGCGGCGTCATGGTCGAAGATGCTGGTGATGGCGGCGAGCGCGAGCGGACAGACGCGCGCCTCGAAGCTGTCGCCGAGATACTCGTCGGGTTCAAGCAGCGCGACGCCGATGCGGTCTCCCTCGGAGCGGAGGAACCGCCGGAGCGCCGCGAGTTTCCGCGCCGTGATGATAGCGCTGGGCGAGAGAGCATCGTCGGCCGGTTCGGTGATGCGAAACAGGATGGACACGGTCTTGGTCTCCTCGACTGAAGGCGCTTTGCCCCTCCCCTCTCCTCTTTCTGGCGGCCGCCCACGGTCAGCTTGTCGGGCCCGTCTTGGCGGGACGCTGCAGTCGCGGCGCACGGGGGTTCGATGCCCGCGTGCGCCGCTTCCTCGCAGCAAGAAAGAAGAGAGGCTCCGGCGGATGCCGGAGCCTCTCGAGGGTGCGTCAGCGACGACGCTGGCGACCGCCGTTCACCATGTCGCGGTAGTAGTCATCCTGCGTCCAGGGATCGAACTCGTCGCGGGACTTCGGGAGATCGGTCTTGGGCTGGGCGAGCCGCGCCTTCACGGTCTCATCGAGCTTCACGACATGGAGAGGCACGCCTGCCTGCCGCAGCTTCTGGGCGAGGTTCATCTGGATGCCCGAGCCTTCGCAGACGACGGCTTCCACCGGCCTCAGGGCCAGCAGCCGGTCGTTGCGGACGAAGGCGGCCTTGGCGCCCAACCGGCGGTCGAGCTTGAACAGAATGACCTTCACGCCGCGCGCTGCCGCCCATGCCTGCGCAATCGCATCGCAGCCCTTGGTCTGGGCGGTCGTTGCGAGGATCATTTCCGGGATGCGCGCCTTGATCGAGTCGAGCCCGCGCCAGAGACCCTCATGGTCTTCCCAGACCTGCCCGCCGGAGAATGCGACAACCGGACCTTCGGGCGCGAACTGCTCGCGGCGCTCTCGAATTCGGGAAGCGAGATAGTCGCGGGCATCGATCATCGACGCGGTGACGCCTCGGGACACCCGGCTGCCGCGGGTCGGCGAATAGGGCCGTCCGGTCTCGACGCGATAGACTTCGGAGGCGTGGTCGCGCATGCACTCCATCGCATCGCGGCACCCTTGCAGCGTCTGGCAGAGAAGCTGGGCGTCTTCGAGCTGCGCGGCGTAGATGAGGGCATCGCGTGGAAGG
>NZ_AYOY01000164.1 GCF_000508185.1 Sphingobium sp. C100 | reverse complement strand
GGAGGGGTCAGGGGAGGGCATGTCCGAGGAGCGACCTACCAGTCCCTCCCCCGGCCCCTCCCGCAAGCGGGAGGGGAATTCCCCATGCAAAAGGCAAAAGTCGGCGTCCTGATTTCCGGCCGCGGGTCGAACATGGCGGCGTTGCTCTATGCGGCCAAGGCCGAAAGCTGCCCCTATGAAATCATATTGGTCGCCGCCAATGATCCCGACGCCCCCGGCCTGACGCTCGCCGCCGCCGAAGGCATCGCGACCTTCGGCCAGAGCCACAAGGGGCTCAAGCGCGCCGAGTTTGACCGGATCATCGACGCCCGACTCCGCGCGGCGGGCGCTCAATATGTCGCGCTGGCGGGCTATATGCGCCTGCTCTCACCGGAATTCGTCGCGGGCTGGGAAAACCGGATGCTCAACATCCACCCCAGCCTGTTGCCCAAATATAAAGGGCTCGACACCCATCAGAAGGCGATCGACGCGGGCGATTCTCACGCGGGCTGTTCGGTCCATATCGTGACCGCCGAACTGGACGACGGGCCGGTGCTGGGCCAGACCCCGGTCGCGATCCTGCCGGGCGACACCGCCGACAGCCTCGCCGCGCGCATCCTGATCGCCGAGCATCAACTTTATTCCCGCACCCTGGCCGACTTCGTCACCCGCGAACGCCAGCCCGACTGGTTGCTTAACAAGGTGCGGGAAATCGCGCTCGCCCTGCCGCAGGCGGATGAGGTGGTCTCGCACGGGATGCCCTGCTTCGGCATCGTCAAGGGCAAGAAATTCGCCTGGTTCACGAAGGATCATCATGGCGACGGCATCATTGCGCTGCTGGTGAAGACGACCGCGCCGGAGGAACAGGGTGCCCTGATCGAAGCGGACCCCGACCGCTATTACCGCCCCGCCTATTTCGGTGACGGTTGGGTCGGCATCCGCCTGGACCTGGGCGACACCGACTGGGATCATATCGAACAGCGCCTGCGCGCCAGCTGGCGCGAAATCGCGCCCCGCAAGCTGCTGGGCCTGATGGACATTGCCGAGGAATTTTAGGGGGAGACCCTTCCCGTCACGCCAGCAACCCCGGATCGGTGCTGGAATGACGAAGACGGGTGGGAGGGGAATGGCGTCTCTGGGCGCGAACCCCTCAACCCCACCGTCATGCCGGCGAAGGCCGGCATCTCAGGCGAAGGCGCGCAACGACAGAGCATGGCCGGTGGTATGCACCTGCATCATGCTCGCGCCACCCTCCCCTAATGGACGAAGCGCGCCACCACGTCGCGATAGGATCGGCTGACCTTCACCTGCGCGCCGCTTTCCAGCACCAGGAAACATTCGCCGTTCGTATGCGGCTTGACCTGCCGCACCTGGCTCAGATTGACGATGGTCGAGCGATGGACGCGCTGGAAATTGCGCGGGTCCAGCCGCTTTTCCAGATCCTTCATCGTCTCGCGCAGGATCAGGCTGTTGTCGGCGGTGTAGATGCACATATAGTCGCCCGCCGCGTCGATCCGCTCGATCGAATCCACATCGACGCGGAAAATCTGGCCGCGATCCTTGATGTTGATGAGCTTTTCGAAGCGGTTGGACGCCGGCGCGCCTTCCTCCGTCACGAAATCGCTCATCGCCTGCGGCGCAACCTCGGCCAGCACCTCGCGCAGCTTCTCGGCCTCCTGCACCTGGCGTTTTTCGCCCAGTCGCTGGCGCACCCGGTCCAGCGCATCGGCCAGGCGGCCTTCCTCCACCGGCTTCATCAGATAATCGACCGCCTGCGCCTCGAACGCGCGGATCGCATGGTCGCTATAGGCGGTGACGAAGATGAAGAGCGGCGGCTCCACTTCCATCATGCCCTGCACGACGGAAAAGCCGTCAAAGCCGGGCATCTGAATGTCGAGGAACACAAGATCGGGTTTATGCGTCTTGATGGCACGGATGGCTTCGCGGCCGTTGGTACAGGTTTCGACGATTTCAACATCCTCATGCGCGTGCAGACGCAGCTGGAGGCCTTGAATAGCCAGGCTTTCGTCATCGACGAGGATTGTTCTGATGGTCATGCGGCCACTTTCGATGTTTCATCCATGTTAAGCGGAATTTCGATTATGACCGAAAATCCGCCGGGTGTGGAACGTGTTTCAAAGCTCTGTCGTTCCCCGAAGGCCTGAATTAACCGGTCCCGGATGTTCGGCAGGCCAACGCCCGTTCCCTCGCTGATGGGTATGTGCGGCTTGATCGCGCCGTCGTTCAATCCCGGCCCGGTATCCGATACGACGATCCGCACATTTTCACCGGCAGGCTGCGCCGTCACCGCGATCTCCGCCCCTTCTTCCCGCGGCGTGACGGCATATTTGATCGCATTTTCGACCAGGGGCTGGAGCAGCAGCGAGGGCAGCCGCGCATGGGACACGGTCGGATCGATGGTGAAGACCGGGCGCAGCCGATCCTCGAACCGCATCTTCTCGATCTCCAGATAGAGTTTCAGCGTCTCCACCTCCTGCTCGATCGTCACCTGCGCGGTCGGTTCGTTGATCAATGTATAACGCAGGAAAGAGGACAGGCGCGAGAGCATCGCATTGGCGCGATCGGTCTGCTTGAGCAGCACCAGGGTCGATATGCTGTTCAATGTATTGAACAGGAAATGAGGGTTGAGCTGATAGCGCAGCATCGCCAGTTGCGCGCTCGACGCCTGGGTTTCCAGCCGCAGCAGCTGGTCGGCCTGCTCCTCCACCGTCAGATAGAAGTTGATCGCGTAATAGAGCGCCGACCAGGCGCCGATCAGCGTCACCGAGAGATAGAAGGCGCCCAGGAATAATTGCAGCCCCGCCGTTTCCCCGCTGCGATTCTGGGTGGAAAAGACCCAGGCGTCGATGAAGGCGACCAGCCCCGCGGCCAGCACCACCGTCAGGATCGACAGGCCCCAGGTGATGATCGGCCGCTGTTTCAGCAGCAGGCGGAACACCACCGCGATCAGCAGCGTCACCGAATAGCCGGTGACGGTGGAGATCATCACCGGCACCAGGCTGGACAAAGGCTGGCCGTTGGCGATGGTCGATGATCCGCGCAGCAGGAACGCGCCCGCCCATCCCAGCGATTGCAGGTTCCAGAAAGCGCGGTTCTTGTCAGCGAAAAAGGGCTGAGGCTGGATACGGGGTGCAGACATTGCCGTCGAACCTAGGCGATTTCGACGCAGGCGGGAAGCCGGCTCACGCAGCGGCGGCCGGTTCCTCCGCCATCGGCGTCACCTCGTCCGTGCACAGCCACACCAGGTCGGACAGGTCCAGCGTGCGCCCGTCATGCGCCTGGATGGCGATCAGCCGGATCGGCTGGCTGTCCCGCTTGTCCGCCAGCACCTGGCAGGCAGGCCCGCCACAGCCCCAGCGTTCGCCCCATTGGCGCAGCGCGATCATCGCGGGGGCCAGGTCCTGGCCCTTTTGGGTCAGCCGATATTCGACCTTGCGCCGGTCGCACTGCATGGGCTGGCGCACCAATATGCCGTTTTCGACCAGCCGCGCGAGGCGGTTGGCCAGGATGTTGCGGGCGATGCCCAGCGTCGACTGAAATTCCTCGAAATGCCGGATGCCCGACAGCGCGCCGCGCAGGATGAGGAAGGACCATCGTTCGCCCATCATTTCCAGCGCGCTGGGCAACGCGCATTGTTGCAGGTCCTGAGCCAGATTATGTTTCATGGGTCTCACGCATAGCGCAAAGCAACACCAGTTGCAAAATCGCCACCTTATTATCGTGAGATGGGATTTTTTTGTTGCACGACAAGGGGGTTCCAACACAATCGGGCAGCGATGCTACGTCAATATGAACTTGTCGAACGTGTAAAGCGCTATGATCCGGATGCGGATGAGGCGATGATCAACCGCGCCTATGTCTTCTCGGTCCAGAAGCACGGCTCCCAAAAACGCGCCAGCGGCGATCCCTATTTCAGCCACCCCATTGAAGTCGCTGGCATATTGACCGATTTCAACCTGGACGACCAGACCATCGTGACCGCCCTCCTCCACGACACGATCGAGGATACGCTGGTCACCTATGACGAGATTGAGAGCGCCTTTGGCCCCGACGTCGCCCGCATGGTCGACGGCGTGACCAAGCTCAGCAAGATCGAGGCCATGTCCGAAAATGAGCGGGCGGCCGAAAATCTGCGCAAATTCCTGCTCGCCATGTCGGACGACATCCGCGTGCTGCTGGTCAAGCTTGCCGACCGGCTGCACAATATGCGCACGCTCCATTTCATCAAGAACGAGATGAAGCGCCGCCGCATCGCGCGGGAGACGATGGACATCTACGCCCCGCTGGCCGAGCGGATCGGCATGTATGACTTCATGCGCGAAATGCAGCTCCTCGCCTTCCGCGAGCTGGAGCCGGAAGCCTATGACAGCATCACCAAGCGGCTGGAGCAGCTCAAGGAAGGCGGCCATGACAAGGTCGACCGCATCGGCGCGGAACTGCAATTGCTGCTGGGCGGCAACGACCTGTCCGTCACCGTGTCTGGGCGGGAGAAACATCCCTATTCCATCTGGAAGAAGATGCAGGAACGCCATATCAGCTTTGAACAGCTGACCGACGTCATGGCCTTCCGCGTCATCACCGAAACGACGGAGGATTGCTACCGCGCGCTCGGCATCATCCACCGGACGTTCAAGATGGTGCCGGGCCGGTTCAAGGATTATATCTCCACGCCCAAGCGCAACGGCTATCGTTCGCTCCACACCACGGTCATCCATCAGGACAATGCCCGGATCGAGGTGCAGATTCGCAGCCGTGACATGCACAGTGACGCCGAACTCGGCCTCGCCGCCCATTGGGCCTATAAGCAAAAGGGCGATGCGACCGATCATCACGCCGCCTGGCTGCGCGACCTGGTCGAAATCCTGGAGCAGAGCCAGGACGCCGACGAGCTGCTCGAACATACCCGCATGGCGATGTATCAGGACCGGATCTTCGCCTTCACCCCCAAGGGCGAGCTGCATCAGCTGCCCAAGGGATCGACCCCGGTCGATTTCGCCTATGCCGTCCACACCAGCCTCGGCAACCAGACCGTGGGGGCCAAGGTCAATGGCCGCGTCGTGCCGCTGCGCACCAACCTTGAAAATGGCGACCAGGTCGAGATTTTGAAGTCGGAGGGGCAGGAGCCGCAACCCGGCTGGCTGACCTTCGCCATCACGGGCAAGGCGCGCGCCGCGATCCGCCGCTTCATCCGCCAGAAACAGCGGGGCGAGGAAATCAAGCTGGGCGAGAAACTCTATGAGGAAATCATCAGCCGCTTCTCCCCCGACCTCGCCAGGGAATTGGGCGACAAGGCGCTGACCGCGGCCTTGAAGCGCCTCAAGCTCGACGATCGCGCCGCGCTCATGGTGGCGATCGCCACCCATCAGGTGCTCGATTCCGAAGTGATGGAAGCGCTCATGCCCGGATCGACCACGGCGGAGGGCATGGAGGACGCGCATCCGCGCCAGCATGAACCCGTCTCGATCCGCGGCCTGACGCCGGGCATCGCCTATAATCTCTCCGACTGCTGCCATCCGGTGCCGGGCGACCGCATCGTGGGCGTGCGCCGCACCGGCGAGCCGATCGAGGTCCACACCATCGACTGCCGGTCGCTGGAGGTGGAGCAGGATGACGACTGGGTGGATCTGAGCTGGGACAGCAAGTCCAAGGGCGGCACCGCCCGCCTGTCCGTCATCGTCAAGAACCAGCCCGGCGCGCTGGCCGCCGTCGCCAACGTCTTCGGCGCGACCAAGGCGAACATCCTCAACCTGCAACTGGTCAACCGCGAAGGCCCCTTCCACACCGACGTCATCGACCTGGAAGTGGCCGACGCCCAGCATCTGATGCGGATATTGTCGGCACTCCGCGCGATTGATGTCGTTGTGCAGGCGGATCGGGTTTGAAGGGGGATAAGGCTGGGTTGCGCCAATTATCGCCGTTCGAGTAAATTTTGCACGCGCTTGGAAGTTGACGTTCGCGGACAGCCCCTCAATCTACTTTTTTGACCGTAATAAGACAGTCTCGCCGTCTCCTGGTTCTCTCCCAAACGACTGCCGTCGTCCGAAGCTACCACTCAAATAGACTTATGATTTTGGGGTGGTTCGATGATGCCGAGGGCCCTCAAAGTAACTCCCAATGAACTGTTCGGCGAAAGATTCAGTGCGGATATAGTCTCGAATTTGCTCTCTAGTTTTTGCTGAAGACTGAGAGACCAAAATATCCAAATATTCACCAACCTTATTAATATGCAGAGAAAATTTGTCACTATTTTGTATGATATCCATCACGTATTTTATCACAGCCAGTTGCGACTTTGGTGACGCGTCTAATATATCAGGAGATGTCCATTTTTCTCTCACGAGAGAAAACAATATATAAAACTTATATATCACACGAGCGCGATCTGTTTTTCCTGTACGCACCATGTAATCAAACTTGTATAGAGCCAGCGCTATCATATGGTATAGCTCAACGCTGTGCTTTTCCTGAAATATACGCTGCGAAAACTCTTTTCGTATGCCGCGATGATCGCGAGCGGCTCGCTGCGGTTGGAAGAATAGCATGGCTGCGGCAATTTTCATCAAATCTGATGGCTTCATAATACGTGTTCGCTCGACCGAGACGTCGCGATACTGATTGTCTCGTCGTTCAATAAATATTCGTGCATCAGTCTCCTGGGCGCGGCAATACACCTCCAGGTCCTTCATGAATGGCAGCAGCGCCCAGAACTGATCTTCTCGGACCTCATTCTGCTTGTTAGTGCCAATGATGATACTTGAGACAAAATCGCTGTCTGAACTACCGATTAGTCTGAATGGCACAGAAATATGAACGGCGTGGTCTTTTACATGTGACAGAATGTTTGTCGTCTGGCATCCGTTAACGATCTGAAAGTCGTCAATATTAAATTGATCTCCCTTTCGGGTAATGGATCGCGCTACAACGGTAATTCCATTATTTTTGAAAACAAATGAAGAATAGTCTCCCGCTTCTAATTCGGCAATTATGGACTTATTGATTTCAGAATCAGGGTTGAAATCTCTAACGTTGTCATAAAACACGTTTCTCCGGATATGCTGAATACCATCCCCGTCAACGTCTTCTAATGACATTGCTAAAACTTGATCTGCTGAAACATATCCAATGTATGCCTGATCAACTTTTTCGTGGTCAGGCAGCGTAATTGCTTTCGGGAAGTTGACCGTAGCAGATGTTGAGTTTGTCGCCGCGCGGAAACCTTCTTGAATTTCTTTCGCACCAACTGTTTGAATACTAACGCTTTCGAATACACTGAGCGCTTCAAGACGATCTTTGTTAGCATCGATGAGCTTTTTTATAGGCTCCGAAATTTGGTTCGTACCGGTTGTGCAGTAGTAGCACTTTAACGAAGGATTAGATTTCGTGGCCGATGTGAATACGGCATCGCGCACTTCGGACAAATCTTCGATTTGCTGGCCTGAAAGAAGAGATAGGTCGGTAAAAAAGTCAAAGACTGCATCGAGAAATTTAGAAACCTCACCATAGTCCATTTTGTCGGATGTTTTCGACTGAAAAAAATGAAACTCGCTAGTGTGATTCCGGCCAGTGGCTAAAACTGCTGAAGCCTCATCTGAATCTGTGCAGAGCTCACCTTGGATTAGAATCGCAATGCCATCGAGGCCAAATTCATGACCTTTTAGGTGAGCTTTGAACGGATCGATATTTTCCCCGAGGATACCATTTTCCACAGCAAATAGAGACATGACTTCAAAATTATCGGCCTCATCCCCTGCATGGTCAGGATTAGATTTCTTGAACTCATTTAGCTGTGCTTTGATAATCGGATTCATCGTCAAAATCGCATTCCCTTTGGCAGACATCATCCTGGGCGCAGCAGCCACTGATTGTGCGCGATTACTAACCATACACGGGATTGGCACGGCGACAATCATGCCCGCGCGCCCATTTGGTAAGATCGACGAATACCATTGATATCGCCCTTGATTCAGGGGGGTGGCGCGGCGCGAACGGCGGCTTTACCTGCGTCCCAACTCTGAAGCGGACATTCGCCTATCTGCCCATCGTACCCCCTTCCAAAATAGGATTTCCTCTGGTCTATCCTTTGCGATGGATCATCCCGCCCCCTCGCCGCGCCGGTGCGCCGCCCGCCTCCGCGCCCGCCCGCACCCCGGCGCGTCACTGGCGCGGCACTGTGACCCTGGTGGCGCGTCACTGGCGCGTCGCAGGGGCTTTGGCGTGGCTTCGCAGGGGCGTCGGCGGCGCGTCGGCGCGGATTTTTCCACATTTTGCGTGGCGACCATGCGACAACGGTGTGAACTTTGCCGGCGGCGCGTCGGCATGACCCTGGCCGGCCGCCCGCGCGCCAGATTATGCGTGACATCGCCGCCCGCTTTCTGTAAAGGCGCAGCCGCAGGCCGTGGCAGCGATGCCGTCGGTCTTCCGTCCGAGACAGTTGGTGAAGGGAATATGCCCTTCTTAATCTCCAGCCTAGACGGGGAAAAGTTCTTTACCGAACACGGGCCGCGCGCCCGGTCCGGGTCTGCCTGTTTCCTTCATGGGGCACGGGCCAGTCGATCTCTCCCCTTCGGACTATAGTGCCCCGTGCGTGCAAGCGTGCGGGTATTTAGCCGTCCGTGGGTCCGCCCGCGGACATGAAGTGGAGTAATGGCATGGATCGTAATCAGAAATCTGAGGTCGTTACCGCGCTGAACGCTGAACTGGCAGAAGTTGGCGTGGTCGTCGTGACCCGCAACCTCGGCATGACCGTCGCCCAGTCGACCGTCCTGCGCCAGAAGATGCGCGAAGCCGGCGCGACCTACAAGGTTACGAAGAACCGCCTCGCCCGCATCGCCCTTGATGGCACCGCCTATACCGGCCTCAGCGACCTGCTGAGCGGTCCGGTTGGCCTTGCCACCTCGGCCGATCCGGTCGCCGCCGCCAAGGTTGCGATCGAATTCGCGAAGACCAACGACAAGCTTGAGATTGTTGGCGGCGCGATGGGCGAAGTTGTGCTCGATGCGGAGGGCGTCAAGGCCCTGGCGTCGATGCCGTCGCTGGATGAACTGCGCGCCAAGCTGGTCGGCCTTCTGGTCGCCCCGGCTACCAAGCTCGCAACCGTCACCCAGGCGCCGGCAGCGCAGCTTGCGCGTGTCTTCAACGCCTATGCGGAGAAGGAAGCGGCCTGAGCCGTTCCCGAATCCGAATTTTTTGACCCTCATCTGACGGGGCGCAACGCCCCAAACAAGGAAACAAGACAAATGGCAGACATCAACGCTCTGGTCGATCAGCTTTCGGCCCTCACCGTCCTCGAAGCCGCCGAGCTGTCGAAGGCTCTGGAAGAAAAGTGGGGCGTTTCGGCCGCCGCTGCCGTCGCCGTTGCCGGCCCGGCCGCTGCCGCCGCCGCTCCGGCTGCTGAAGAGCAGACCGAATTCGACGTCATCCTGACCGGCGACGGTGGCAAGAAGATCAACGTCATCAAGGAAGTCCGCGCCATCACCGGCCTGGGTCTGACCGAAGCCAAGTCGCTGGTCGAAAGCGCGCCCAAGGCCGTCAAGGAAGGCGTGAACAAGGACGAGGCCGAGAAGGTCAAGAAGCAGCTGGAAGAAGCCGGCGCGACCGTCGAGCTGAAGTAATCGGACCTGCCCCGCGGCCATGTGCTGCGGGGCGACCGATCCGGTTCCGGCCGGACAGAATAGGGGCGGCGCCTTCACTGGAGGGCGCTGCCCTTTTTCGCCTGTGGCAAAGGGCGGGACGCGCGGAAAATCTCCGCTCCCCTTCCCGCCCGTCCTGTCCTAATCTGACGCCATGTCCACCGCCCTCATCGAACGCTGGCGCGCCCATCTCGCCCATGACCGGCGGCGGTCCGTGCACACGGTGCGGGCCTATATGGCCACCGCCGAACGGCTGCTCGCCTTTCTGGAGCAGCATCGCGGCGAACAGGTGGACGCAGCGACGCTCGGCAGGCTCGAACAGGCGGACCTGCGCGCCTTTCTCACCAGCCGGCGCATGGACGGCATCGGCAATCTGACCGCGGCCCGCGAATTGTCGGCGGTGCGCGGCTTCCTGAAATTCGCCGGCGGGCAAGACGCCCGCGTACCGCAACTCAAGGGACCACGGGTCAAACGCGGCCTGCCCCGTCCCATCTCCCCCGACGAAGCCATGGCGCTCGCCGGGGACATCGCCGAAACCGCCCGCGAAGGCTGGATCGGCGCCCGCGACTGGGCCGTGCTGCTGCTGCTCTACGGCGCGGGCCTGCGCATCGGCGAAGCGGTGGGCCTGACGGGCGACGTCCTGCCCCTGGCCGACACGCTGCGCGTCACCGGCAAGCGCAACAAGACCCGCATCGTGCCCCTCCTGCCCCAAGTGCGCGCAGCGATCGAAACCTATCTCGCCGCCTGTCCCTATCCGCCGGAGCGTGACGCGCCCCTGTTCCGCGGCGCCCGCGGCGGCCCGCTTTCCCCCGCCCTCATCCGCCGCGCGGTGCAGGGCGCGCGCGGGCGGCTCGGCCTGTCCGACCGCACCACTCCCCACGCGCTGCGCCACAGTTTCGCGACCCACCTGCTAGGCCGCGGCGCCGACCTGCGCAGCCTGCAGGAATTGCTGGGCCACGCCAGCCTGTCATCGACCCAGATTTACACGCAGGTCGATGCCGCCCATCTGCTGGACATCTACCGCAGCGCGCACCCCCGCGCCTGAAATCGCCATCATTCGGCCATAGTGCACGGCCAGCCTGCGCAGGAGCCAAGCGACCGGAGATTGTCCGAACATGCTGCGCCTGATCCTCGCCCTGCAATCCGGCGGCGCGATTCCGCCCGACTTCGATCTTGCGACAGTGAAGCCCGCCGCGCCCGACACCATCGTCGTCACCGCGCGGCGGCAGAGCCAGCGGATCGAACGCGAACCTGTCAGCAACGCCCCGCCGCTCGGCCGAGCGGAGATCGGCCTGTTCGGCAATGCCAAGGCCGATCTTCATGTCGATAGCCAGAGTTTCGGCAACGGCACCACGTCGAAACGGGTGATGGTCGGCGTCAAGATCCCGTTCTGACGGATCAGCCGCGCGGCCGCCAGGTCGCCAGCCGCCAGAGATAGAGAATGATCGCGCCGATCACGAAGACCGTGGTGGCCGGGCCGAGATAGCGGTCGATATTCTGGAAATTCCGCCCCAGCACATAACCCGCATAGGCAAGGATGACGTTCCAGATCAGCGCCCCGCCCGCCGTCCATAGCAGAAAGCGGATATGGCCCATGCGGAACAGGCCTGCTGGCAGCGATATCATGGTGCGGAAAGCCGGCAGGAAGCGGAAGACGAAGACGACGACCTGCCCATATTTGCCGAACAGATGATCAAGCGCCTCGACGTCGCGCCACTCGAGCGTCGCCCAGCGGCCGTAACGGTCGACCAGCGGCTTCAACCGTCGAAAACCCAGGACATGGCCGACGAGATACCAGAAATAATTGCCGATGGTGGTGCCGATGGTGCCGGCCAGCAACAGCCATTCCATCTCCATCCGCCCCTGTCCGACGCGGATGCCGCCAATGCCCATGATGAGTTCGGACGGAATCGGCGGAAAGACATTTTCCAGCACCATCAGCAGGCCGATGCCCCAATAGCCGCCCGCGTCGATCAGGCTCACGACCCAGTCGGTCATGGGGTCGCCCCTGTCGCTTTGTCATCCGAACGCACGGAAGGACAGCGCCGTTCACCGCTGGCATGACGCAAATTCGGCACGGGGTTCAATCCGCCGCCCGAGCCGCCAGCCGCGCGTCGATCGCATCCCAGATCATGCCGCCGGTGTCGGCGCCGTCAAAGGCGTCGATCGACACGATGCCGGTGGGCGACGTCACGTTGATTTCGGTCAGCCACTCCCCGCCGATCACGTCAATGCCCACGAAAAGCAGGCCCCGCGCCTTGAGTTCGGGGCCGAGCGCGTCGCAGATCTCACGCTCCTTCGCCGTCAGTTCGGTCTTGGCCGCCGACCCGCCAACGGCCAGGTTGGAGCGAATTTCGCCCTTGCCTGGGATGCGGTTGACCGCGCCCGCGACCTGCCCATCGACCAGCACGATGCGCTTGTCCCCTTCCGCGACGCCGGGAATGAAGGCCTGGACCATGAAAGGTTCGACCCAGGAGGCGTTGAACAGTTCCACCAGCGCGGACAGGTTCGCGCCGGACTGCCCGACATGAAAGACGGCGTTGCCGGCATTGCCGTAGAGCGGCTTCACCACGATCTCGCCATGTTCGGCAAGGAAACTGCGCACCTGCGCCAGATCGCGCGTAATCATGGTCGGCGGCATGAAGCGCGCATAATCGAGCACGAATATCTTTTCGGGCGCATTGCGGACCGACGCCGGGTCGTTCACCACCAGCGTTTCGTCCTGCACGCGTTCCAGCAAATGGGTCGCGGTGATGTAGCTCAGATCAAAGGGCGGATCCTGCCGCATCAGCACGACATCGACGTCGCGGCCCAGGTCCAGCATCTCTTCCGGGCCAAAGGCGAAATGATCGCCCTTCTGCTTCTGCACCTTCACCGGGCGCGCCTTCGCCAGCACGCGGCCGTCGCGAAAACTGAGGTCCGGGGCCAGATAATGATAGAGGCGATGCCCCCGCGCCTGCCCCGCCAGCATGATGTGGAAAGTCGAATCACCCGCGATGTTGATCCCCTCCATCGGGTCCATCTGGACGGCGACGGTCAGAGGGTTGAATATGGTCATCCAGAAAACCTTCCACTAACAACAGCCGCTCGTTTGACGCGAACGGAAGACGGAGCGCTGGGCGGCAGCTACCCCCCATGCCAGACATTGGACAGATGGCGTGGCGGGCGACCGGGTGCAAGGAGGATGACGTCGATTCGCATGTCATCGCCGGGTTTTGCCAGATCATGCCAGAGAATGTCCGCCGCCGCCGCAACGCGGGCGAGGCGCCGTTCGTCGATCGCCAGGTCAAGATCAGCCGCGCTTGCCCGCGCCTTCACCTCGACAAAGGCGAGCATGGCCCCCCGACGCGCGACCAGATCAACCTCTCCGGCGGGCGTGCGCAGACGGCGGCCGACAATCTGCCAGCCTTTGAGGCGCAGCCACCAGCCAGCGATGCGTTCGGCCTGCCGTCCGCGTTGCTCCGCTTGGCGGCGACTCATGCCTTGAGTTCCATCGCCCGGTCATAGAGGGCGCGGCGGTCGAGACCGAATTTCTTCGCCACTTCGCCGGCGGCCTTTGACACGGGCAGGCGGATCATCGCGTCCAGCAGCGCACCGTCGACATCCTCGGCGCTGGGCGGCGGCGCTTCGCCGGGCGGCCCCACCGTGACGACGATCTCGCCCTTGGGCGGGGCGTCGGCATAGCGCGCGGACAATTGGCGCAAGGTGCCGGTCGCGGTCTCCTCGAACGTCTTGCTGATCTCGCGACTCACCGCCGCCTCCCGATCGCCCAGATGGGCGGCCATGGCCGACAGCGAATCGGACAGGCGCGGACCGCTTTCGTAGAAGACCAGGGTTGCGCGCAGGGCCGCCACCTCGTCCAGCGCGTCGCCCCGCGCCTTCGCCTTGCTGGGCAAAAACCCCATGAACAGGAAACGATCGGTCGGCAGGCCCGACAGGGTCAGCGCCGCGATCGCTGCGCTGGGACCGGGCAGGGTCGTGATCCTGCGCCCCGCCGCTCGCGCGTCGCGCACCAGCTTATAGCCCGGATCGGAAATGAGCGGCGTGCCCGCGTCGGAAAGCAAAGCGACCGATTCGCCCGCCATCCGGTCGACCAGCCGCGCCCGCACCGAATCGGCGCTATGGTCATGATAGGGGATCATCGGCCGGTCGGAGCCGGCATGGCGCAACAGGCGGGCGCTCACCCGCGTATCTTCGACCGCGACGACATCCGCCAGCCGCAATATCTCTGCGCCGCGCGGTGTCAGGTCTCCAAGGTTGCCGATCGGCCCCGCGACGATATAAAGCCCGGGCTCAAGCCCCACATGCGAAGTTTCCATAAGGACGCCAGATGACAGAGACGGATGCCCCCCGGCAAGCGAACATGTTCGCTTCGATCAAGCGCGGCGCGCGGATCGCGTTCATGGGCGCGGCCCTGTTCCTGGCCGCCTGCCAGTCGATCGTGCCCAAGGGGCCGGCGCCGGCCACGCCCAGCGGCCCGGCGCAGCCGACCGCACCCGAAGTCGTGCAGGGCTTGCCCACCGATACCGCCCGTCATCGCGTCGCCCTGCTGGTGCCGATGAGCGGCACCAATGCCGGGGTCGGCCAGTCGATCGCCAACGCCACCACGCTGGCGCTGCTGGACACCAAGACGGACAAGGTGCGCATCACCACCTATGACACGGCGCTGGGCGCGGCGGCAGCGGTGAACAAGGCGCTGGCGGACGGCAACCGCCTGATCCTGGGGCCGCTGCTGGCCGAGGACGCCCGGATCGTCGGGCCGATCGCGGCGCGGGCCAATGTCCCGGTCATCAGCTTTTCCAACGACAACAGCGTCGCTGGCGGCGGCGTCTACATCATGGGCTATAATCCCAACCAGTCGATCGAACGGGTCGTGGACTTCGCCAAGTCCAAGGGGCTGAGCCAGTTCGGCGCGCTGGTGCCGCGCGGCACCTATGGCGAACGGGCGGGCAATGCTCTGCTGCGTGCGGTGGAGCAGGCGGGCGGCACGGTGGTGTCGATGCAGACTTTCGATCGATCGTCGGGGTCGATTGCCGCGGCGGTCAAGAAGCTCCAGGCTTCGTCCAGCTATGACGCGCTGCTGATCGCCGATTCGGGCCGCGTCGCGCTTCAGGTCGCGCCGATCGTGCGGAAAAATGGCGGGGCGAACGCGCGCCTGCTGGGCACCGAACTTTGGAACGCCGAACCCTCGCTCGCCAGCAGCCCGGTGCTGCGCGGCGCATGGTTCGCCAGCGTGTCCGATGGCCTTTATCGCCAGCTCGTGACCAAATATCGGGCGCGCTTCGGCAGCACCCCTTTCCGCCTGTCCTCGCTCGGCTATGACGCCGTGCTGCTGACGGTGCGGATCGCCCAGCAATGGAAGCCCGGCGCCCCTTTCCCGGCCGCGCGGCTGCGCGACGCGGGCGGCTTTTCAGGCATTGACGGCGCCTTCCGCTTTAACCGGACGGGCGTTGCGGAACGCGCGCTGGAAGTGTCCGAAGTGGGCGCCGGCGCCTTCACCGTAGTCGATGCCGCACCGCGCAGCTTCGCGGACTGAGCGAGCGCCCGGCTTTGCGACGCGAGACAATGGCGGCATGATCGCGGCTGGTTCGTCTTTCCACCCATGGCGCAAACCATGAAGGGAGAAAGCCGTCCATGTCCTTGACCATCCGCATCATGATCGCGCTGGTGGCGGGTCTTGCCAGTGGCATCCTGCTCGCCGAATGGGGCGGCGCCTGGGACGCGGAAGTCGTCGCGATCGCGCAACCGATCGGCAAGGCCTGGCTGGGCGGCCTGCAAATGCCGCTCATCCCGCTCATCTTCGCGCTGCTGGTGACGGGCATCGCCCAGGCCGCGACGACGGCGCGCAAAAATGGACTGGCTGGGCGAGCCATCGCTTTGTTCGCGATCCTGCTGGTCGGCGCGGCGAGCGTGGCAGCAATCGCCGGCCCGCTGATGCTGCATGTCTGGCCGGTCCCGGCGGGGGCCGTAGGTGCGCTGGCGGGCGCCGGGCCAGTGGCGGAAGTACCCGATGTGCGGCCGTCGGCTGCATGGCTGCTGGGCTTCATCCCGGTCAATCCGCTCAAATCCGCCGCCGATGGCCAGGTTGTCGCGGTGGTGCTGTTCGCCCTCATCTTCGGCTTTGCCGTGACGCGGATCACGCCGGAACGCCGCGCCCAATTGACCGGCCTGTTCGAAGCGCTGGGCGACGCGCTGTTGGTGGTGGTGAACTGGGTGCTATGGCTGGCCCCGGTCGGGGTCTTCGCGCTGGCGCTGGTGGCCGGCGCACGGTCAGGGCTGGCGACGGCCGGCGCGCTGCTCCATTATATCGGCTTCATCGTCCTGCTCTGTCTGCTGGTGACGCTGCTGGTCTATCCGCTGGCCATGATCCTGGGGCGGATCGGAGCGGGTCGCTTCGCCCGCGCCGTCTTTCCGGGCCAGGCCATCGCCTTTTCGACGCAAAGCTCGATCGCATCGCTGCCCGCGATGATCCAGGCCTGCGACGGCCCGCTCCAGGTTCGGGAGACCAGCCGGTCGATCATATTGCCGCTGGCGATATCCCTCTTCCGCATCACCAGTCCGCCCGCCAATCTGGGCGTGGCGCTCTATGTTGCGGCGATGAACGGGGTGACGCTGGGGCCGACCCAGCTGGTCATGGGCGTGTTGGTGGCCGCGATCGTCAGCCTGGCTGCCGTCGGCCTGCCCAGCCAGATTACCTTCTTCACCACCACCGGCCCCATCTGCCTGGCCATGGGCGTGCCGGTGGAGGCGTTGCCGTTGCTGCTGGCGGTGGAGACGGTGCCCGACATATTTCGCACCGTGGGCAATGTGACCGCCGACATGGGCGTGACGCGGATTCTGGACCAGCGAAGGACCGACGCGGGCTGAACCGCGCCCGCCCCGCAACCGCTCAGGGCACGCGCCGCGCGGTGATGATCCTGACCGGCGTCTCCAGCATCTGCCCCTTCATCACCCCCTCGCCCTTCGTCGCCGATTTCGGCGCGGCGAGGATGGCCTTCACGACGTCCAGCCCCTCGATCACATGGGCGAAGACGGCAAAGCCCTGATTGTCGCCCGGCGCCTCCGGATTGGCATCCATGGACGGCATCCGGCCCAGCACGATGAAGAAATCGCCCGTCGCGCTGCCCGGCGCATAGCGCGCCATGGACAGCGCGCCATCGTCATGGACCAGGCCGGTCCGGCTGGTCGGCTCATGGGCGATGGGCGGCAGGATGCGCTTGGGATCATTTTGCGCCCCGCCCTGGACGAAGCCATAATCGGGTGCGCCGACGCCGCGATAGAAGGCGGCGCCGTCAAACCTTTTCTCATCGACATATTTCAGGAAATTGCCGGCCGTCACCGGCGCCTTGCCGCTATGGACCGCGATCAGGATCAGGCCCCGGTCGGTTTCCATCGCGACCCGCACATCGGCCGGGTCGAGCATGGGTGCGGGAACCGGCGCTGTCTGGGCCAAAGCAGGCGATAGCGTCAGGAGGGCGATCAGGACAATGGCGAGCTGGCGAATCATGGCGTCAGCCTAGTCCGGGTCGGGCGTCGATGGGAATAGTCGCTTTGCATTGGCCGCAAAGCCGCCCGTCAGCCCTCCAGCAGGCGCTGGAGCGCGCGGACGTCGGCATCCATGTCGGGATTGCTCTCCCGCAGCGCCTCGATCGTGCGCACGGCATGGATCACGGTGCTATGATCGCGCCCGCCGAAGATACGGCCGATTTCGGGCAGCGAACGCGGCGTCATCTTCTTGGCGAGATACATGGCGACCTGGCGCGGGCGGGCCACGGCGCGGGCGCGGCGCTTGGAGCGCATTTCGGCCGGATCGATCTTGAAATGGGCGGCGCAGGCCTTCTGGATTTCATCCACGGTGATGCGGCGGGCATTGGCGCGCACCGCATCGGCCAGCATCTGCTGCGCGAAGTCGAGATCGATCGAACGGCCGGTAAGCTGCCCATAAGCGACCAGCTTGTTGAAGGCGCCTTCCAGCTCGCGCACGTTGGAGCGGATCGAGCGGGCGAGGAAATCAATGACCATGTCCGGCACCGGCGGATCGCCCGCGACCGCCCGCTTCGATTCGAGGATGGCCAGCCGCAGGTCGAGGTCGGCCGGCCGAATGTCGGCCACCAGCCCGCCCGCAAGGCGCGAGAGAATGCGCGCATCGATCGATTCGAGCATCTGCGGCGCCCGGTCGGCGGTCACGACGATGCGCGCGCCCGCGTCGATCAGGTCGTTGATCGTGTGGAGAAACTCCTCCTGCGTCGATCCCTTGCCGGCGATGAACTGGATGTCGTCGATCAGCAGCAGGCGGGCGGCGCGCAGGCGCGCCTTGAACGCCATCGTCTCATTGGCGCGCATCGCATTCACAAATTCCATCATGAAGCGTTCGGCCGACATGTAGAGCACCGGCGCTGCGGGCGAGTGCGCCGAAAAGGCGGCGGCAATGCCATGGAGCAGGTGCGTCTTGCCCTGGCCGGTGCCGCCATGGATGAAGAGGGGCGTGAAGCGTGGCTGCGCCTCGCCCGCCATCGCCTGCGCGGCGGACCAGGCAAGCCGGTTGGTTTCGCCGACCACGAAGGCTGCGAAGCTGTGGCGGGGCTGGAAATTGGATGCGACAGCCGTTTCGACCGGCGCAGCATCGGGTTCGGCGGCATGGACGACTTCCAGCAGGCGCGGCCCGGTGGCGTCCGGCGCACGCCGCACCCGCACCTCCCGCACGCTTACGCCGGCGCTGCGCCACGCCATGCGCAGGCGGTCGCCAAACTGGCCGGACACGAAATTGGCGCTGAAGTCGGTTGCGACGAGCAGGTCGAGCGTCTGGGATTCGGGGCAATAGTCGCCCAGCCGCGCCGGCTTGAGCCACTGGTCGAACAAACGCGCACCCAAATCGCGGCGCAGACCCGCGCGAATGGCGGTCCAGGCGGAGTCCAGGCCGGCAACATCCCGAATATCCGTCACCTGACGTCCAACCACCGCTGCCCTGCCCTTCATTGCTTTAACCGACCCCCCACATCGGCCGAACGGCGCAAAAAAGCCCATCCGGAAAAGCACCTGCCTTTCCGAGCATATTGCATCGTCTGACCTAATGACGGCCACCGAAATTCGATTCGAATGGCGGCCGGAGGAGCAAAATAGACAGGGGCGCTCCACCGGATCAAGGGCGCGCCCCTTCAAAAAAATGAAATAAAGCCGTTGACTCAGCAAACCCGCCAAAAAGGCCGATCCGAGAAATATCTCTTAAATATCAATGTCTTATCTTTGCAACCCTGTGGTGCAGCGCGTCGAATCGCGGGAATTGCGCGGGTCATAAAAATGACAGCGGTGTGAATGAACGATGAAAAGCCCGCTCCGGCGATCCGGAGCGGGCTTTTTATTCAGGCGTCCCTGTGAAGGGTCAGGCGATCGCGCTGACGGCCTTGGTCAGGCGGCCGAACTTGCGCGCGGCGGTGTTCTTGTGCAGCACGCCGCGGGCGACGCCACGGGCCAGTTCGGGCTGAACGGACTGCAGGGCGGTCGCGGCGGCGGTCTTGTCACCGGCGACGATGGCGGCTTCCACCTTCTTCACCAGGGTGCGGATCCGGCTGATGCGGGCGCCATTGATTGCGGCGCGACGCTCATTGCGACGGATGCGCTTCTTGGCTTGCGGCGTATTGGCCATTCTATTCCTCGGTTCTCGTCAAATCTCGGGAAGAGGCCTGTCGATACCGACCCGCCTCATGAAGGAGCGCCCCTTACAGGGGATAAGGCCGGTCGTCAACCGATGCTGCCTCCGCTATTTCTGACATTTTGGGCAGAAGAAGGTCGATCGGCCTCCATCGACTCGCCGACGCACCACGCCGCCACAGCCACATGCCTCCCCCTCGCGACCATAGACGCGCCACTGTTTGGAAAAATAGCCCAGCTCGCCATCGGGACGCGCATAGTCGCGCAGGGTCGAGCCGCCAGCGACGATGGCGGCGGACAGAACCGAGCGAATCGCCTCGACCAACAGGCCCAATCGCGCCCGGCTGATCTTGCCCGCCGCGCGAGTCGGCGCAATGCCCGCCATGTTGAGCGCTTCGCAGACATAGATATTGCCAAGTCCGGCCACGATTCGCTGGTCGAGCAGCGCCGCCTTGATCGAGGTCGCCTTGCCGTGCAGCGCGGCAGCGAGCGCATCAACGGTGAAATCCGGCTCCAGCGGCTCCGGCCCCATGCGGGTGAAGGGCGCATAACCGGGCCAGGCGTCCGACCGAACGAGATCGAGCGAGCCGAATCGGCGCGGATCGTTCAGCGACAGCAGCCTGCCGCCCCCGGTCTCGATCAACAGATGGTCATGTGCGCCAATCTCCGCCGGATCGATTCGCCAGCGCCCCGACATGCCGAGATGGAAGATCATCATGTCGCCGCGATCGGTTTCGATCAGGCCATATTTGGCGCGGCGCGACAGGCCGGTGACGGTCGCGCCCGTCAGCCGCTGGCGCAGGTCGACGGGAATCGGGAAGCGCAGATCGGCGCGGCGCGGTTCGACCCGCGTCAGCACGCTGCCCTGAAGGACCGCGCGCAGGCCGGCGACAGTGGTTTCGACTTCGGGAAGCTCAGGCATGGGGCCTGATGCAGTGATCAGGGCGTGCTGGCAACAGCCGTGTCGGGGTCCAGACCGGGGTAACGTTCGATCAGCGCGCGGGTGACGCCGTTGGTCCAGCCGAAACCGTCCTGCAACGGATATTCCCCGCCGCCGCCGGGCCTGCGCTCTTCCACATCATATTTCTCCAGCATCTTGCCCGTGTCCCGCCAGGCCGCATCGATCGTGCCGATCCAGCGCCGCGCAATCTCTTTCGCCAGGTCGTCATGGCCGGTCCGCCCCAGCCCCGCCACCGCGATCCATTGCAGCGGGGCCCAGCCATTGGGGCTGTCCCATTGCTGGCCGCTGGCGATGCGGGTGGTGCGTAGCCCGCCCTGCGCCAGCAGTTGCGCGCGGGTCAGGGCCGCGACGGCATCGGCTTGCCTGTCATCGGCCATGCCGACAAACAGCGGATAGAGCGTCGCGGCGGACAGGACGGGCGTGGGCTTGCCCGCCTGCCGGTCCCAGTCGGCAAAGCGGCCGGCGCGTGGCTGCCAGAGCCAGCGGTCGATGGCGCGACGGCGCGCGGCGGCGAGCGATTCGAACCGACGCGTGCAATCGGCATCTCCGGCGGCGGCGCAATGGCGGGCGATGGCCCGCTCCAGCCCCCACAACAGGCTGTTAAGGTCCACCGGCACCATGTCGGTCGTGCGGATGGTGGAGAGGCGGGCGGGATCGTCCAGCCAACGCGATGAAAAATCCCAGCCGCTTTCCGCGCCCGCGCGCAAATGCCGATAAAGTTCGGCAGCGGGCCGGTTGCTGGCGCGCGCGGTGGCGACATCCTCGGCCCAGCTTTCATCGCGCGGTCCCGCCCGGTCGTCCCAATAGCGGTTGAGCAGCGCGCCGTCCGGCATCCGCACGACCCGCAACGCCGCCCCCGACCGCCGCGCCTCGTCCGCCCCGCGCATCCAGAAATCATGCTCCGCGCGCAGGGCGACGAGGTGGCGCGGATCATCGGGGCGGCTGGCAAGGTCGACCATCAGCGCGAAGAAGGGCGGCTGCGACCGGCCGAGATAGTAAGTGCGGGTGCCGTTGGGAATGAAGCCATAGCGGGCGATAAGGCTTTCGAAATCGGTCAGCATGGAATCGATCAGATCCTGCCGCCCGTCGGCCCGCAGCCCCAGCATCGTGAAATAGCTGTCCCAATAATAGATTTCGCGAAACCGGCCGCCCGGCACGACATAGGGCGCGGGCAGAGCCAGCGCGGAGGAGCCGGGCGGCGGATCGAGCGGCGGGCGGGTGAGGTGCGGCCAGAGCGCCTTGATATGCCCGCGCAGGGTGGGCGCTGGCGCCGCGACCGCTTCGCCCGGCACGTCGAAGTGGCGCAGGACGAAGGCGCGCAACGCTTCGCCCTGGGGCTTTTCCGCGCGATAGGATCGCAGGATCGCGGCGGGATCGCCCTTCGGCGCCGCGTCGGCGAAACTCTTGCCGTCGGCGAAGATGCGCGCGCGCTGCACCGCTTCGAACAAGGGGCCGTAGATTTGCTGCGGGCTGGCGACCGGCGCCGCCTGCGCCATGCACAGCAGTGCGGCCAGGCCACAAAGGATGAAACGACGCATCGGCAAGGCTCCCCCGGTTCGACCGGGACGGAAATGGATGACGGCCGCGAAACGTTCCGGGGTAGCGCGCGCCTGCCGGTCAAGACCGACAGCCATATCCGATTTTTTCGTTCTGGCGTCGTTTTTGCGCAAAACCGGTTCCCACTTTCGCGCGCGATGCTCTAGAGCGAGGGCCATGAACGAAACAGCATCCTTTGGCTATCGCGACGTCGATGCCGCTGAAAAGGCGGGCATGGTCCGCGAAGTCTTCTCCAATGTTGCGGCCCGCTACGACCTGATGAACGACGCCATGTCGGGCGGCGCGCATCGCCTGTGGAAGGACCAGTTCGTCAAGCGGGTAAAGCCCCGGCCGGACGAACAGATACTCGACATGGCCGGCGGCACCGGCGACGTGGCCTTTCGTATGCACAAGCATGGCGCGCAGGTGACGGTGTCGGACATCAATCCCGAAATGCTGGCCGTGGGCGTGGAGCGGGCGCAGAAGAAGGGCTATGACGGCCTGATCTGGTCGGAACAGAATGCGGAGGCGCTGACCTTCGACGACCGCGCGTTCGACGCCTATACGATCGCCTTTGGCATCCGCAACGTCACCCATATCGACCAGGCGCTGGCCGAGGCGCACCGCGTCCTCAAATATGGCGGCCGTTTCTTCTGCCTGGAATTTTCCACCACGACCTGGCCGGGCTTTTCGGACGTCTATGATGTCTATTCGCACAAGCTGGTGCCGCAATTGGGCAAGCTGTTCGCCAATGACGCGGACAGCTATCGCTACCTGATCGAATCGATCCGCCGCTTCCCCCCCATGCCCAAATTCGAAGGCATGATCCGCGAGGCAGGCTTTGTGAACACCAAGGTCGAGCCGATCCTGGGCGGGCTGGTCGCTATCCACAGCGGGTGGAAGATCTGACGCCCGCATGACGACTCACATCACGCATATCTGGCGCCTGCTGAAATGGGGCCGAACTCTGGCGCGGCATGGCGCGCTCACCGGCATAGAGCGCGATCCGCTGACCCCGTCGCCGGTCAGGCGGCTGGTGCGCGTCGCCCGCCTGGGCGCGCGCGTGCCCAGGCAGCCGCGCTATGCAGACGCGTTCCAGGCGATCGGCCCGGCCGCGATCAAGCTGGGGCAGACGCTCGCCACCCGCCCCGATCTGGTGGGTGAGGACGCGGCGCAGGATCTGCTGCGCTTGCAGGATGCGCTGCCCCCGGTGCCGTTCGAAACCATCAAGGCGCAGATCGAACAAAGCTTCGGCCGGCCGCTCGACGCGCTCTACAGCCGCTTCGATGAAGTGCCGGTGGGCGCGGCCTCGATCGCGCAGGTCCACCATGCGCTGACCACCGACGGCCGCGACGTCGCGGTCAAGGTCATCCGTCCCGGCGTGATCGACCAGTTCAACCGCGACATCCAGACCTATGAATGGGCGGCCGCCCATGTCGAGCAGTTGGGCGGCGAGATCGCCCGCCTGCGCCCGCGCCTCGTCATCGCCAACCTGAAGCGCTGGACCGCGCGCGAGCTGGACCTGCGGCGGGAAGCCGCATCGGCCTCCGAACTGGCCGAAGCCATGGAGGCGATGCCCGGATACCGCATTCCCGCCATCGACTGGGACCGCACGAGCGGCAAGGTCATGACGATGGAATGGATCGACGGCATCAAAATCTCCGATCGCGATGCGCTGATCGCGGCGGGCCATGACGTGAAGGATCTGGCCGCGCGCCTCGTCAATGCCTTCCTGCGGCAGGCGATCGCCGAGGGCTTTTTCCACGCGGACATGCATCAGGGCAATTTGTTCGTGACGGCGAGCGGCGACATCGTCGCGATCGACTTCGGCATCATGGGCCGGATCGACCGGCGCGCGCGCATGTGGCTGGCGGAAATTCTCTACGGCCTCATCACCGGCAACTACCGCCGCGTCGCCGAAATTCATTTCGAAGCGCAATATGTGCCCGCCCACCATAATGTCGCGGAATTCGCGACCGCGCTGCGCGCCGTGGGCGAACCGATGCGCGGCAAGCCGGTGCGCGAATTGTCGGTCGGCGGGATGCTCGACGGACTGTTCGCGATCACCCGCGACTTCGACATGCAGACCCAGCCGCATCTGCTGCTGCTGCAAAAGACGATGGTGATGGTGGAGGGCGTGGCGACCGCGCTCGACCCCGACATCAATATGTGGGAAACGAGTGGCCCCTATGTGAAGGGCTGGCTGCGCGACGAACTGGGGCCAGAGGCCGCCGTCGCCGATGCGCTGATCGAAAACTGGCGCACGCTCCAGCGGTTGCCCGCCCTCGTCCGCCGGATCGAGGATGCCTTCCCCGAAAAAGGCGGCGCCCCGCCCCCGCCGCCCTTGAGCGAGGTCAAGCTGATCCGCGTCGGCGGCGGCTGGCGCTATGCAGCGGTGGCGGTGATCGCGGCGGTGGCCGGGGCTGGCGCGATGTGGCTGGCATCCGCTATCTGACCGGGGATGGATAACGGCATCAGAACCATTCCCGCCATCTTCGATCCAATGACGGTGAAGCAGATCGACGCCCGCCTCGACGCTATCGAAGCCGATGATCGCGTGGTGATCGTCTGGGCTATCGAAAGCGGTAGCCGGGCCTGGGGCTTTCCGTCTCCCGACAGTGACTATGACTGCCGTTTCCTGTTTGTGCGACAGGAAGACGACTATCTCTCGCCTTGGACCCGTCGGGATGTAATCGAAACCCCGCTCGAAGGCGACTTGGACGTGAATGGCTGGGATTTGGGCAAGGCAATAAAATTGCTGCTCAAGGGTAATGCCGTGGTGATCGAGTGGTTGACGTCACCCATCGCCTATCGGGGAGATTCGTGGATACGCGAAGGGTTGCTGGATCTGGCCCGCCGCTTCACGGATCGCGATGCAGTGGCGCGTCACTATCTCCATCTTGGCGAAGGCCAGCGGAAAAGCTATTTTTCTGACGACAAGAATGTTGCGTTGAAGAAACTCTTCTATGCCTTACGGCCGGCCGCTGCATTGCGCTGGATGCGCTTGCACCCGGACGAGAGAATCGCGCCCATGCATTTCCCAACGCTGATGGCGCAATGCTCGCCGCCATCCGATGTCATTAACATTGCATCTGAACTCATCGCGTTGAAAGCAGAATCCAAGGAAATGGGGAGCGCGCCGCTACCCGTCGCCGTCCGGCATTTTGTTGACTCCGAATTCTCTACAGCACGTGAAACCTTTGCACCGCGCAGCAATACGTTGGACCTAACCGCCATGGAAGCAGCGGAAGCGCTTTTCCGCGTGGCCATCCGGCGATATGCACGAATGCCATGACCCAACGCGTCCTCCTCATCATTTCCGGCGGCATCGCGGCCTATAAATCGCTCGAACTGGTGCGCCAGTTGCGCAAGCGCGGTATCGCCGTCCGGGCGGTGCTCACGCAGAGCGCCAAGCAGTTCGTGACGCCCCTGTCGCTGGGCGTGCTGACAGAGGATCATGTCTATGACGACCTGTTCGACCTGAAGGCCGAGCGGGAGATCGGGCATATTCAGTTGAGCCGTCAGGCCGATCTCGTCGTGGTCGCGCCCGCCACCGCGAATATCCTCGCGAAGATGGCGAACGGCATCGCCGACGACCTGGCCACCACATTGCTGCTCGCCACCGACACGCCGGTGCTGGCGGTCCCGGCGATGAATGTGCGGATGTGGCATCACAAGGCGACGCAGCGCAATCTGGAGCGGCTCCACGCCGATGGCGTCCACATCATGGAACCGGACAGCGGCGCCATGGCGTGCGGCGAATTTGGCCGGGGGCGACTGCCTGAACCCGAAGCGATCGCGGCGGAGGTCCAGCGCCTGCTCGCCCTGCCCCAGCGCGCCGATCCGCTGGCGGGCCAGCCCGATTTCGCGCGCGACGACCTGCCGCTGACCGGCAGGCATATCCTGATCACCGCCGGCCCGACCCATGAACCGATCGATCCGGTGCGCTACATCGCCAACCGATCGTCGGGCAAGCAGGGTTTCGCCATCGCCGCCGCCGCCGTGCGGGCCGGCGCGCGGGTGACGCTGGTGGCGGGGCCTGTCCATCTGCCCACCCCGCCCGGCGTCGACCGGGTCGATGTCGAAACCGCGCGCGAAATGCTCGCGGCCGTCGCGGAGGCGCTTCCGGCCGACGCCGCGATCATGGTCGCCGCCGTCGCCGACTGGCGCGCCGCCGACGCCGCCGAGCAGAAGCTGAAAAAAGATGGATCGGGCCAGCCCGCGCCGCTCGCACTGATCGAAAATCCCGACATTCTCGCAACGCTCGGTCGCCACCCCCAACGCCCCACGCTGCTGGTGGGCTTCGCCGCCGAAACGCAGAATATCGCCGAACATGCGCGGGCGAAGCTGGCGAAGAAGGGCGCGGACTGGATCGTCGCCAATGATGTGTCGGGGGACGTGATGGGCGGCGATGCCAACGCCGTGCAGATCGTCACCGCCGCCGGCATCGACTCCTGGCCCGTCATGCCCAAGGCGCAAGTCGCCGACAAACTCATCGAAAAGGTTGCCCATGCCCTCACCTCTCGCCCCGATTGAAATCCGGCTGAAGCGCCTGCCCCATGGCGAGGGGTTGCCCGTGCCCGCCTATGCCACGGCTCATGCAGCGGGCATGGACGTGGTGTCGGCGGAGGAACTGACATTGGCGCCGGGGGACCGTCATGCCGTGGCGACCGGCTTCGCCATGGCGATTCCCGAAGGCTATGAGGTGCAGGTGCGGCCGCGATCGGGACTGGCGCTCAAACATGGCATATCATTGCCCAACACGCCCGGCACGATCGACGCGGACTATCGCGGCGAATTGAAGATCATCCTCATCAACCATGGCGATCAGCCCTTCGCCATCAAGCGCGGCGACCGCATCGCCCAGTTGGTGGTCGCGCCGGTCCAGCTTGCCAGCTTCGCGCAGGTCGATATGCTGGACGACACCGTTCGGGGACAGGGCGGCTTCGGTTCGACAGGAGTGTGACGCGATGACGATCCTGCTTTCGCTGATGCTGGCCGCGGCGCCGGCGGCGGGCGACGTCCCGCCCGTGCCGCAGGATCTCAGCAACGTGCCCGTCATCGACGGCTGGCTGGGGCGGAAGGTCTCGCCGCGCTGGTCGGAGGATGTCGCCCGGCTCTACCGCAATGGGGACTGTGGCGGCGCGGTCAGCCATGAAGGGTCGCGCCTGCTGGAAATCGACATGCTGTTCCTGTTATCGGGCGATGGCAAGCCGCTGAAGATCATGCCGGTCAACGCCCGTTGCCCGGACGTTGAACAGTTCGTCAGCAAGCGCATCCTCGGCTCGCTGCGCGGCTCCTTTCCCAAAAGCGGTGCGACCGCGCCGCGCTGGATGCGCTCGCAGGTCCGCTTCCTCTGGTCCGACGCGCCGTGATGCTGGGCGACGACCAGTTGGAGCGCTATGCCCGGCACATCATCCTCAAGGAGATTGGCGGCGCGGGACAGGCGCGGCTGCTGGGCGCCCACGTCGCGGTGATCGGCGCGGGCGGCATCGGCAGCCCGGCGATCCTCTACCTGGCCGCGGCGGGCGTCGGCACCATCCGCGTGATCGACGATGACGTCGTCGCCCTGTCCAACCTCCAACGGCAAATCCTGTTCGGCACGGCCGATGTCGGCGCTCCCAAGGCGGAAGCGGCGATGGCGGCGGTGGCGCGGATCAATCCCGATGTGAAGCTGATCCCCATCAACGCGCGGATCGATGCCGGCAATGCCGACCTGATGCTGCGCGATGCCGACGTCGTGCTGGACGGCTGCGACAATTTCGACACGCGGCTTGCCGTCGCCGATGCCGCGCAACGGCTGCGCATTGCGCTGGTGTCCGCCGCCGTCGGCCCGTTCGAGGGGCAATTGGCCACCTATCGCGGCTGGGAAGCGGACAAGCCCTGCTATCGCTGCCTGGTTGGCGCGCCCGAAGATGCGCCCGAGCGCAATTGCGCCGAAACCGGCGTCATCGGCGCGCTCACCGGCGCGATCGGCAGTCTGGCGGCGCTGGAGACGATCCGTTCGCTCGTCCCCTTCGGCACGGACATGGCCGGCAAGCTGCTGATTGCCGATCTGCTGTCGATGCGGTTTCGCACTCTGGACGTCGCCAAGGACCCGGCCTGTTCGGCATGTGCTGCGGAACTATGCGCGCCCTGAACATGATCGTGGCGACGCCGGACGCAGAGCGGTTTCGCGGCGCGATCCTGCTGGCGGCGGCGCAGGCGGCGCTGGGCGGCGCGGCCACGCTTTTCCTGCAACTGGATGCCGTCGCGCTGCTGCGCCCCCCAATCACCGCGCCGCGTGATGAAGCCCATGGCGCCAGTGGCCTGCCGTCGCTGGCAATGCTGCTGGCCGATGCGACGGCCCTGGGCGTGCGCATCATCGCCTGCCAGAGCGGCATGGCGCTATGCGGGCTGTCCGCAGACGATCTGCCGGATGGGGTTCTGGCCGGGGGGCCGGTCGGCCTGCTTCAGCAGGCGGGGCCAGAGGATCAACTGCTGTTCGTCTGACCCGTCAGCGAATCACGGGAAATAAATGGCGCAAATTGCGCGCGCGCCGGCTCTCGGTGGCCGATCCGGCCTGCACGTCGGGCGGGCGCAGGCCCTGAACGATGGGCAGCACGCCGACATGGGCCGCGCCCCAGAAAGCGGCGAAGCATAACAGGGTCGCCAGACCGTAGCGAATTGGCTTCACGCGTCTTGCCCTCCATCCTCGCGCAGGAAAATATCCTCTATCGCCAGTTCGAACAAGTCGGCGATGCGAAAGGCAAGCGGCAGCGATGGATCATATTTGCCGGTTTCGATCGCATTGACGCTTTGCCGCGAAATGCCCAGCTGCACCGCCAGTTCGCCCTGGCTCCAGTCCCGCTCGGCCCGCAGCAGCCGCAACCGGTTCTTCACGCGCGCGTCCAGTTCAGGCATCGCGACAACCCGACCGCGATTGCGAAGACCGGAATGGCGGCCCAGGCCGGCACATGCGGCACGACGCGAAACTGCTCCAGAAAGCCCCATACCGTCGCCAGCACCAGCAGCACGCCCGTCCCGAACAGGGCCGATTGCGCCAGCTTCAGCCGGAGATATTCATCCTGCTCCTCGACCAGCAGCCGCGCCATCGCCGCGACCATGGACAGGGCGCCTACCGCCGGCAACAGGGCCAGACCCCACAATAGCGCGCCCGAAGGATGCCAGTTCCTATAGGCATAGACCGCGACGAACAGACCGAGCGTATAGAGAAGGCTGCCCGCGATCATCCGGCGATTGTAGCGTCGCATCGCCGGCGTGAGACTGGCATCGGCGCGGGCCGATCGTTCGATCGCCAGCACCAGCGGCACCGTCATGCCCGTGGCGAACAGCATCACCGCCAGCGTTCCCGCCCAGCCCAGGTCGAACCGACGCACGACCAGCCCGGCGACGATCATCGCTCCGCAAAAGGCCATGGCCCAGACCAGAATGGAACGCCGCCCGCCAAGGGATGGAATCGTCAACATAGCCAAGCTCCTTTGACATATTGTCAAGGACCATTGACACATATCGCATATGACTGTCAAGGACCGTTGACAGTCATATCAGAAGTCCGCGTAGCGCTCATTCCCCACAAAGCCCAGATTTTCGACCCCTGCGCGGCGGATGTCGGCCAGCAACTCGTCCATGAGAAGATAGCGCGCATCCGCGCTCGGTTCGAACTGCAATTCCGGCTCGGTCGGCAACGCCAGCGACCGCGCCAGATAGCGCCGCAGCGTCAATCGGTCGATCATCGCCCCGTTCCAGCGGATCAGGCCCGCACCATCGACCGTCAGCCGGTTTTTCACCGGATCGACCTCGATCGGCGTTTCGCGCGCCGGACCGGGCAGGCTGATGCCGACGCTGTGCGTCTGGATGGGGATGGTGATGATGAACATGATGAGGAGGACCAGCATCACATCGATCAGGGGGGTCGTATTCATTTCCCCCATCGGTTCGTGCGAGTCGGAACGGGAAAGCGCGTGTGCAACAATCGATGCCATAAATCCCTCCTTGCGTTATGATATAATATTTTATTATGCGCTTTGCCGCGCATTGACAAGCCGTGCCGCTTCCTCCTCGACTTGCCCCGCCGCCCGCGGCTAAGAGGGATCGCATGATGAAGCTCTTTATCGGTAACAAGGCCTATTCCAGCTGGTCGCTGCGCGGCTGGCTGGCGTGCAAGCTGTCCGGCCTGCCCTTCGAGGAAGCGGTCGTCCCGCTCTATGACGAAGCGTGGGAAAAGCGGCGCGAAGGCGACGAGTTCGCGCCGTCGTCGGGCAAGGTGCCGATTCTGTGGGATGGCGACGACATCGTCGTGTGGGACAGCCTGGCCATCATCGAATATCTGAATGAAAAGAGCGGCGAGGCATTCTGGCCCGCCGATCCGGCGCCCCGCGCCATGGCCCGGTCGATGGCGGCGGAAATGCATTCCAGCTTTGCCGGGCTGCGCCGCGAGCACAGCATGAACATCCGCCAGATCTATGCGCCGGCGCCGCCATCCGAAGCGGTGACGCAGGATATCGCCCGGATCATGGAATTATGGGCGCAGGCGCGCGCGCGCCATGGCGGGGAGGGCGAATTTCTGTTCGGCGCGTTCGGCGCGGCCGACATCATGTTCGCGCCGGTCGTCACGCGCTTCATCACCTATCAACTGCCCGTCGCCCGCTTTGCCGAGGCCTATATGCGCGCGATCATCGCCCATCCCTGGATGCAGGAATGGATCGGCGGGGCGCAGGCGGAGGATTGGGTGATCGACCGGTTCGAGGCCCCGCCGCAAACGGTATAGACGCGATGACCGACCAGCCCGAATCCACGGACGCGGCCAAGGAAGCGCGCGCGCAGGAAGCCGCCGCGATTCGCCGCCGCTGGATCACCCTTGGCGAAGGCGTCGCCCTGCTGGCTGTGACGATTTCCGGGCTGACCCTCTATATCAACTGGTCGGACAAGCGCGACACGCGCGCCGAGCGGGCGGCCGAAAGCCGGCTGGCATCCACGCGCGCCGCCAGGCTGGTGCTCAACGCCGGTTCGGTCGAGGGCGATCGCATCCGGCTGAGGCCCACCGATCCCGCGCAGCTGGTCCAGAGCCAGACCATCCTCTTTCCCCGCGCGTTGGGAGTCGCACCCGTCGACACGACCGGCGAGCCGCGCATCGAGGCGCGCTGGTTCGACAGCGCGCTCAAGCGGGCGCGCGACAAGGCGAAGCTGCCCGACGACAGCGTCGGCGACGAAAAGCTGCCGGTGGCGATCGTCACGCGATTCGTCGTCAATGGCGACACGCATGAAAATGCGGCCCTTTATGACATCGGCTACGGCATTGCCGGCAAATGGCTGTCGGGCCACAAGCTGAGCCTGCACGGCCTGTCCCTGGTGCGCCAGGTAAAGGCGGCCGGCGCGCAGGATGCGCTCGACAAACGCTGGGCCGGGATGCCGGCAGGACGCTGAACCGGCCAAAGAAAAAGGGGCCGCCAACCGGCAGCCCCTTCAATAACTGGTCCCGAAGGATCGCGGCGATCAGCCGACGATTTCTTCCGGCTTGAAGAAATAGCCGATCTCGATCGCGGCATTTTCCTCGCTGTCCGAACCATGGACCGAATTGGCCTCGATCGATTCGGCATAATCCTTGCGAATGGTGCCTTCATCGGCATTGGCCGGGTTGGTGGCGCCCATGATGTCGCGGTTGCGCTTCACGGCGTCTTCGCCTTCCAGCACCTGGACCACGACCGGACCGGAGATCATGAAGGCGACCAGATCGGCGAAGAAGGGGCGTTCCTTATGGACCGCGTAGAAGCCTTCGGCCTGTTCGCGGCTCATGCGGATGCGCTTGGACGCGACGACGCGCAGGCCGGCTTCCTCCAGCTTCTTGGTGACGGCGCCGGTCAGGTTGCGGCGGGTAGCGTCGGGCTTGATGATCGAGAAGGTGCGCGTGACGGCCATGGCCCTCAAAACTCCAGACTGTGGGAAAGTTGCGCGCCCTTTAGACGCGGGCGCGGCAGGCCGCAAGGGGGAGAGGGCATCAGGGCCATGCCGCGCGCATTTCTGCTGAACGGCCGGCTTGGGTGGGGGGAGCGGAAGGGCGGCTTTTCCTGGCCCCTGGTCGTCACCCCGGCGAAGGCTGGAGTCTCAATGGGTCTGGCGCGTCATGGCCTGAGATCCCGGCTTTCGCCGGGATGACGAAATTTGATCGTTCGCGGACCTCCCTACGGCCCCTGCACCCATTTGCGGCCTTCCTGCCGCCAGAAGCGCGGCTCGACCCCGTCCGCCTTGCTCAGCGCCCGCCAGCTCTGCCGCGCGCCGTCGATCGTGTCGGCGTCGAAGAAGTAGAAGGCGCGTTCGAAGCCCAGCGCCTCATCCCGCCAGAGGCCATCCGCCAGGGCGATGTGCCGCGCGCCGTTGCCCGCGTCGCAGGCGTCGCTCAGCAGGATCGGCTGATGCGCCTCCCCCCCTTCCCCGGCGCGGCCATGGGCCAGGAAGCTTTCGGGCGGCCCGGCCCACAGGCCAGCGGAAATCCGCTCCAGCCGGTCAGGTTCATGCGCGACCACCAGCAGCCGCGCGCCCATGTCGAGGATGCGCCCGGCGATCGCAGGCAGCACCCCCTCCACCGGATCGCGGCTGAGCTGGTAGAAATCGACCTGCATCAGACCTCGAACTTGTCCGCGACCAGGCGGTCGATCAGGCGCACGCCATAGCCGGTCGCGCCCTTGTCCCAGGTGGCGCCGGGCTTGTCCGCCCACACCATGCCGGCAATGTCGAGATGCGCCCATTTGACGCCATCCTCGACGAAGCGCTTGATGAACTGCGCGGCGGTGATCGATCCGGCGTAGCGCGGACCGATATTCTTCATGTCCGCGATCGGGCTGTCGAGCAGCTTGTCATAAGCGTCGGACAAGGGGAAGCGCCACAGCTTCTCGCCCGTCGCCTGACCGGCCGCGTTCAACGCCTCGGCCAGCCCGTCGTCATTGGTGAAGATGCCGCCATATTCATGGCCCAGCGACACGATGATGGCGCCGGTCAGCGTCGCCAGGTCGATGATCAGTTCAGGATCATAGGTCTTCTGCGCCCAGGTGACGGCGTCGCACAGCACCAGCCGCCCTTCGGCGTCGGTGTTGAGCACTTCGATCGTCTGGCCCGACATGGAGGTGACGACATCGCCCGGCCGCTGGGCATTGCCGTCGGGCATGTTCTCGACCAAGCCGCAGATGCCGACGACCCGCGCCTTAGCCTTGCGACCGGCGAGCGCCTTCATCGCGCCCGCGACGGCGCCCGCGCCGCCCATGTCCCACTTCATATCCTCCATGCCCGCGCCGGGCTTCAGCGAAATGCCGCCGGTGTCGAAGGTCACGCCCTTGCCGACGAAGACGACGGGCTTTTCCTGCGCGCCGTCGGTGCCGTCCCATTCCATCGCCAGCAGGCGCGGTTCGCGGACCGATCCCTGCGCGACGCCCAGCAGGGCCCCCATGCCCAGTTCCTGCATCGCCGCCTTGTCCAGCACGGTGATGCGAACGCCCAGTTCCTCAAGGTGGCGGCAGCGTTCGACGAAGCTTTCGGGGTAGAGGATATTGGCCGGCTCGGCGACCAGCTCGCGGGTGAAGGCGACACCGGCGGCGACCGCCGTCAGC
>NZ_AYOY01000163.1 GCF_000508185.1 Sphingobium sp. C100 | reverse complement strand
GCCTTTGCACGGCGCACACCCTTGCCAGTCACTCTCCTTGCCAACGAATCTCCTCGCCGGCGCCCCTTGGCAGCCGCCTCGTCCCGCTATAGCCCCACCGCCATGATCACCGCCCCGCCCCGTCGCACTGCCGCGATCATCTTCATCCTGGTGACGGCGCTGCTCGATGTCATGTCCATGGGCATCGTCATCCCGGTGCTGCCGCAGCTGATCGAGACGCTGGCCGGCTCCAACGCCGCGGCGGGCATGTGGAACGGGCTGTTCGTCGCGCTCTGGGCGGCGATGCAATTTCTCTGCTCGCCGGTGATCGGTTCCCTGTCCGACCGGTTCGGGCGCCGCCCGGTGATCCTGATCTCGGTCGCGGGCCTTGCGCTCGATTTCCTGCTGATGGCGCTCGCCCCCGATCTCTGGTGGCTGGCGCTCGGCCGCCTGCTCGCCGGCGTCACCTCGTCCAGCTTCACCTCCGCCTTCGCCTATATGGCCGACATCACCCCTCCCGAACAGCGGGCGCGCGGCTATGGCCTGATCGGCGCGGCCTTCAGCGGCGGCTTCGTCGCCGGGCCGCTGATCGGCGGCGTGCTGGGGGAAGTATCGCTGCGCGCGCCCTTCTGGGCCGCCGCCGCGCTGTCCGCGCTCGCCTTCGTCTACGGCCTGTTCGTCCTGCCCGAATCGCTCCCGCCGGAAAAGCGCATGGCCTTTAGCTGGCGGCGCGCCAACCCCTTCGGCGCGCTCCGCCTGCTCCGTTCCCACCCCGAATTGTCCAGCCTGGCCGGGGTGAACTTCCTCCTCTATTTCGCCCATCATCTCTTCTCGGCGGTGTTCGTCCTCTATGCGGGCGACCGTTATGGCTGGGGCGCGTGGCAGGTCGGCACGCTGCTGGCGCTGGTCGGCCTCATGGACATGGGGGTGCAGGGATTGCTGGTCGGCCCGGTGGTGCAGCGGCTGGGCGATCGCGCGACCATGGTGACCGGCCTTGCCTTCGGCGCCGTCGGCATCCTCGCCATGGGCCTGGCGCCCACCGGCTGGCTGTTCGTCGCCGCCATGCTGCCCAATGCGCTCTGGGGTCTTGCCATGCCGACGATCCAGTCGCTCATGACCCGGCGCGTGTCGGAAAGTGAACAGGGCCAGCTTCAGGGCGCGAACAACAGCGTCGGGTCGATCGCCGGCATCGTCTCGCCGCTCTTCTTCGGGACCATATATTCCTTGTCGGTCGGCTCCCGCCCCGCCCTGCCCTTCATCGGCAGCGCCTTCATCCTCGCGGCGCTGGTGCTGGGCGGCGCGGCCCTGCTGGGATGGGCGGCCGGACGCGGGCTGGAGGCGGAGGATGCGCACTAAACCGCCGCCGCCAACTGGACATCAGGGCAAGGGACGACTAACCGGGCGCGAATCCCTTCCACCGTTCGATATAAAGGCGATTCGATGACGCTGCCCCTTCAGGATAATATCCTCATCGTGGATTTCGGCAGCCAGGTGACCCAGCTCATCGCCCGGCGCGTCCGCGAAGCCGGCGTCTATTCCGAGATCGCCCCCTTCAACAATGCCGCCGAAGCGTTCGAACGCCTCAAGCCCAGGGGCATCATCCTTTCCGGCGGTCCTTCGTCGGTGATGTGGGAAGACAGCCCCCGCGCGCCGCAGCCCTTTTTCGACGCGGGCATTCCGGTCCTGGGCATCTGCTATGGCCAGCAGACGATGATGCAACAGCTTGGCGGCCATGTCGAAGGCGGCGAAAGCGGCGAATTCGGCCGCGCCTTCATCGAGGTGAAGCAGGACTGCGCCCTGTTCGACGGCCTGTGGACGCCGGGCGAAAAACATCAGGTGTGGATGAGCCATGGCGACAAGGTGACGCAACTGGCGCCGGGCTTCGAAGTGGTCGCGGTCAGCGACGGCGCGCCCTATGCCGTCACCGCGAACGAGGAAAAGCGCTTCTACGCCACGCAATTCCATCCCGAAGTCGTCCACACCCCCGATGGCGCGAAGCTGCTCGCCAATTTCGTGCGCCATGTCTGTGGCCTCGCCGGCGACTGGACCATGGCCGAATTCCGCGCCACCAAGATCGCCGAGATCCGCGAACAGGTCGGCTCGGGCCGCGTCATCTGCGGCCTGTCGGGCGGCGTCGACTCCGCCGTGGCCGCCGTGCTGATCCATGAAGCGATTGGCGACCAACTCACCTGCGTGTTCGTTGACCATGGCCTGATGCGGCTGGGCGAAGCCGAACAGGTCGTCAGCCTGTTCCGCGAACATTATGGCATCAAGCTGGTGCATGTGAATGCCGAAGAGCGTTTCCTGGGCGGCCTTGCCGGCCTCACCGACCCGGAAAAGAAGCGCAAGTTCATCGGTGGCGAATTCATCGCCGTGTTCGAGGAAGAAGCCGCGAAGATCGGCGGCGCCGATTTCCTGGCGCAGGGCACGCTCTATCCCGACGTGATCGAAAGCGTCAGCTTCACCGGCGGCCCTTCGGTGACGATCAAGTCGCACCATAATGTCGGCGGCCTGCCCGAACGCATGAACATGAAGCTGGTCGAACCGCTGCGCGAACTGTTCAAGGACGAGGTCCGCGTGCTCGGTCGGGAACTGGGCCTGCCGGAAATCTTCGTCGGCCGCCATCCCTTCCCCGGCCCCGGCCTCGCCATCCGCATTCCCGGCGAAGTGACCAAGGAACGCTGCGACATTTTGCGCAAGGCCGACGCCATCTATCTGGAGGAAATCCGCGCCGCCGGCCTTTACGACGCGATCTGGCAGGCCTTTGCCGTGCTGCTCCCGGTCCGCACCGTGGGCGTGATGGGCGACCACCGCACCTATGACAGCGTCTGCGCCGTGCGCGCCGTCACCTCGACCGACGGCATGACCGCCGACATCTACCCCTTCGACGCCGCCTTCCTCAGCCGCGTCGCGACCCGCATCATCAACGAGGTGAAGGGCATCAACCGCGTGGTGTACGACTATACGTCAAAGCCGCCCGGCACGATCGAGTGGGAATGATTCAGACCCCTCCGAACGCCGCCGAATTTACGCTGAAGTACGGTCTAACCAACTGAAACAAAAATAAATTCCTTCTGTGCCTTTCGACATCTATCGGTGGGCATAGATGGCGTTTGGCAGCCTCGCTGACGGGCCTTGCCCCCATTGATCAACCGGAAAAACGAAAGTACCGTCAGGAGCAATGAGGCTCATGACGGTACTTTTTTTAATATAAGACGCTGAATTATAAGCGCTTTTTACGCCATAGGCCTCCAAAAACCACGTGACGGTACTTTTCCGCAAGGAGGCCCGAAATGTTGACCGATGCAGCACTCAAGTGCCTGAAACCAAAAGCCAAAATGTACAAGGTATCTGATCGTGACGGGATGTATGTGCGCGTTGCACCGTCGGGCGCCATTTCGTTCAGGCTCGACTATCGACTGAACGGCAGGCGGGAGACCGTCTATCTCGGTAGGTATGCCCGTGACGGGATATCGCTCGCCAGGGCTCGCGAGTTATGCATCGACGCGCGGCGCGCGATCGCCGAAGGGCGGTCCCCCGCCATCGAGAAGCAGCGGGAGAAGCGCCGGATCAAGGAAGCAAAGAGCTTCGGCCAGTTCGGCGAGAAATGGCTGACCAATGCGACCATGGCTGACAGCACCCGCGCGATGCGCCGCTCCATCTTTGAGCGCGAACTCATGCCCGTCTGGCGGAATCGTCTCCTGACAGAGATCACTCCCGATGATCTGCGCGCTCACTGCGGCAAAATCGTCGAACGGGGAGCGCCAGCGACCGCCATCCATGTGCGGGATATCCTGAAGCAAATCTACGGCTTCGCCATTCTGCACGGCGAGAAGGTCGCCAACCCGGCCGATGACGTCGGTCCGGCCTCGATCGCCACCTTTACGCCAAAGGACCGCGCACTTTCGCCCGCCGAGATTCGCATCATGTTCAAACAGCTCGAGCATGTCGCGACATTGCCGACGATCCGCCTCGGCATGAAACTTTTCGTCCTCACCATGGTCCGGAAGAGCGAGTTGCAGGATGCAGTGTGGGACGAGATCGATTTCGACAACGCCGTCTGGACCATCCCGAAGGAGCGCATGAAGCGGTCGAAGCCGCACAACGTCTACCTGTGCCGACAGACGTTGGATATCATGATCGCGCTCAAGACCTGCTCTGGGAACTCTCGATACCTGTTGCCGTCCCGGTACGACGCGGACGCGCCGATGTCACGCGCGACCTTCAATCGGGTCACCTATGCCGTCGTCGAACAGGCCAAGAAGGAGGGGCTGCCGCTGGAGCCTTTCACGATCCATGATCTGCGGCGGACGGGCTCGACGCTGCTAAATGAGCTGGGCTTTAACAGCGACTGGATCGAAAAGTGCCTGGCGCATGAGGACGGACGTTCGTCTCGCGGCGTCTACAACAAGGCCGAGTATGAGGTGCAGCGCCGGCATATGATGCAGGAGTGGGCAGATACCGTTGACGCCTGGATCGACGGTCGGAAGCATGCCCCAACGCTTCTACCGCAAGCTATGCCCTTGATGGAGCTTGATCCCGCCCTTTGACCGGTCGGGTTTTGCGCTTGGTGACGTCAGGGTGCTGTGCCCGACGGATCGGGGCAGCCCGCCGTGCCATCAGCCAGGCCTCGATCTCGGCCAGGTCCCAAACGATGCAACGTGGCGAGAGTGCGAACCGCCGGGGAAACTCGCCACGTTGCTCCATTTCATAAATCGTGCTGTCAGCCATCGGCACCATTTCGCGCAATTGGTGCCGCCGGATTGTTCTCCGAATTTGCGTAGTTTCGATCTTTGCCATGCTCAACCTCCTGTATTGCTAAGGCGATTGAGACTGATAGATGCTGATACTGGAAGCCCCTTCGAAATTCCGTGCGGTATTTTCGGGCTATAGCGTACACATCGGCGGGTTCTTCTTGACCGCTGGGTGCAGCATAGGGGCGAACAGGCGCTGATAAACAAGCTCGAAACGTGTGGGCTCGCTACGAGGGGACGCATTCAGTAAACGCGACTCCCTTCAAAATCCGGTTCCGCAAGGAGTGTCGGTTCGATTCCGACCACCCGCATTATTATCATAAGATAGAGCCTAACTAAGCCGTGCATCGGCGGCAGCTCCTCAGCGCAACTCGCAACCGCAACCCCGTCATTGCGCCGGAAACGGGAGCCTCACGATGTTGGCCAGCATGATCTTCGTCGAAAAATGCGCCGATTTGGCGGGACCAGACGCGCGGACGGGAGAGCGACATCGATCGCCTCGGTCGCGGCTACCGGATGATGGAGAAGGACCGGCGTTAGCCGGCCACTCTTCAGTTCCGGCGCTGCTAGCCAGACAGACGCCATCGCAGCCGATTTCGGCGACAGCGGGGTTGACGAGAAGCTCGTCACATCATTGGTAACGAACGGACCCGATATGCGGACGGCAAACGGGCCATGGCCAAGCAAGGGCATCACATTCCTGGCCGATGCGACGCCATGAGGCAGGCTTTTCGGCAACTTCATTCAGACATTCGACTGGCACTCGCCGGTTGGCGTTGAGCTTGCCTTGGTTTCGATGGTGCGGATGCTGTCGAGATAGGCGCGCGAGATGAGCTTTAGTTGCGCGCGAAAAGCAGGCAGGCGCTCGGCCGTCCCATCCTCTTCGAACAGGACGCGCGTACCCCCGGTCACGACTGCGACCCAGCTGAACACGATGCTGTCGAGCGGTTCGAAACGCTCGCCTTGCACATGTTCCAGCAACCCGCGCACTGCCTGATGCAGGCGGGCGATCATTGCAGCACCCAGATCCTGCATGTCGAGCTCGGTCGAGGCATGATACAAGGCCCGTGACACTGCGACATCGCCAGCCTTTGCGTCGATGTACGCATCGACGAACGTGTCGGCGCAATCCGACAGGGATGCACCACTGTGCGCTTGGCAGGCTTGTTCGACGGCTTGGCCGGCCTTGTCCAGGTGTCGACTAACCAGAGCATAGAGCAGTGCCTCCTTCGCGGGAAAGTACTGGTACAGCGTTCCGACTGAGACGCCGGCTCTTTCGGCTATCCGGTTCGTCGTCAATGCCCTGGCGCCGCCATGCAACAAAACCTGAATAGTAGCCTCGAAGATGGCCTCGATCGTCGCCAGCGACCGTGCTTGGACCGGTCGTTTGCGAGGCTTTAGCTTGCCCGACGGTCGCGCCGTCATATGCGAGTAAAAATTCTGAGCATTTGCTCATATATTTGGAGGCGGGTTAACGAATTTCAAGGAAGGACGCACATGGCCAATACAGAATTTCGCGGGGCGCTTGCAGTAGCGCAAGATTATGTCCGTTTCATCGAAACCGAGGATCGGGAAGGTATTGCACGGTGCCTCGCTGACAACGTTGAGCAGATTTTTCCGATCGCGGCCGACGCGACCGGGGATCCCATGGGCATTTTTTCTGGCAAGGAAGAAGTCCTCGATTATACCAATGGGTTGTTCCGCAAGTTCACCGGACTACGATGGCCGGATCCCGACTGGAGCGAATCGGGTGATCGCAAGCGGGCGTTCTTGGAAGCGCGTGGAAGCGCGACGGTCACCCACTCAGGTATCCCATACAGCAACGTTTACATCACCCGCTTCGATGTGGAGGATGGGCTTATAACCCGCATAAAGGAGTACGCAAATGCAACTCTGTATGTGTCGCTTGGGATTGAACCCACGACGACCGAGATGAAGGCTGTGGAACGGGTCCAGGCGCCTGGTTAGGTCACCGGGCGGTCGTTCGAGGAACAGCAGCCTAGAGGCCCGCCCGGCTGTACACGTCTGCGTGGATCGGCGGCTTCTCAAATTTCAGCGTCGACGGCGCTGATGCTCGATTGGTTCGGCCAGCACATGGCATTATCGCGCAATTCATCGGGGGTTCTGGTCTTAGTCGGGGCAAGGGAGCGGCTCAGTGGTGGCGCATCGCTTTATCCGCCTCGCGCCGCAAGGCGAGACAGATGAGTAGGCGCCGTTTGGACATCGGCCAAATCCAAGTTCGCCAGCCGCTGCCTTGCAGCCTGGGCGTCACTTCGCGCTGCACCAAGTCTAGGCATGCGGCCATACTGTCGGGGTGAGCAACCCATGACCCGCTTGAATGCTGTGCTGAATGCGCTTTCGGACTCATACCCGATTGCAGGCGCGATAATGGAGACCGGATCGTCGGACGTCTCCAGCCGGTCGCAAGCGAGCATCATGCGCCAACGGCTGAGATAATCCATCGGTGTTTCGCCCGCCGTTTCCTTGAAGCGCAGCGCGAAGGTCGATCGAGACATGCCTGCCACCTCGCCAAGCTCCTGCAGCGTCCAGCGGCGAGCAGGATCGGTGTGGATCGCGGCGATCGCCTTGGCAAGTTGCTTGTCCGCCAGGGCGAAGAACCACCCGACTCCAACGCCAGGTCCGACAGCCAGATGAGCGCGCAGCGCATGAACCAACATCATGTGGGCGAGATGCTGCGCGATCAGATAGCCGCCCGGCTCGCCCTCACGCAATTCCTCCATCATCCGCTCGACCGACCAGCGAAGCGCCGCCTGGTCTGAGGCTTTGCGCAGATGTACGACGTGCGGCAGCATCGCCAGCAGCATTCCGGCATGACCTCCGCTCACGCCAAACCGGCTTCCGACCATGAAGAGGTCGCCGCCGCCGTTGATGAAAACCTCGCCGCCGCGTCGCGCAGCCGGGAAGATTTCGGATGCCGCGACGGGTGGTAGATCAAGGTCGCTGGCGAGACGAAAGGGCTGCCCGCTCGGCAGCACGAAACTGTCGCCCTCCTCGAGGGCCAGCGGGTCGGGGACACCATCAATTTGGAGCCAGCACGAGCCCGACACGACCGCGTAGCACTTGATGAGATGGCTCTGGTCGCCGAACTGCACCGACCATTGACCGCCGGCATGAAAGCCAGACGAGATATAGCTCTGTGGTTTGAGCAGCGAGAGAAGTTGCGAGAGAGGGTCCATCTGGCTCCGGACGATTACGAAGATATTGATAACGATACAGCATGGGTCGTCTGAATCGCAATGGTCAACCGCCGCGGGTGGGGCGCTCGCCCTGCCGATGGCCCTCGCTGGAGGCGTTACTCCGCGAACCGTCTGTTGAGGGTCTGGCAGCAGTATCCAGCCAACCCACCGATCCCGGTCGCAAAGGCGAGATGCATAAAGGAAGCAGCGGCGAGGTCGAACTCGGCTGCGAAAAAGGTCACCATGCCGAGAAACCACGCCAACATGTTGCCGAGAATTCCGTGGGTGCGCAGGCCGACAATGAGGATGGCGACAAGGAACACGACGACGGGCAACGCCATATGGTCGAGCGAAGGGATGAGTGCGCCGGTTGCAATGTGCGACAGCGCGCCGATCACGATCCCGAGCCAGAGGCACAGCATTGCCGCCACGCTGTTCCTCAGCGCTGTGGGGCGGGTGAACCAGGCAATGAAGCCTGCGAACATTACCCAGACCTCAAGCTCGAGCGCCGCGCTGAGCCAGGCAGCAAAGGCCGCGACGACGGAAGCGATCAGCGTCCAGAGGATGAATTTCCCGCGTGGCTGACTGTGATTGGCCTGCGGCAGCGCTTGCCGCGTTTCCTGTACCTGTGTGCTGCTCATGAGGAAGCTTCCTTTCGTGCGTTACAGATATCGGTTCGAGGATTGTGCCAGGCCGAACCAAGCTCTCGCCGGCCCACGATTCCGCAGCTCCGACGACCTATGCCGGGTTCAGACTGGCGAAGACCTCCCGGTAGACGCCGCGTCGCTCCGCGGTGCGAAGAGCCTTCACCCGCTCGACCAGGATCTCGCCATCGGCCGGGGCAGGCTCATCGAGGAGCGCGATTACCTCGGCGATGTAGTCGGCGAGCGGCATGGCGGCCGGATCGTTCGCTTGTTGAGGCCCCGCGAGCTGGGTTTGCACGTAGGGCGGCGTAAGCTCGATGACCTCGATGGATTTGCGCCGGAGCTGGTGACGCAGGGATTGCAGCCACGAGTGGAGGAAGGCCTTGCTTGCGCAATAGGTCGCGTAATTGGAGCGCGGTACGAAGGCGAGGCCTGATGTCGTGGTGATGATCGTCGCAGATGGCTGCCGCGAGAGCGTCGGTAGCAGAGCTGCGGTCAGCCGTAGGACGCCGAGGATGTTCGTCTCGATGGTGGCGAGCGATGTGTTGATATCGATCGCATCCTCGTCCCAAGCCTCGAGCTGTGAGATACCGGCATTGTTCACCAGCATGTCGAGATCGGGGAACAGGGCTTCGATGTCTTCGGCCAGGCGAGTGATCGCCGCGGGATCCCGCATGTCGATCTGGTGGCCGTGCATCCCGGGATGCGCCGCGATGATCTCGTCCAGAAGGGCCTGACGACGCCCGGCGATGATGACCTGGTTGCCGCGCTGATGGAATGCTTCGGCGAGGGCTTGGCCGATGCCGCTCGTACCGCCGGTGATGAGAATGGTTCGACCCGTCAAATTCATGTCGTGATGCTCCTGGGTTGGGCTTATCGGGAAGCCGATTCAGCCGAGAACGGCGGACTTGAGCGAGTCCTCGCACCACTGGCGGAAGCTCGTCGGCGTTGAATGTTCCGGCGTCCGTGGCACGGTAAGGTCGAGGCCCTGATCCTTTGCGCAGGCCATGTCTGTCATGCCCTGCGCCATGGCGTCGGACATGCCGAACTGCAGGAAGCGGGCCTTGTAGGCGTCGAAGCTGATCGGCTGATAGGTGACGGTCATGCCGAGCACATCGGAGATGATCTCGGCCATCTCGTTGAAGGAGATGTCCTCGGGCCCAAGAACCGGCACGTCACTCTGGCCCGTCCAGCTGTCGTCGAGCAGCCATCGGGCCGCAACGGCTGCAATATCGCGTGTGGCGACACTTGGCAGCCTGAGATCGCCCGAGATGGGCGAAAAGAACTTGCCCTGATCCCGGATCGTGATCGCCTGCCGCGCGATGTTGTCCATGAAGGACGGGTTGGCAAGACCGCGAAAAGCGACGCCGGTACTCGCGATCAGATCGTCCATCGCGAGTGAGCCTGTGACGTGTCCCGCCTTGTTGGCGAGCGGCGAACCGCGCCCGAGCGCCGTGATCGCGACTACCCGCTTGACGCCTTGCTCTTTCAGAGCCCCTGCGGCGGGACGCGTGAAATCGACATAGGCCGCCGCGACGGATGCGGCTTGAGGGTCGGGAGGCAGAAGCCAGAATACCGCAGAGGCGCCGTCGAATGCTTCACGCACGACCCCCGCGTCGCCGTGGGAGCCTGTGACGATCTCGGCTCCAGCTCGCACCTCGTCAGTGAGGCGCGACGGATCGCGTGCCACAACTCGGAACGGCACGCCAGCGTGAAGTAGATCCTGGACGACCTGATGGCCAATATCGCCCGTCGGCGCGGTGACAACGATCATGTTCGACTCCGATTTTTAAGGTGGCGGGTAGCGTTCTCCCGGACAGGATCCGGAGGATGCGCTGACGCCGCCGTTCACATTCGAAAGGAGCCTATTTCATTGAGTCCGGACGATCTATGCTCGGTGGTCCGGGAGATCTTTGCGATCGTCCGGGAAGCCGATTGGATTGGTTGCCGAGCCGCCAGCCTTATCAGGCCATCCGCCCAGATTGGCGTTATCGAAATGGCTCAATAGCAGGTCCGTGACTGACTGCCTGCGGGCCAATCAGGCGCGGTGCCGCGACGCTTCGCGCGGCTGTACGAGAGCGTGCCTCTGTTCGCGCTCTTGGTATCGCCGCTTGCATCTTGCCTGTTTCAAGATGTTGCGTGACAGATCGCGGCGAGCTTCTGACGGAACCATCGATGGGCAGGGTCTGCATCTAGGCGGGGGTGCCACATCACGCTGATCGCCAGTTCCGGCGTAGGCACAGGAAGGTCGAACCCTTCAAGGCCTTGCGCCGCTACTTCCCCGTTGCGAAGGCAGGAGCGCGGCACGAGCGCGATCAGGTCCGACTGGCGCGCGATCGTCAGCGCATCGACGAAGCCTGGTACAACTGCGACGATCCTGCGGCTCAAGCCCACTTCCTGAAGCGCGTCATCCACCGGTCCGGCTAATGCGCCTCGACGCGATGCGACGACGTGCCCACAAGCGGCGTAGCGCTGCGGGGTCATCGCCCCGTTGAGCAAGGGGTGTCCAAGGCGGGCCACGCCGATGAAGCGATCGCGAAAGATCAGCAGGCTGCGGACTTCGGGCGCGGAGACGCCCGTCGTGCCGACTTCGACGTCGATTACTCCCTCCCGCAAAGGGGTCGCATCCTTGTCGGGCTTAGGCGCAAAGCGAAGGCGCACACCGGGCGCCTCGCGCGCGATAGCCGTGACCAGCGCTGCGGCGAACAGCGCTATGAAGCCTTCGTTGGCGCGGATCGTGAAGGTCCGGTCCAGTGAAGCTAGGTCCAGAGTCTCAATGGCCGGCGTCAGCACCGCCCGCGCCTCGCGGGCGAGGACATGAACGCGGGCGGCGAGCTGCTCGGCATAAGAAGTGGGCACGAGAGCGCGCCCAGCCTGCACCAACAACGGGTCGCCCATCGCCGATCGCAGTCGGGCCAGTGTCCGGCTCGTTGCGGAAGGGCTGAGGCCGAGACGTCTGGCGGCGGACGTCACGCTGCGCTCCGTCAGCAGCACATCCAGCGCCGTAAGCAGGTTGAGGTCGATAGCGGTCATAGCAGCATCATACCGCACCCTCGCGTCATGTATAGCGTGTGGTGCAATGATAGTTTGCATCCGATGCGTCTGGCGCATCCCGACGCGGTGCGGATAATCGGGCGGCAACGACGAAAGGGCAGTCTTATGAATAGTACTTCGAATGAGCCGCCGAAGACGATCCTGCTCGTCGGCGCCTCGCGCGGGCTCGGACAGGCGATGGCGATCGAATTCGTCAAGAAGGGCTGGCACGTCGTCGGCACGGTCCGCGAAAGCGGCCGGACCGATCTGCACGCGCTCGGCGAGGCCTATCCCGATCAGGTCACGATCGAGCCGCTCGACATCACCGAGCCCGAGCAAATCTCCGCGCTGCACGGGCGACTTTCAGCCCGTGCGTTCGATATCCTGTTCGTCAACGCCGGCACGGCCAATCGCGACGCAACCGCTCCGATCGCCGAGGCTTCCACCGACGAGTTCGTGCGCGTGATGCTGACCAACACGCTCGGCGTGATGCGCGCCGTCGAGGGGTTTCAGGATCTGGTAACCGCAGATGGCCTGATCGGGGTTATGTCGTCCGGTCAGGGCAGCATAGCCAACAACACCAATGGCGGCTTCGAGGTCTATCGCGGCAGCAAAGCCGCACTCAATCAGTCCATGCGAAGCTATGCAGCCCGCCAGGCCAATGATCCGCGTGCGATGGTGCTGATGGCGCCCGGCTGGATCCGTACCGCCCTGGGCGGACCGAACGCGCCGTTCAGCATCGAGGAGACAATCCCCACGCTGGTCGAAACGCTTCTCGCGCAACAGGGCACGCCGGGGCTGCGCTTCATCGACCGGTTCGGCGAGACCGAGCCGTGGTGATCGGGCGAGAGACGGGAAGAGACGCATGAAGCTGGTCGGCGTCGAGGAACATTATCTGACGGCGGAGGTGCGCGATGCCTGGGATGCGATCGGTCTGGGCTCGAGAGACCCGTGCGTTTCCATCCACTCGGGCGAGCTCGAGCGACGCCTGCTGGATCTTGCCGACGCGCGCATCGGCCTGATGAATGAGACCAGGCTCGACGTTCAGGTTCTCTCGCTGACGACTCCGGCGCTGCACGAGCTGGGGCCGGTAGGCATCGACCTTGCCCGACGCGCCAACGACGCCGTGGCGGAGACGATTGCGCGGTGGCCCGATCGCTTGCAGGCATTGGCGACGCTTCCGGTAGCGACGCCGGAGGTGGCCGCGCTGGAACTGGAGCGCTGCGTTCAAATTCTTGGATTCAAGGGGACCATCCTGTGTGGCCGGGTCGGAAGTCGCAATCTCGACCACCCAGATCTTCGCCCCATATTCGAAAGCGCGGCGGCACTGGGCGTCCCCGTCCTGCTTCACCCCCGCACACCCGCCGCGGAGGTGCGATCCGCTTATTATTCCGGCTTCTCGGCCGAGGTCGACGCCGTATTCGCCATGTTTGGCCTCGGCTGGCATTTCGATGCGGGCATCCAGTTCCTGCGCCTGGTGCTGAGCGGCATGTTCGATCGCCTGCCCGGCTTGCAAGTGATCCTCGGCCATTGGGGCGAGGTCGTGCTGTTCTATGCCGAGCGTCTGGCGACATTGGACCGCTTCTCGGGGCTCGATCACCCGATCGCGACATACTTGCGCCGCAACTTGTATGTCACCGCCAGCGGCATGTTTTCGCCCGACTATCTTGCGAGAGCAGCGGCGGTCGTCGGAACAGACCGGTTGCTGTTTTCGACAGACTTTCCCTATCAATATCGCCCGGGCGGTGATGCGCGGCGATTCCTGGCGGGCTGCGGCCTGGGCGAAACCGACAAGGCCGCATTCGCCCATGGCAACTGGCTTCGGCTGACTGGCGGCAGCGGTGCGACCCAGCGCGGCGGCATTGGCCGATGACCGGTTCGACAGGCATCTTCAACGACGCGCTTACGCGCACGCTCGCCACGCGGGCTACCATCGTCGCGGTCGATTGGATGACGCGCGATCTGGTGCGGATGACGCTTGAAGGCGTAGCGCTTCGGGGCGCGCCCTGGGCGCCGGGCCAGAAGATACAGATCGCGATGGGTTCGATATTTGATACGCGAACCTACACCCCGATCAATTGGGATACGCTCAACGGCCGCACCTCCATCATTGGCTATGCGCATGGTGCAGGACCAGGCAGTGATTGGCTACGCAGCGCGAAGGCAGGGGCCACATGTGATTTCCTCGGTCCGCGGACCTCGATCAGCAAGAAGATCAAGGCGGGGCCGATCGCTCTTTTCGGCGACGAGACATCGATCGCGCTCGCGGTGGCATTGTCCCGTGACGCTCGCGACCTACGGTGCTTCTTCGAAGTGGCAGACGTCGAGGCAGCCAGGTTACCCATTGCAGAACTGAGACTTCACGACGCCAGACTGTTCACAAGAACGACGGGCGATACGCATCTCGCCGCGATGGAAGCCGCGGTGGCGGAGCTGGTGGCCTGCGATATGTCGTTCTTGCTCACTGGCAAGGCCGCAACCGTTCAGCGCCTTCTCCTAGCGCTAAAGCGCCACCGATTCCCCTCCGACCGCATTGTGACAAAGGCATACTGGGCGTCAGGTAAAATCGGAATGGATTGACTGAGGTAGGGGCGTTCATCCTTGCGCACCACGGCGTTCAGGGCGCTAGCAGGCTGACCATCAAAGCCATATTTTCCTCGATGCTCAGCAACCCCTTTTCCGGCCGCAGTTGGCCTTGGGCTTCCAGCAGCACCCGGCCATGCATCGCGGCCAGCAGCAGACTAGCAAGGCTCCTGGTCGGTGCGTCGGGAAGCGCGTTTGCGCTTTTGCATTCATCTACCATGAGCACGATCTCAGACAGGCAGGCCGTGCTCTGCACCTGCAGCTCGGGATGTTCCCGTACGAGCGTCGGCGCGCCGAAGACGAGCCGGTATCGCGAGGGCCGCTCGAGGCAAAACGCGATAAGAGCGCCGATGGCGGCCAACAGCTTGTCGCCGGGCGATGATGCCGAGACGCGTATCTCGACAAATTTCGTAGTCAGGATATCGAGGTCCGAGGTGGCGACAGCCGCGAGCAGGGCGTCACGGTTCTTGAAGTGTTTGTACGGGGCATTGTGCGAGACGCCGGCCGTATGGCCGACGCCCAGTAGAGTGACGGCCTGCTCGCCCCCTGCGTCGAGCAATTTCGCTGCGGCCTCAACCAGCTTGTCCCGGGTGGTCATCTAAGTCTTTCGGGCTCGTCCTCAGGGGTCAGCCGCACGAGCGCTTTGATGTCTCACCACAACGCATCGGCCAAGGCACGGTCATAGCTCATCTCGGCCGACCGCCTTTCACGGACGGCACCATCCTTCCATTGGAAATAGCGTCCAGAAAGGACATCGCCCGAGGTTGCGAGGTGCGCGAGCGCCCTGCCGGACTGAACCAGATCGCCCAGGGTCAGGCCCACTCGTTTCATCAGCCAGCGGACCGGCCGGGAGCTGATCAGCGCCCGCGCAGGCCTTGGCACATCCCTGAGCAAACCGGTTGCTGCCGATCGCCCCCGGATCATATGCGATAGAGGAAATGCCGATGCCGGCTGCGCTGAGCCGCCGGCCGAGCTCGTAAGCGTGCAGCACCACGCGGAGTTTCGAAGTGGTGTAGCGCTTGCCGCCGGGCAGCGGCTCGTTCCCTTCCAATCCGTCTTCGCAAGGGCGATCGCATCCGGCTTCACCGCGCTGCCGATAAACCTGCCGTCCGTGGTACCGGGATCGTGAGTGCCGCTTGCGGTGAACACGACTCGGCCATCGTCTTCGAGGCCGTCGAGCAGAAGCTGCACCAGTAAGAAGTGGCCAAAGTAGTTGGCAGCGAAGGTCCGCTCGTAGCCGTCGTCGGTATAGGTCGGCGCGCCGCGGAGCGTCGCGCCTGCGTTGCACAGGATCGCCTGCAGCCGACTGATCGGCCGGCTATCGATCATCTGACGGCACTGTGCGGCGGCCTCGCGCACCGATCTCAGCGACGACACATCCATGGTGAGCACCGTCGCTTGCACGCTGGATCTCGAGCGCAAGGCAGACGCCGCCTCTTCGAGGCGTGAAGGGTCGCGGCCAGCGAGGACGATATCGAAACCTTTTGCCGCAAGCTCCTTGACGCATTCGAAACCGATGCCGCCATGGCCGCCAGTAATGAGAATGCTGGTACCGGTCGTTGACAACGTCAACCTAATGCTAATCGAGGTTGAGGTTGTCAACCTATGGGTCCGTGTCGATGCGAGCGCACGACGAGAGTGGCACGATGCCCGGCATCTCGCCTAAGGCCAACCGGCACTTAACAGATGCTTCTCACAGGTCCTCTACCGCGACCAAATGCGATCGAGCGCATGTCCGACGCGTCGCCACGCGCCACAACCGCCTCGACATCTATTTCCGCGCGGTCGGCTGCATCGCGGCGACCGTCAGCCATTGTTTATGATTCCGGACCCTACATTTGGCCTGGAGCGCGCCGTACGACGCCGATCATCGGCAATCCGGACGCAAAGCTCGATAGCGCGCTTAAGTGCCGGGTTCTCATTGCTCGAACTCCAGATGCCGGACATTATAACGGTGTCCGATACCTCAGCGAGTGGCCGGAAGGTCACACCGGTGTAGATCGCTCCAAGGCTGGATTCGGTTGTCAATGAAAGCCCAGATCGCTTGGCAACCAAGCCCATCAGGTTTTCTCGCCCCACTCCATGCACGACGATGCTCGGCCGGAAACCGATCGCCCAAAGCTGCTTGATGAGAAAGTCCTGGATTTCAGGGCCGGGGCCGCCGGCGCTGACAATGAAATCCTCGTGGCGGATGTCATCCCAGCAAACTGTTGGCTGATCGGCCAAAGGATGATCGGAAGACATCACGACGTAAATCCTCTCCTGCCAGAACGTTTTGGAAATGCAGTTAGGCGCCCGGGGATCTCCTGAGACGAAAGCCAGATCAAGCCGACCGGAAATGGCGCCAGCAATATTGGCCTCGGCAGTGTCTTCGTCCAAGATAAGTTTGATCGCGGGATATTTGACCCGGAACTCGGCAAGTAACTCGCTGAGGAACCCGCTGGATATCGACGTAAATAATCCTATCTTCAGGCTTCCCGCCTCTCCTTTGCGGGCGGCTGCCATTTCATCCGCTGCTCGCTGAACGCCACGGGCCATCGCCGCGGCTTCCTTGAGGAAGTGCTCGCCCCCGGCGGTGAGACGTACTCCACCGTGGTGCCGTTCAAAAATGCGCGCTCCAAGGCGGTGCTCAAGTAGTTGCACCCGACGGCTGACCGTGGATTGCGGCACGCCCAACACCAGAGCGGCGCGTCGAAAACTGCCGTATTCCGCGGTAACGATCGCATAGCGTAGGAAGCGTAGGTCGAGGGTAAGGTCAGGCATGCGTTGCCCATCCAGCAGAACTCCTTCTGCCCTGCCTTGCGGCGCTGCCGTATTGATATTGGGTGTATCGCGCCTCCGTCATCTTACTCGACGGGCACATGCTGCCGCGACGAAAAGCGGACGATGTGGGAAGGGACAGGATGCCTGCGCCTGATCCGGTAGACCGCGGCAGGAGGCAGGTTGGCGAGCGTGCCGCCGATCCGTTCCGCCTCGAGCCCAAGATGATCCAGCAGCCGCTGCGGCACGGGGCAACGAGGGCCATAGGTAAACTGATAGAATGCGCCGTCCGGCTCCATCTTGCGGAACGCGCCGGTCAGGATGGCGATTACCTTGCGTGGCGGCATCGATAGCAGCGGCAGCCCGCTGACGACGGCGCCGGCCGATCTCCCGTCGAAGAGGTCGACCGTCCGCAGGCGGGCGGCGTCCATCCAGAGCGTGCGCGCACGCGGATAATGGAAATGAAGCGCGGCGGCGAACTCGGATCCGAATTCAATCAGCGCGAGATCTTCCTGTGTGACACCCCGGGCGATCAGGGCGCGCGTGAACGCTCCGGTTCCCGGGCCCAGCTCGATCACCGGCCCGGTGTTGTGGGAGATTTTGGAGGTGATAAGGTTGGCAAGCGATCTCGACGATGGCGCGATTGCGGCGACGCGCAGGGGGTTCTTGAGCCACGCCTGGAAGAAGCCGAACGCTTCCGCCATACGCTGGCGTTGGGGTGACGACGCGGCTGATCGCGCGCATCTGCGAGGTGTCAGATCTTGCATGGCACGGTCCCCGCTTTGCGGTGGGCGCCAACCCGTCGCACGATCCAGAACACGAATACCTCCGCAATTAGCAAGCAGCCGAGAGCAGTCAGGGCGAGGACCGTCGAGTTCGCCGACTCGATCGAGTGCGAAGCGTAAAATCCAATGCCGATGAAAAGGCCATTCCAGACCGCAATGCCGGCCGCCGAAGCCGTCAGGACACTGCGGGAGTTCCCACGCGAAAGGGCGGCGAAGGCCGGAGCGACGAGCCTTACTGTCGGCACGAGCTGGAGTGCAAAGGCCAGTGCGATCTGGCTCCGGTGAACGGAAGCGATTCCGCGCTCAACGCGATCGACGGACATCCCGAAAAGTCGGCCAGCTCTGTTAAGGAGGCGCGTCGATCGCGCGTCGCCCAGCCTCCGGACAGCGTAGAAGCAGGCGGCGCAGCCGAACATGCTGCCAGCAGCCGTCGAAAGAAAGGCAGCCGGCAGCGGCCAGTCCCCGTCTGCCGCGCCGATCCCGACCGCGAGTAGCAGCCCGTAGGATGGGATCACCGGCACGAAGCGCTCGGCCAGGGCAACGGCGAACAGACCAACGAGCCCATAGGCGCCAATCCACGCCATGACTGCTCCTACTGGGTCAAAATCCATAGGCATATCCTCCTTTAGTTGAGGCGAGCGGTTGCGTTCGCCGGGCATGGATGGCGCTACCGCCTCCGTCGCGCGGAGCAACGGAGGAGCGACACGATGAAGACGCCCGCTATCGGACTGACGGCCACGGTTGCCTGGAGCGCAGGGCGTGGTGCACCGGACATGCGACGCCCTAGAACCGGTAGGCGATCGAGAGGCCGCCGCTCGGTTGCCAGCGGCGTCCATCTTCGGTGACGGGGCTGTCGGCGATATCGCCGACGAGGTAGTTTGCTCCGATCCTTCCCGTGACGCCGAAGCGCTCGCTGAACCAGTATCCGGCCGTAACGCCGACACCGACATCCTTGATGCCGGACCCCGGGCTGTAGGCGGCCAGACCGCTGGCAGCGGAGTCAGCCGAGGTGACGCCGAAATAGGTGCGCGCATAGTCCTGGTTCACCCAGGTCGTTTGCGCGTCGAGCGACAGGAAGAAATCGTCGCGACGAACCGCAGCGTAGCTGGCGCTCGCCGTCGCGAGGAGCCCGTCATGGACGCCCGAGACATCGTGGACGATGGAAAGCTCCATCGCCAGTGCGCCCTCGCCGCTCTCGTCGCCGCCGAAACGATAGCCGATGAATCCGCCCGCCTCGATCGCCGTGTCGATGTCCGGCAACAACCCAACCGCGCCGTCCACGTCGCTTCTTGGCAGGCGCGCGCCGATGACGGGTCCGATCGAAAGGCGCGGATCGGACGCGAGGTCGACCCGCGCCCGAAGCCCGCGGATTTCCAGATTGATGTCGCCCCAGTGGACGTCCGCCTGCACGAAGGGGATCGCGCGGAGATCCTCGGCCCCGTCATATTCGGGAACCACGCCCGCGCCGACCGCGACGACGCCGTGGGGGCCGTTGTCGGGCGGCGCTGCCTGGGCGTTGGCGCTGGTGGATGACAAGGCTGCGCCACCGACGAGCAGGATGGGACGGACTACACGCATTATCGAAACTCCTTCTGCAGGGAGGTGGGGTCCCCGAAGGCGCCCGCCTTGTTCGCGGTGCGCCTTCGGGGGGGGGGGGAAGGCCGCCGGTGAAATGGGGGCGCGGCGACCTCCGATCGGATCGGCGGGAGTGGGCCGGCTATCCGCGATCCGGGTTCAGTTCGAGGCGATCGAAGCAGCGATGGCTGGCTTCGTCCGCCCCACGGGTGTGATGTCTTGCGGATCGCGATCGCCTCAGAAGAAGCCGCCATTGGCGAACACGAGCTGCCCGTTGATCCATTCGCTGTCGCCAGAGCACAGCCCGGCAATGGCGTTGGCGATATCCTCCGGCTCACCGATGCGGCCATAGGGCGTCATCTGCGCGGCCTGGGCACGCTGCGGGGGCGGCACGTCGAGCAGCGACGTGTTGGTCGGCCCGGGCGCGAGCGCGTTGACGGAGATGCGGCGGCCGGCGAGTTCCTTGGCGAGGCAGCCGGCGTAGATCTCCTGGGCGGCCTTGGTCGCGGCGTAGCCGCCATGGGTCGGCCGACGCGCGCGGATCGAGGTCGAAGAGAGCGTGATGATGCGACCGCCGTCGCGGGTGCGCCGCGCCGCCTCCCGCAGCACGTTGAAGCTGCCCTTCACATTGGTGGCGATCATCCGGTCGAAGGCTTCGTCTGTGAACTGGGCGAAGGGTGCGACGTTCATGATCCCGGCGTTGCTGATCACCACATCGACGCCGCCGAAGGCCTCGTCATTGGCGTCGAACAGGGCCTTGACCGCCGCCGGATCGGCGACATCTGCCTGGCGGAAGATGGCGCGGCCGCCGGCTACCTCGATATCGCGCACGACCTGAGCGGCCAGATCGCGGTTGGTGAAATAGTTCACCGTCACCGCATAACCGTCGCGCGCCAGGCGCTTGGCGGTCGCGGCGCCGATGCCGCGCGACGAGCCTGTGACGATGGCGGCCCGCCCAGTGCCAGGCAATGCGCCGGTACCAATCTCGGAGGTCTGTGCCGAGGCCACACCCCCGAGGGCGAGGGCTGCGGGCGCGGCGGCGGTGAGCGCCAGGAAGGTGCGGCGGGCGTTATCGGTATCGGACACTGGAAAGTCTCTCTTTCTCAAAATTTCGCGAAAGCCTGTTGGTGCGGCCATAGGTTCGCGTTCGGCCGTTACTGCCGCCCGAGCCAGGCGGCGATGCGCTGGTTTGCGATCATCATGGCGACGCTGGTCAGGACGCTTGCGATGGGCACGATGAGCAGACCGAGCCCCAAGCCATTCGAAATCTCGGCGGCTGTCGCTCCATCGCTGATCATGCCGACGATGAGAGGACCAAGCGCTGGCCCCAGAAGCCCGGAGCCGATCATCGCGAGGCTCGTCGCCATCGCTTCCCTGCCCTTGCCGGCCACCAGGTGTGCAGCGCCGAAGCACCAGGGCAGCAGAAAGGCGAAGGACAGCATGCCGGGCACGAAGAGCAGGATGGAGAGCCACCCGACCGGTGCGAACAGCGCCGCAGCGGTCGTCATGCTCGCGACCATGAAGAGGATGGCGGGCGGACCGAGAACGCGGCCGGTACCGGAGCGCACGGCGCGGTCGAACAGTCGCCCGCCGATCAGGGTTCCGCAAATTCCCATTGCGCCCTGCAGCAGTCCGAACGCCAGTCCGGCCTCGCTGGCGCTATAACCATGCGTGCGGATCAGGAAGGGAACCGCGAAGGCGTAGAAAGGTGCTGCGGCGAAGCCGAGTGTGACCGAGCCGATGAACAGCCAGCGGAATGGCGGGGACGAAAGCAATCGCAGGCTCGCCTTCAGGAAGGGCTCGCTATTGGCGATCGAACGTTTGAGCGGCGGGGTCGGGCCGATGACGACGAGGGCCAGCAGACCGATCAGCGCGCTCATAGCGCCGGCACCGACCAGTGCTGTCCGCCAGCCCAGCGTGTCGCCGATCGCGCCGCCGACGGCGAAGCCCACCATGGTGCCGAGCGGAATGCCCATTGAGAAGATGCCGATCGCCAGACCGCGGCGTTCGGGCGGGATCTTGCGGGCGATGATCGCATGGCTGGAGGGCGTGCCCCCGGCCTCGCCAAAGGCGACGCCGAAGCGGGTGAAGGCGAGAAACAGGAAACTCATCGCCATGCCGCCGAGCAATGTCATCGCGCTCCACAGCAGGATGCACAAAACGAGGACGAAGCGGGGCGATCCGCGATCGGCGATGCGGGCGAGTGGCATCGACAGCAGCGTGTAGCAGACCGCAAAGGCGATGCCGGTAAGCAGACCCACCTCGGTATCACTCAGATCGAGGTCTTCCTTGATCGACTCTGCCAGGACAAACGGAAGCATCCGGTCGATCTGGGAAGTGGCGCTTACTAGAAAAAGTGAAATGAACAACACCGGGACGCGCCATCCATGAACGTGTTCATCGCCGCTCGCCTTCGATACAATGGGCAGTCTATTCTGCTGATCTATTGACGACGCGGCGGTTTCTGTCATGTTTGGAGCGTCCCTGGCTGTGACTGGCATCACCAAGCTAGAGGAAGTCACCAATGACCAGAATGCCGGATATCTCAAGAAACTTGCCTATTCCTACAAGCCGCGATAGACTGCCGGCTGAAGGGCGAGTGCTGCGCTGGCCTCGATACCCAGTGGAGGCTCGCGTGTCGTCATCGCTTCTGGGCGGGATCACCGCTTACATCGAAAGTCAGGGCGGCGGTGAAGGGCTGTTTCCGACGCAGATCGAGAGCGTCAATATCATCCGTTCCTACCAGCAGCGGATGCCGATGCGGCAGATATACCGACCGTCGCTCTGCGTCGTGGCCCAAGGAGCAAAGGAAATCCTCTTCGGCGACGAGACACTCCGCTACGGCGACATGGAGTGTCTGGTCGTCAGCATGGAAATGCCGGCCAGCGGGCGGGTCGTCGAGGCGACCGAGCAGTCGCCCTATATCGGCGTCACCATCGATCTCGACGTGACGATGCTACGCGAGGTGCTGGAACAGTTGGAGACGCCGCCCCTCCCACCTGCTGCGCCGGGTCCATGCGTGTTCGTCGGCAAGGTCGACGAACCGCTGGCGGAATGCGTGCTGCGCCTGATCCGGATGTCGCAGACGCCGAAGGCGATCCCGATCCTCTATCCGTCGATCATGCGCGAGATCTGCTACTGGCTTCTGAGCGGCCCGCACGGGGCCGAACTCTGCAGTCTGGCCGTGCCGGAATCGAATTTCATGCGGGTCGCGAAAGCGATCTATTTTCTGCGCGCCAATTTCGCCCAGACGCTGCGTGTGGAGCAAATGGCCGAGGTGGCGCGCATGAGCCCGTCATCGTTCCATCAGCACTTCAAGCAGCTCACCTCGGTGACGCCGCTCCAGTTCCAGAAGCAGTTGCGCCTGCTCGAGTCGCGGCGGCTGATGGTGGCGGACGCTGCAAGCGTCGAGGAGGCCGCCTACAAGGTCGGCTACGAAAGTCCTTCGCAGTTCAGCCGCGAATATTCCCGGATGTTCGGCGTCGCGCCAAAGCAGGACGCGCTGAACCATCAGCGCATGTACAGCCAGTACGCCAGCCGCAAGGCGCGAACTGCCTAAGCGCGTGTTGCGGGAGGCGGCTCCGCGCCGGCGCGCCCGGAGCCGCTTTCCTGATCTGCGAACAGAATTGCCATGACTGGCGCAGACGGGGAAGTATCCCCCAGGCTCCCAGTCGCCGGCCAGCGCCCATTACATCAGGTTTTCCTGCGCGGCCTGGTAGACGGTTTTCACGACCGGCTGAAATCCAAGACTGCGCGCAAGCGAGACATCCATGTGAAGGTGCCAGGGATTGTCGAGCGGCACTGAAGACGGTTCCATTGCTCCGCCGGCCAGCGTGACAAGCTCGTAGATCGAGGTCGGTGCCTCATCGGCGATGTTGACGATGCGTCCATCCATCGCGCCGGTCAGGGCCAGGCTCATGGCGGTTGCGATGTCGCGATGATGCACCATGCTCATTCTTTGGGCGGGATGCATTTTGAAATTGGCGACCAGTCGGGGCAACTCTTCTAGATGTCCGTCCTGTTCGCCATAAACGAAGCCGAACCTTTGGATCGACCAGTTCAGCCCGCTTTCGCGCAACGTGTTCTCGGCAGCGAGCTTGCTGGCCGGATAGGCCTGTTGCGGGTCAGCTGCATCGTCCTCGCGGCCAGGCCGCGGGCTGTCCGCGTTATAGACATTGGACGTACTTGCCAGGATGAAGCGCGCCTCGGGCGCATTTGCCTTCGCCGCAGCTATGAGGTTGCGCGCGCCCTCGAGGTTGCTCCTCCAAATCAGATCGGTGTCGGGCGTTCGAAAAACCGCGGCGAGATGGATGATCGTAGACACGCCGTCCACCACCCTTATCAGCGAATCCGGATCGAGAAGGTCCGCTTCCACCGCGCTCACGCCGTCAGGCGCCGCCTTGCCGCCGCGCATAAGCGCGCGGCAATTCGTTCCTGCCTCGACAAGGCGTGGAAGAAGTCGGGCTCCGACGAGCCCCGTTGCACCGGTCACCAGGATTGTCATGCGGTTGTTCCTTTCTGAAGAAGGTTCTCGAGGCGCTCCGTCGCGGTTTGTAGAACCCGGACTGCGACCGCGATTTCGGCATCGTCGATGCCGTCGAAGGCGACCGAGCGGATGAAAGAGAGATCGGGCAACTCGCCCCAAAGCGTCGCGCCGGCGGCGGTAATGCGCAGGAGCTTCTGGCGCTGATCGACACGGTCGGCCTCTTGCTCGACGAGACCCTTGCGCACGAGCGTTGCGACGATGCCGGTCATTGTCGCCCGTTCGATCGCGAGCAACCGCACGAGATCACGCTGCATGGTCGGCCCGACAGTCGCGAGCTGGTAGAGCACGTACCACTGCACGGAGCCGAGATCATAAGGACGCAGGACGGAATCCATGACTGCCCGGCCAGCGAAATAGCACCGCTTTGCCCAGGCTCCGATGAGGTCGCGATCCTCGCTTTTCCGCCTCTCAACCATCGCTGCGTCTCCAATCTCGCTAGCTACCTAGCAAATATGTAAGGTACCTAGCGAGTGTCAAGGGGGTCCGCTTCGCTCGAGCGCGTTTTCAGATGGCTTGGGTGCCGGTCCTCGAATCCTATCCCGTCAAGATTTGGGTAAGAATTCACTGGCCAGGACTTACCTCAATTCAGCTGGAGGATCAGGCAGGAAATTCGCGGTAATCGGTATTCGCCGTCGTGAAGCCGGCGGGTAGCTTCACGGCGCATTGCCTCGGGGAGCGGTTGGGCTCGGTTCCACATCGCGCTTTCCGAGGTGAACGGCGGATCGCTCCGCAGGCATGAAGTTTCGGCCGGCGCGCGAAATCTTCCGCGCCGCTCCCACACACGCGCCAATTCATCGATAAGGAAACACATGATGCTCAAATCGCTAACAGGGCCTTTGCTGGCCGCAGCGCTCACGGCGGGAATGACAGGTCTCCCGGTTGGAGAGGCTTTCGCACAGGCATCTTCGCCGGATCAGATTGTCGGCGTCTGGGAATCCGATGACGGCAATCTTAAGCTTGAGGTGTTCGACGCCGGCGAAACCTATGCCGCCCGGGTCCTCTACGGAAAGCTTCTGATGGAGGCCGACGGCAAGACCTTCAAGAAGGATACACTCAATCCGGACCCGAACCTTAGAAGCCGCTCCCTGGAGCGAGCCGTTCTCGTGACCAACCTCAAATGGGATGCCGCTGACGGTCGGTGGGAAGGCGGTAATTTCTACAGCGGTGCAACTGGTCAGACCCACTCCGCTCGAGCAACGCTGGTGAGCGGAAAACTGGAACTTCGCGCATATATGGGCACCGCCATACTCGGTCGGACCATGGTGCTTCGCCGCGCACAATGAGTGCAGGATTTAAGACAATCCCTATAGCGGACAGTTCATCGATCGTTGATCGTGAACCGACCGGGCCAACTGGCAGCACTCATGCTGCAGCCTTGCGCTGGAGCGCTCGGCTGCTCGTGGCCGCGAGCTGGATCAGCGGTGCCATCTTCGCCACCTACATCCTCGCATTCTTCGGCGGCGTCGCGTTAGGCGGAGCCGCCGAGCGATGGAACGAGTCTCTTCCCGATTTATACGGAGGGAGTGCATTGCTTTCTACGGCAGCCATCGGCGCACACTTCATGGCCGGGGGCGTGCTCCTGTTGCTCGGACCTGTTCAGTTGATCGGGAGCGTGCGCCGCAATGTGCCGGGCCTCCATCGCTGGCTGGGCCGAATCTACGTTATTTCGGCCGGGTTAGCTGGTCTGGGTGGGCTTGGCTTCATATTGGGAAAAGGCACGATCGGTGGCCCGCTGATGGATGTGGGCTTCGGCATCTACGGCGCGTTGATGGTGCTCTGCGCCGCCATGGCCTACGCCCGCGCCCGGGCTGGCAATTACGACGAGCATCGTGCCTGGGCGATCAGGCTGTTTGCGCTGACGGTCGGCTCCTGGCTGTACCGGATGGAATATGGCGCCTGGTTCTTGGCCTCCGGTGGCATTGGAACGGCGAGCGGCTTTACCGGCTGGTTCGACGCGATCATGATGTTCTTCTTCTACGTCCCCAATCTCATCGTTGCTGAACTCTTCATTCGGGCGCGCCGGCGGGATCGCGGAGCGGTTGCCGGCTTTGCGGCAGCAACGGTGCTCCTGGCAGCAACCGCCTTCATAATCTTCGCGACCTGGAGCTTCACCGCGCGCAGTTGGGGCCCAAGAATGATCAGCGGCATCACGGAAGCGGCACTGTAGGCCATCCGCCAAGCGGTACTGCCATGCCAGATGATCCTGTTACCGTGCGAACCTGAGCACCATCAGAACATCTGCCGTTGTTTGCCCTCCCGGGGCCGGTGCAAGCCGCACAAATGTAGGATCAGGCACGCTTTTTACTGGTTCTGGCATGGACGGTTGCCGCGCCTCGGGCATCCTTCCGAAGAGGACAAAAAAGCGGGTGCGTAGAGACCATCAAAGCTCAAGATCTCCGCCGAGCGGTCGAAAAGGCAAGGATGATTGATGACCAAATGGACGACAAATAACATTCCACCACAACACGGCCGTTCGGCAGTCGTCACCGGCACCGGAGGGCTGGGTTTCGAGACGGCGCTGGCCTTGGCGCGCGCCGGCGCTAACGTTGTGATCGCCGGACGCAATCCCCAGAAGGGCGCTGATGCCGTCGCGGCGATCAGAAATGCCGTCTCTGGCGCGCAGGTCCGGTTCGGCAAGCTGGACCTTGCGAACCTTGCTTCGATCGCTGAATTCGCCGCGCAGCTCGCACAGGAGCAAGATGGCCTCGAACTCTTGATCAACAACGCGGGTGTTATGAGAACGCCGGAGCGTCGCGAGACCAGCGATGGCTTCGAGCTACAACTGGGCACGAACTATCTCGGCCATTTCGCTCTCACCGCGCATCTGCTGCCGCTCCTGAAGAGGGGGCAAAAGCCACGCGTCGTGACTGTGGGCAGCGTGGCGGCGCGGTGGGGAGCGATTAACTTCGACGACCTTCAGGCCGAGGGCGGTTACAAGCCGATGCAGGTTTACAGCCAGTCGAAGCTGGCCTGCATCATGTTCGCCTTTGAACTGAACCGACGCAGCGAGGCGACCGGATGGGGCGTGCAGAGCGTGGCGGCGCATCCCGGCATCTCACGCACCGACCTGATACCGAACGGGCCGGGCTGGTCGAGCCTACCGGGGTTCGCGCGACGCTATCTATGGTTTCTCTATCAGCCCGCATGGCAGGGCGCATTGCCCGCGCTCTTTGCGGCGACAGAACCGGCGGCGCGGAGCGGCGCTTACTACGGGCCTGACCGGCTTGGCGGGACGCGAGGCCATCCGATCCAGGAGAAACCTCCTCGCCAAGCGCTGGACACAGCCGTCGCGGCTCGCCTCTGGGAGACTTCGCTGGAACTGACCAACGTGGACATACGTGTAGGACGCCCGCAAGCCTTGACCGCGCCAACCTAATGGCCTCGGCAAGTCGGCATCTACTTTCTTTGGATATTCCTCGACAGCCAAATGGATGTAGGAATAGGCATGTTTTTTGCCAAATCAGGCATGGAGGTTTGGTGCCGCAGCCGTTCTATTGAGGGAGGTAAAAAAGCGGGCGCGTTGAGACAATCCTCACCCGAAGTCTCGCTGAACTTTTGAGAAGGCGTAGACTTCACAATGACCAAATGGACGACAAGCAACATTCCACCGCAACACGGCCGTACGGCGGTCGTCACCGGCACTGGAGGATTGGGCTACGAGGACGCGTTGGCCTTGGTGCGAGCCGGTTCAAGTGTCGTGATCGCCGGGCGCAACGCGCGAAAGGGCGCTGAGGCCGTGGCCGCGATCAAGCAAGCTATCCCTGGCGGACAAGTGCGGTTTGGGGAGGTGGATCTTGCCAACCTCGCCTCGATCGCCGAATTCGCCGCGCAACTCGCGCGGGAACAAGCCAGCCTCGATCTTCTGATCAACAATGCCGGTGTCATGACGCCGCCGGCGCGTCGCGAGACTAAAGACGGCTTCGAGTTGCAGTTCGGAACCAACTATCTCGGTCATTTTGCGCTCACGGCGCATCTGATGCCGCTCCTGAAGAAAGGGCAGAACCCACGCGTCGTGACCCTCGGCAGCGTCGCGGCACGCCAAGGAGCGATCAACTTCGACGACTTGCAAGCTGAGCGCGACTACAAGCCGATGCCGGTTTACAGCCAATCGAAGCTCGCCTGCATCATGTTCGCATTCGAATTGAGCCGGCGCAGCAAGGAGGCCGGATGGGGCGTCGAGAGCCTGGCGGCCCACCCCGGTATCTCGCGCACCGATCTGCTCCCGAACGGAGCCGGACAGACGAGCGCGCCCGGGATGGCGCGCCGCTTCCTGCCGTTCCTGTTCCAGCCTGCGTGGCAGGGCGCATTACCCACGCTGTATGCGGCGACCGCGCCTGCAGCGCGCGACGGCGCCTACTACGGACCTGACAGGTTGGGCGGGACGCGTGGCTATCCGACCGAAGAGAAGCCTCCCATGCAAGCGCTCGATGCCTCAGTGGCGGCGCGCCTCTGGGATGCGTCTCAGGAACTGACGAACGTGACGTTCGCGTAAACCGTCCAGGTGTTGGGTACTGTTTTACATCGGGAAGGCAAGTGACACGGTTGAGCTAAAGCCGGTGACGATCGACCGGATACTCCCGTTCATGCCGATCGCAAACGAGTGCATCGCCACTGACCCTTTGCAAACACTGACATCGCCTAACCATCCAAAATTCCATTATTCAAAAGGATTCCTTAAATGACATACACGCGCGGAGGGAACGGGCCTGGCAAAGCCAAAGCATCGGGGTTGTCGCGCCGTTCATTTGTTCGATACGGCGCGGCAGGCCTTGCTGTTGCGGCCGTGGGCGGCGGCGTCGCCGTCTGGGCGAACAGGCCACCCGTTTCCCCGCGTCAGCAGGGACTGCCGAGGATCCCCGATTGGACGGCGGCCGACATCCCCTCGCTGCGAGGGCGCTCGGCACTGGTCACCGGCGGCAATGGTTATCCCGTGGGCGACCGCAGCGGACTGGGCTTTTATGACGCCCTTGAACTCGCTCGCGCCGGGGCGGACGTAACCATCGCATCCCGGAAGCAGGAACGGGGCGAGGAAGCGGTCAGACACATAAGGAGCATCGTTACCGGTGCTGCGATCCGCTTCGAGACGCTCGATCTTTCAGACCTCGCTTCGGTCGCCGGCTTTGCGGAGCGGATGCGCGCGTCCCGGGGAAGTCTGGATATTCTCGTCAACAATGCCGGCGTCATGGGGCGGAAAAGTCGCGAAGTGAGCGCAAACGGATTTGAGCGGGTTTTTGCCACGAACACGCTCGGTCATTTTGCGTTGACTGCCCGGCTGCTGCCGCTGCTGCGCGAAGGCCAGTCCCCACGCGTCGTCTGGGTTTCCAGCAGCCGCTCGTTCATGGGTGCTATCAACTTTGCCGACCTGCAACTGGTTCAGGACTACGACTATGGGGCGGCTTACGACAACTCCAAGCTCGCCAACCTCTTGGTTGGCTTCGAGATGCAGCGGCGCAGCGTGGCGGAAGGCTGGGGTATCTCGTCGATAGCTGCCCATCCCGGTATCGCCCGCACGAACCTTGTCCCGGACGGTCCTGGCCCGGACAGCCTCGAAGGGCGCAATCACAGATACATGCCGTTCATGTTCCAGACGGCAGCCCAGGGCGCCTTGCCGACCCTGTACGCGGCAACGTCGCCGCAAGCGTCGGCTGGCGGATATTACGGCCCTAACGGGGTGATGGGGCTGGGCGGCTTACCCGGCTGGGCCGGGATTCCTGAAAAAGCCGACGACCAGCAAGTTGCGGCGAGGCTGTGGACCACACTTGAGCAACTTGGCGACGTGACATTCGGGCGAATGGGCTGATGCACAAAGTTCTCGCTCGATGCGCAATCCACTGTGCGCGTTGATCTTGTGCCCCTGTGAATAGCCCTAGGCTGTGCGTCTCAATGCACAGTCTGGCTCTCAAGTTGACCGCCGTCGAATGCTGGAGAATCCACGGTCGGTTGCAATAAACCGCTCTAACATCGGGACAACCAGACGAATTGGATCGGTGACGGGCTGGCCCGTTTCGCTGGCCAGAATTTCGGCGTAAGCGACAAGATCGCGATGCAGCGCCGCAGGCAGTTCCAGTGTGACTTTCACCGGCCTCTCATCGGCGATTGGTCCGAGTTTCAGCTTCACCTTCACGATCCTCCATAGGGTTCGAGCACCAAATCCCGCGTGACGATGACCCTGACAGGGAAACCCGGCCGGATTGTCAGCGTTGGCGCAACGTTGAGTTGGTGTCGGACGATCTGCTGGCCGGCGTCATCGATGGTGTCCTGGCCCCCGTTGCGGATCGCCTGAATCAGACGGTCATCGTCGTCGGCCGCGAGTTCGGCTCCGACGCTGAGCAGCGTCGAGAGCCCTGCCGCCTTGGCGAGATCCCACCAGTGATAATCGACGCCGTCCTGCAAGCCGGCATATCCCTCGGCATCGGCGCCCGGCTGGCGCTCCAGCACAATGCTGCGGCCGTTCGGGAAGATCAGTCGATTCCAGACCAGGAGGACGCGGCTCTGCCCGAACTGGACGTTATTGTCGTACTGGCCGATGACGCGTGTGCCTTGGGGCACGAGGAGGATGCGACCCGTCGGGCTATCGTAGATATTTTCCGTCACCTGGGCGGTGATCTGGCCGGGGAGATCTGAACGGATGCCGGTGATCAGTGCGGCGGAAATCACGGCGCCCGCTTGCAGTACGTTGGGCGACGCCGGCGCGGCGACGCGATCGGGCGCGACGGTACGCCGATCGGCCGCGGCGTTGAGGAAGGCGTTCTGCCGATCCTGCGCCGTGGGTGTTGACGGCGGAGGGGCCAGCCCCAGGCTTGTGAGATCGGGCGTTGGTTGCACGCCGGGCGTTGTCTGGGATGGGGTTGCTGCCGCCGTCCGGGTTTCGGTGGCGGCGAACAGCCGCGCCGTGCGTGCCGATTCAAGCTCCTGAATGCGCCGCTGCTCTTCTGGACTGAGACCAGGGTTGGGCGTGCTGACGCCGGCTGTCGGTACGGGCTGGCCGCGGTTCTGTGCACCAAGGATGGGGCGGCCGAGGTCGCCGGGAAGCGGCGGGCCAAGCTGAGGCACGCCGCTATAGTCGCGTGGCAAGCCGGCGATGCCATCGGCTGTCGAGCGGTTCTCGGTGGAGTAGAGTTCCTCGTTCGGCCGACCGTCATCGCGGGTCTGAAGCGCATAGATGAGCGCGCCGCCGATTCCGACGCTGGCGACGAGGCCGAGGCCCGTCAACACCTTTCGCGACAGGCGGGTGACGCGCGGCGGTTCCGCGCGCAGCCGCATGGCCGCAGGGCTGACTGGCTCTCCGGTCAGCGGCCGGGCATCGTCATCCGGCTCTTCTTCTTTCCGGGGCTCCGTCTCGCTCACGACGCCGGCCTCCCATCGGTGCGCACGATGCGCACGCGCTTCTGGCGGTCGCCGGAGCCGAACCGCAGCTCGGCGGCGGCGAAGAGCCGATCGACGATCATGTGGTGGCCGCGCACCCGGTAGTTCACCAGTTCGGAGGTGTTGCCCTCGGGGCCGACGACGAAGAGCGGCGGCATCTCGCCCTGACCGATCCCGCGCGGGAATTCGATGAAGACCTGGCGGCCGTCGTCGAAGGCGCGCAGCGGCCGCCACGGCGCACGGTCGCCGTCGATTGCGTAGCGGAAGTTGACGTTGGCTAGGTCGACTCCGGATGCGACCGGCTGCGCGGCCTCGGCTTGGCTGTTCTGGCGGCGCAGCGCGATGAGCTGGTCCTGCGGATAGTGCCAGGAGACCGAGGCCATGTAGGTCCGCTCGGTCGAGCGCAGCTCCATGTGATAGGTGCGCAGGTTGGTGTTGATGACGAGGTTCGTCATCAGGTCCGGCCGGGTCGGCTTCACCAGGATATGGACCTGAAGCGTTGGCCCGGAACCGCTCTGCGTATCACCGATGATCCAGCGCACTGTGTCGCCGGCGGCGACCGGGCCGGAGCCCACGAGCTGCTCTCCGGGCTGCAACGCAATGTCGGTGATCTGCCCGACGGCGGTATAGACCTGATAGAGCGCGCCTTGGGTGAAGGGATACACCTGCATCGAATTGATGAAGCCATCGCGCACCGGCTGAATGCGGGCTGCAGCATTGGCCTGGTTGACCCGCGCTGTCGGATCGGTCGGTTCGGGTGCCTGACGGGAGCGCTCCACCGGTTTCATCTGCCCGGGCAGCGGTAGGGGCCGGGGCAGTTCCACGACTGTTACCGGCGCAGGGGGATCCACCGTCTGCACCGCAGGAGCGGCGTTGTCGTAGGAGATTTCCGGCGGTGGATTGGTGGTGGCGCAGCCGGCGAGCGCGGACGTCGCCACCAGCAGGATCGGCAATGCGCCTCGGCGCAAAGCCGGGATTGCGGAAATGTGTGAAGCCGGGCTTCCGGCTTTACGGAAAGACGGCTTCATTGACCAAGCTCCCGTGACCAGTTGATGGCGTTGACATAGATGCCGAGCGGGTTCGCCCTGAGCCGATCGGCGTTGCGCGGGACCTGCTCGACGATCGTCAAGATCGCGGTCCAGCGCTCGGTCGTGGCGAGTTGGCCGTTCTCGTAACGGCGCTCGACCCACGCGACACGGAAGCTATCTGGAGACGCGCGGATGACGCTCGAGACTTCCACCGCGACCTGCTGTCGGCCGACCTTGGTGAACGGGTCGTTGGCCCGCGCGTAGTCGTTCAGCGCTACCGCGCCGCGGTCGGTGGTGAAGTCGTAGGCGCGCAGCCAGTTCTGCCGCACGATGATGGCGTCGGCCGGGATCGAGCGGACCTGCTCGATAAAGCGCGCCAGGTGGAAGGCAATCTGGGGATCGGTCGGACGATAGTCGGCGACAGCCGGCGCGACGGCCTGGGCCTGGCCAAGCCGGTCGACCTGCACCACCCAGGGGACGATCGTGCCGCGTGCCGATTGCCAGACCAACGCGGCGGCGAAGCCGGCGGAGAGGATCAGCGAGCCGAAGGCCATCAGCCGCCAGTTCTTGGCCTGTACGCGCGAGGCGCCGATCCGCTCGTCCCAGACCTGTGCGGCGCGCTGATACGGCGTCTCGGGTTCGGGGGCTTTACCATAGTGGGTGGAGGGTCGTTTGAACATCAGCGGTCGCCTTCGGAGAGATTGACGGAAGAGCCGCCGCCATGGGCGTCTCCGGAGCGCACAGCGTGGGCGGTTGCCTGGACGGCGGGGGTCATGCGTTGGGAATGGCGCATGCGCTGTGCCCATGCGGGCGGTCCGCCCGCGGGTGCCGGTGCGGCCGAGCCGCCGCCGTCGCCGGCTGCGTCGCCACCGACCGATCCCATCGTCGAGGATCCGCCAGTCGTTTCGAACGCCGCCTTGCCGCCGGAGTTGAAGCTGGAGCGCATGCTTTCGGCGGCGCGTGAGGCGGCGCGGCGCAGCGGTGAGATAGCCGCGTTGCCACCTGCCCGGGCGACACCGCCGAGACCTGACGCGACGCTACTGGCGCCTGACTGGCCGGCTGCGCCGAGGCTGTAGGCCGTGGATGCGCCACCCGCCATCGCCGCGCCGCCCCGGGCCGCGGCTGCC
>NZ_AYOY01000162.1 GCF_000508185.1 Sphingobium sp. C100 | reverse complement strand
GGCGGCAAGGCGCCGGTTCCCGCCGCGCTTTCGCTGCTCACGCGCCAAGGGCCGGGATATTCGGCCGCGCGCACGGCATAGCCGTCCATCGCCGACAGGTCAGTCCAGGGTTGGTCGCGCAGCGCGACCAGATCGCGCGCCAGCCAGCGCCCGACCGCTTGAGCGACCGGGACGGTCTCGGTCGGCAAGCGGTTGGCCAGAGCGAACAGGCGAGCCTGCGCCTCGGCGACCGGGAGCAGGGTCATGGCGTGCGAACCCAGTCGCCCGACTTGCCGCCGCTCTTGGCGATCAGGCGGACGTCGCCGATGACCATGGCCTTGTCGAGCGCCTTGGCCATGTCATAGACGGTCAGCAGCGCAACTGTCGCAGCAGTCAGCGCCTCCATTTCCACCCCAGTCTGGCCGGAGGTCCGGGCGGTGGCGGTGACGCTGACGCCGTCGTCATGCAGGTCGAAATCGACGGTGACGGCGCTGAGCGTGATCGGGTGGCAAAGCGGGATGAGGTCGGCGGTGCGCTTGGCCGCCATGATGCCCGCGACCCGCGCAACGGCGAGCACATCGCCCTTCTTGACGAGGCCGGCGGCGATCGCGCTGGCGGCCTCGGCGCTCATGCCGATGCGACCGGCGGCGACGGCCTCGCGCGCAGTGACGGACTTGGCCGACACATCGACCATGCGCGCCGCGCCATCCTTGTCCAGATGGGTGAGGCCGGTCATGCCCCGGTCAGCAGATTGCGGGTGGCCGCTTCGACATCGCCTTGGCGCATCAGCGTTTCGCCGACCAGGAAGCAGCGCACGCCATGGTCGGCCATTGCAACAAGGTCGGTATGGCCGGTGAGGCCGCTTTCGGCGACGAAGGTGCAGCCTTCCGGCGCTTTGCCCACGAGATCATAGGTGCGGGCGAAATCGACGCTGAAGTCGCGCAGGTCGCGATTATTCACCCCGATCAGGCGGGAGCGCAGCGCGAGTGCGCGGTCCAGTTCCGCTTCGTCATGCACCTCGATCAGGGCGTCCATGCCCAGGCCGAGCGCGGCATCCTCAATCTCCTGCATCTGGCCGTCATCCAGCGCGGCGACGATGATGAGAATCGCGTCGGCGCCAAGCGCGCGGCTTTCCAGCACCTGCCAGGGGTCGACGAGGAAATCCTTGCGCAGCACCGGCAGGGCGCACGCCGACCGGGCGGCCTTCAGATAATCGTCATGGCCCTGGAAATAAGGTTCGTCTGTCAGGACCGACAGGCAGGCCGCGCCGCCTGCGGCATAAGCGCGGGCATGGGCCGGCGGATCGAAGTCGGCGCGGATCAGGCCCTTGGACGGGCTCGCCTTCTTCACCTCGGCGATCAGGCCGAAACCCGACAGCGCGGCGGCGTCCAGCGCCTTGCGGAAACCGCGCGGCGGCGTCTGCTCGCTGGCGCGGGCATGGAGCGCGGCGACGGAGGTCGCAGCCTTGCGGCGCGCGACATCCTCACGCTTATAATCGCATATCTCGATCAGCTTGTTGGTCATTGAAAGGCAATCCAGCAATTCAGAAGGGCGTTGGCAAGGCCGCGGTCGATGGTCTCGGCCGCTTCCTCCACCCCTTCGCGCAGGTCGGCGGCAGCGTCGGCCACGACCAGCGCGACGGCGGCGTTCAGCAGCACCGCATCGCGATAGGCGCCCGGCTCCCCTTGCAGCAGCGCGCGCAGGGCGGCGGCATTATGGGCGGCGTCCCCGCCGCGGATCGCCGCGACCGGCCGGGTCGAGAGGCCGAGTTCGGCGGCGGTCAGGCGATGCATCGCGACCAGATCATGGTCTTTCACTTCGGCCAGATCATTGCCGCCAGCGAGGGACAGTTCGTCCAGTCCTTCGTCGCCCGATACGATCATCGCCCGGTCGACGCCCAGTTCCGCCAGCGCCTCGGCATAGATGGGGACATAGGCGGGTCGGGCGATGCCGACCAGCTGCCGCCGGACATTGGCGGGATTGGCGAGCGGTCCCATCAGGTTGAAAATGGTGCGTTCGCCGATCGCCTTGCGGATCGGGCCAAGGCGCTTGAGCGCAGGATGATAATTTTGCGCGAAGAGGAAGCAGATGCCAAGGTCGGCGAGCGTCGCTTCGGCGGTCGCGGCGGCGCGGTCGAGGTTCAGGCCCAGCGCTTCGAGCGTATCGGCGGCGCCAGCCTTGGACGATGCGGCGCGGTTGCCATGTTTGGCGACCGGAACGCCGGCGGCCGCCACGACCAGGCTGACAGCGGTCGAGACATTGAGCGTATGATGGCCATCGCCCCCGGTGCCGCAGACGTCGATTGCACCCGCTGGCGCGGCGACCGGGATCATCCGGGCGCGCATGGCGCGGGCGGCTGCGGCGATTTCCGTCGCGGTCTCGCCACGCCGTGCCATGGTGACCAGGAAGGCGGCGATGGCGCTTTCCGGCAGGTCGGCGTCGAACAGCAGGTCGAACGCCTGAGCGGCGGCTTCGCGGGAAAGCGGGATCGAAGGATCGGGCAAGCTGGTCATCGCGCCTGCCTTAGGCGGTGGAAGGCCGGGGAGTCGAGGGGGCGAATGGCTTTCAGGCGGCCGCGCGCGCGTGGACCGGCAGGCCGGCGATACGCAGGAAGTTCGCCAGCATGTCATGGCCATGGTCGGTGGCAATGCTTTCCGGGTGGAACTGGACCGAATGGATCGGCAGCGTCGCGTGGCGAAAGCCCATGACGGATCCGTCCTCGCTGCGGGCGTTGACCAGCAGGCTGTCGGGAATATCCTCCACGATCAGCGAATGATAGCGAGTCGCTGTGAAGGGCAAGGGCAGGCCTGAAAACAAGCCGGTGCCGTCATGGGTGACTGGCGAGGTCTTGCCGTGCATCAATCCCCCACGCACCACCTTGCCGCCGAAATGCTGACCGATCGCCTGATGCCCCAGACACACCCCCAGCAGCGGCGCGCCCGCATCGGCGCAAGCGGCCACGAGGTCCAGGCTGACCCCGGCTTCGTTGGGCGTGCAGGGGCCGGGCGAAAGCAGGAAGGCCTTGGCCCCGCTGGACAGCGCCTGCCCGGCTGAAATGGCGTCGTTGCGGACGACCTCCACCTGCGCGCCCAGTTCCATCAGATAATGGACGAGGTTCCAGGTGAAGCTGTCATAATTGTCGATGACCAGGATCATGGGACAGGGCTTTAGCGCCGGATTGGCGCGGGGGGAAGTGGGGAGGGCGAACGTCGACTGCCTCCCGATTCGTCACGCGGGTTCCCAGCGGAAAAGCTCGATACTTGTCCCGACCGATTCGCCCGCCGCATCGAAGCGGCGCTCGGCGATGCTCCCCCGCCCATCGCGGTCGATGGCGATGATGCTGCTGCACCGGGTGCCATAAAGCGGATTACGAATGAATATGGGCGACGCGGCCGCTTCGTCCGGGGCATCGGAGGGCGAAGCCGGAGTGATGCCGGCCTCGGGCAATTGTTCCTGCCTTAGGGCGTCGAACAATTGCTCCGGATGCTCCGCCGCCCCCGTCAGCCAGGCGAGCAGGTCGGCCTTGAGCGCGAGCGTTTTGGGCCAGGGGGCATCCAGCGCCCCGTTGGACAGGCCGTAGAGGCCCGGCGTCAAGGCGGTGCGGAAGGGCTCTGGGCGGTTGGTCATGAAACGGGCTGCATCGCGTTCGACCAGGATCAGGTTGAACGGGTTGAAATCGTCAAGGTCGGCGCCATCGGCATAGCGGCCCGTGCCCGCCAGCAGATCCGTCACCAGCGCGCCGCGGGAGGTGCGATCGGACCGAGGGCCGCCATAGCCGCGCAAATTGGTGACGATGGCGGCGCGTCCGGCTTCCGCCACACCAAGCCAAGTGCCGCCTGATTGCAGATCGCGCCCAGCGATCAGGCCGGGCCGGTCCTGCCACCGCGCCAGCGGGGTGGCGGGCCGGCCATGATATTCGTCGCGATTGCCGATCAGCACCAATTGCCAGCGCGGATGCGCGTTCCACGCCATCGCCATGATGCACATCGTTCATGCCTCCTTCTTCGGCCCCGCTGCGTTGGCGCTCGCAGATAGGAATGCGGAGGATTGAGCGCCATATGCCACGCCCGATCTCGCTGCCTTTTTCCCCGCAGCCATTGCCTGCCATGACGAACCGACATCAACTCGGCGCGCAGGTGGAGGCCGACAGGGAACCAAGGCCGATGTCGCGGCTTCCTTTCTCGCCCTGTGGCAGAGGAGGATGATATGGCGAAGGACGAATATACCGATGCGATCGCGTTGCTGAAGGCAGATCATCGGACGGTCGAGGATCTGTTCGAGAAGTTCGAGCAGGCGAGCGGATCAGCGCGCAAGCGGGACATCGCCCAGAAAATCTGCATGGAACTGAAGATCCACACGATGATCGAGGAGGAAATCTTCTATCCGGCCTTCCGCGGCAAGATCGAGGACGACACGCTCGACGAAGCCTATGTGGAGCATGACGGCGCCAAGGTGCTGGTCAACGACATTGAAGCCGGGTCGCCGGAGGATGATTTCTACGACGCAAAGGTCACCGTGTTGTCGGAAGAAATCAAGCATCATGTCCATGAAGAGGAGATGCCGTCCAAGGGCATGTTCGCTCAATGCCGCAAGACCGATGTCGACCTGGTGGCGCTGCGGGACCAGATGCTCGCGCGCAAGACCGAACTGATGGCGCAGGCAAAGGCGGGCGGCCTTCCTGCGGCGAAGCCCAGCGCGGTCAACCTGATCGCGGCCTGACGCGGCCCTCCAGCGAATGGCTTGAAAAACCTGTCGCTTGGGGCCATATGACGGATGCCGGGTTCGCCCGGCTATGGTGATAAATTGTGTCGCGTAATAGACGCAGCGGACCCGGGGGCAGTACCCGGCGGTTCCACCACATGCCTCGTTCCGGGTCACAAGGCTGGACGGGGTGTCTGACGGGGCCGAACTAGGATCGACGTGTGTTCAAAGGCGATATTTTTACCCGGCCCGAGTAAGCCGTGAAACTGTTCAAAACTCATAAGTGCCAACGATAACGAAGCACTCGCCATTGCAGCGTAACTGAGGGCCTCACGGCCTGACGTTACTCTAAAATAGCGCGGTTGAACCCACCGGGCAACAGAAGGGAATTCAGCGGCCCCCGGAGGCGCCGGGCAACAGAAGCCTCCGGACTTTCCATCCTGTATCGTCATCCATGCGGCCGTCAAACGGCGTGTGCTGCGGATTTTTCGCGATTCGACTCAGTGCGATAAACAGCGAACGCATTAGGTTGCGTTTTTATGACATAATCGCGTAATATCTCTAACTCATTGAAAAACATATAAAGAAAATGGTGGCGCAAGGCTTCTTCAAGGCTTGCGCATTTGTCATCTAAATGAAATACTTCTGGTTATATTAGAAGGTTTTTTTTAGGAGAAAAATAATGAAAAAGGTCGCTGCCCTTATGAGTCTGGCGCTGGTGGCCATGGTGCCGGGCATCGCTCAGGCGGCGCCTGAAGATGTCGTGGTCCTGGGTGTGCCTGATGGCAATCTCGCCGCCAAGGCTTTGATGTCCGGCCAGTTCGCTGCTGCTCTGGATCGGCTGGAGCCGATGTGGCCGGATGGGGCCAATGACCCGGCCCGCCTCATCAATCTTGGCAATGCCTATGCCGGCGCGGGTCGCATGATGCAGGCGCGCGAAGCATATCGTTCCGCACGTTTCGCCCCGGAAATGACGCTGGTCCTGGCGAATGGCAATGAGGAATCGTCCCGTGCTGTAGCGCGACGGGCCATGAGCCGCCTCAGCCCGAGTTACGCTTCACGCTAGGACATTATGCTGATGGGCCTGGGCAGCCTTGACGCCATGCCATCAAATTTTACGGGCTTCGGAAGCAAATGCTGCCATGTGTGCAGGGGAGAAGGAGGGGCGTCATCTCATAGGGGTGACGCCCTTTTCCGTGCGCTCGACGGCCGATGTCTTTGATATGAAACATAAGTCATAAAATATACATATAATAGACGCTCTGTTGTCATGAAATCGGAATGAGCCTGTCATTTCTGACCCCTAGTTGCCCCGGAAGAGGGCGACAGGGGGCGTTGTCCGATTCGAATTTCCCCTGCGCTCCGCAGTTCAACAACGCCGGCAAAGCCGGAGCGGAGATGACATGGCCAAGATTAACCGTATCCACACGATCCTGATGGCGAGCTGCGCCTGTGTCGGGCTGAGCGCCTGCGGCGCGGACGACATCGCTTCGCCGGGCGAAGGCACGATCGTCATCCCGACGCCGACGCCGACCCCCACGCCTACTCCGACGCCGACTCCCACGCCGACGCCGACTCCCACAGCGGTCACCCCGGCTGACGAGTGCCCGGCCATCGCTGGCCCCAATCAGTTGAATGAGATCGGCACCATCACAGACGGCACCAACACCTGGCTCAATTGCGCTTTCCCGACGCGCTTCACCGCGACGACTGCGATCGCCAAGGCTGCCGGCGTGATCTATTCGCTGCCCGGCCGCGTCGATGTCGGCACCGACCAGGGCGCTGCGAGCACCAACACCGATGTCACGCTGAATATCGATCCGGGCGTGGTCGTGTTCGCCAGCACAGGTAATGCTTACCTTGCCGTCAACCGCGGTAACAAAATCAATGCCGTCGGTTCGGCTTCCGCGCCGATCATCTTCACCAGCCGTGAAAATGTCACCGGCGCCGCAACCGACCAGTCGTCGGGTCAGTGGGGCGGCATCGTGCTGCTCGGCCGTGCCAAAATCACCGACTGCCAGGCGCCGGCCGCTGCGCCAGGCACTACCGCTTGCGAACGCGACACCGAAGGCACGAGCAATGCCCTCTATGGTGGTGCCAACGACGCCGACAGCTCGGGTAAGATGAGCTATGTCCAGATCCGTTATTCGGGCTTCGTGCTCGCCGACGGCAAGGAACTGCAGGGCCTGACCCCGTCGGGCGTCGGCACCGGCACCGTCATCGACCATATCCAGGTTCATAACAGTTCGGACGACGGCATCGAAACCTTCGGTGGCTCGGTCAACTATAAGTATCTGGTATTCACCGGCAACGAAGACGACAATCTCGACACCGACGTCGGCTTCCGCGGTACCGCGCAGTTCGTCATTTCGGTGCAGCGCGAAGGCAACAATATCGGCGACACCTTCCTCGAGACCGACTCGAACGGTTCCGCGACTAACAGCAACGCCAGCGAAGACGCGCTGCCCCGCCAGTATCTGAAGGTTGCCAACTTCACCCACATCCAGCGTTCGAACACCGGTGACGACGGTGCGTCGATGCTGCTGCGCGGCGGCGCCGACCTGGCGCTGGTCAACGGCATCATCGTCAGCCCCAACCAGAGCTGCCTGCGCATCAACAGCGCCGCGACCGTTCGCGACGCCGACACGACACTTCAGGATGCCGGCAAGCCGCGCTACATCTCAGTCGTGATGCAGTGCAACAGCGAACCGTTCAAGGGCACGGGCGGCGTCGATGTCGCGACCGTCAAGTCGATCTTCGAAGCGGGCGCCAACAGCACCATCAGCTATACCCCGTCGCTGACCAGCCTGTTCATCAACGGCGCGACCGAAACGGGCGTGACCGCCGTCGATCCCAAGACCATCGACAGCGCCTTCACCACCACTGCTTATATCGGCGCGGTGAAGGACAGCAGCGACACCTGGTATGCCGGCTGGACCTGCAACTCGGTGACCGCCAGCTTCGGCAGCACGAGCGGCAACTGCACGGCCATTCCGACCGCCTGATAGGCACCTGACCTCAATAGGGGCGGGGGAGCGTTAACCGACGCTTCCCCGCCTTCTTGCTCAGAATCATCCCAAGGGGGACCCCTAGCATGTCGAAGCCGCTGACCTTGGCGCGCCTGCTCCTGATTTCCACCGCGCTGGTCGCTCCTGTGGCGATGGCGCAGACAGACACCTCTTCCGCGCCCGCCGGTGATGCCGGCATGTCGACCACGCCCAGTGCCGCCGATGAAGCGGCTGATCAATCGGGCGATGTCGATGTTTCCATCCCCGGTTCCGACATCGTCGTTACCGGCCGCCGCAACAGCAATATCTCCAAGGCGGCGCCGCAGGTCGTGAACGTCTTGTCCGCGGCCGACATCAAGCGCACGGGCGAAGGCGACATCGCCGGCTCGCTGCAACGCGTGACCGGCCTGTCGGTTGTGTCGGGCGGCTATGTTTACGTTCGTGGCCTTGGCGACCGCTATTCGCTGGCGTTGCTCAACGGTTCGCCGCTGCCCAGCCCCGAGCCGCTCAAGCGCGTGGTTCCCCTCGATATCTTCCCGACGAGCGTCATCGCCTCGACTCTGGTTCAGAAGAGCTTTTCCGCTAACTTCCCCGGTGAATTCGGTGGCGGCGTGATCAACCTCACGACCAAGGCCATTCCGACCGAATCCTATCTGGAAATCGGCGTGGGCAGCTCGGCCAATACTGAAACGTCCGGGCAACTGGGCTATACCTATTATGGTAGCAAGTCGGACTGGACCGGCTTCGACGACAGTTCGCGCGACGTTCCGCCGCTGCTTAAAAATGCGTTCGGTGCGGGCGTGCCCTTCGCCAATATCGATCGTTCCGATCAGCAGGCGATCATGATGCAGTTTCTGAACAGCAAGACGTCGGTGCTTCAGCGCACCAACAGCCTGCCGTTCAACTTCTCCGGTTCGCTCAACGCCGGCACCGCGTTCGATGTCGGCAGTGATGCGCGCCTGGGCATCATCGCCACCGCCGGATACAGCAACAAGTGGCGCACGCGCGACAACCTTCAGCAGGCATCGCTCACCGTGTCGGAAGGCGCGGGCAAGAGTTCCGATCAGGTTATCACCGACAATCAGGTGACCGTGAACGGCCTGCTCGGTTTCGGCCTGGAGTGGGGCGAACAGAAGCTGCGCTGGACCAACCTCTACATCCGCGACACGCTCAAGCGCGCATCGCTGGCGGTCGGCCAGAATGACGGCCAGATCCAGGGTGCGGATTATATGACGCAGCAGACCGCCTGGTATGAGCGGCAGCTGATAGACACCCAGTTCGTCGGCGAATTCAAGTTCGATGACGCGCTGAGCCTCGACCTGCGCGGCGGTTACGCCAATTCGCAACGCGAAGCGCCTTATGAGCGCGAGTTCGTCTATGTCCGCAGCAATCGCGACCTCGACATCGACCCGGTCGGCGATCGCTTCGTCAATGCGCTGAACCGCCAGCGCGGCGACGCTTCGGTGACTTTCAGCGACCTTAATGAGGATCTGTGGTCGGGCGGGGCGGACCTGAGCTACAAGGTTGCGCCCAACTTCGTCGTGACGGCCGGCTATGCCTATACCGACACGAAGCGAACCTCGTCGCGTTACGAACTGCATTTCGATGCGACCAACCTGCCGATCGCGGTGCAGCAGTTGCGTCCCGACTATCTGCTGTCGGACGCCACCATCCAGCTTTACGATCTGGGCCTGCTCGACTTTTCAGGCAATTATCCGGTCTATGACGCCGCGTTGCGCGTTCATGCCGGCTATGGCCAAGTGAAGGCGGAACTGTTCCCCGGTCTCAGCATCGATGCCGGCGTTCGCTATGAAAGCGGCAACCAGTCGGTGACGGGCGTGGATGTCTATTCCACCGGTGAAACGCCATTCCAGCAGATCAAGAATGACTACTGGTTGCCGGCCGTTACGCTGACTTTCGACGCAGGTGGCGGGCTCCAGTTCCGTGCATCGGGTTCAAAGACGCTCGCCCGTCCGCAGTTCCGCGAACTGATCGCGCAGCCCTTCATCGACACCGAGTCTAACCGCTTCTATCGCGGCAACCCGTTCCTGAAGGACAGCGAACTGTGGAATGCGGAAGTCCGCGCCGAATATTATATGGGTCGTGACGAGCGGCTGACGGCGTCGGCCTTCTACAAGAAGATCGACAATCCGATCGAAACCTACACCACCATCACCGACACCTATGCGGTGACGACCAGCTTCGCCAACGCGCCCGAAGCAACGCTCTATGGTTTCGAAGTGGAAGCGCAGAAATATATCCCGCTCGACGGGATGGACTCGGCTTTCTTCCAGAGCCGCCGCGTCGTGCTGATCGGCAACTATACCTACACCCAGTCGGAACTGAAGGTGAGCGAGGGCGACACGACCATTCCATACACCTACACGACCGGCGACCTGCCGGCCGCGTCGGACTATTTCATGGACGGCGCGCCGCTTACGGGTCAGTCCGATCATCTGGTCAATCTCCAGATCGGTCTGGAGGACACGGACAAGCTGTCGCAGCAGACACTGCTGCTCAGCTATGCCAGCCCTCGCGTCACCAGCCGCGGTCCTAACCTTCAGCCCGACATCAAGGAAAAGCCGGGCCTGACGCTGGACTTCGTTGCGCGTCAGGGCATCACCCTGCCGGGCGGGATCAACAGCGAACTGAAGTTTGAAGCCCGCAACATCGCGGGTCGCAAATATCAGGAATTCCAGGAAGACGGCGGCAACAAGGTCTTTTATAACCGCTACAAGATCGGCACGACCATCGCGGCGTCGCTGACCGTGGCGTTCTGATCGACCGGGAATAAAGGCTTTCTCAAAGGTCTTTCACCAGCGCGGCCGGCCCATTTTCGTGGGCCGGCCGTTCTGATTCTGGAACGATATTCAATAACCGCGCGTCATGCTACACAATCGGGCCTCGCTCGAACGTCAACGGAGAGAGCATGGGACGCGAGATCGAACTGAAGCTCGACCTGTCGGAAGAAGCGGCGGGACGTTTTGCGCGATGGGATGCACTGCCCGACAGAGAGGATGTCGCACGTCTGCGCGCCATATATTTTGACACGCCCGACGGACAATTGGCGGACAAGGGGCTGAGCTTGCGCATCCGCCAGTCGGGCCGACGCCGCATTCAGACCGTGAAGGGCGAGGGATCAGCGGGGGGCGGACTGTTCGCGCGACAGGAATGGGAACGGCCGGTCCGGTCGCTGACCCCCGTGCTCGATAGCAAAACACCCATAGCGCAAGCACTTGGCGAGGCAGCAGCCCAGATCGAACCGCTGTTCGAGACGGATGTCGAGCGGATGCGATGGGTGTTGAAGGAAGGCGAGGCGCAGGTTGAAGTCGCGCTGGATCGCGGCGCCGTGCGCGCAGGCGAACGTGAAGCGCCCTTGTGTGAAGTGGAACTGGAATTGATCTCCGGCCCGCCCGCCGCGCTATTTGCGATTGCCCGCCGCATCGATGGGGCAATGCCGGTACGGCCTGGCGTTCTGAGTAAATCGGAACGCGGCTATCTTTTGCGCGAGTCGATGAAAAACGCGGTGAAGACCGAACCGATCGCACTTGATCCGTCCATGCCCATCGGGGACGCCTTTGTGCGGATAGCGAGCGCTTGCCTGCGTCATTATCGACGCAACGAGGCGCTGCTGCTGCATCATTATGAGGAGCGCGCGCTGCATCAGGCGCGGGTCGCCATCCGGCGCCTGCGGAGCGCACTGACGTTGTTCCGCCCCTTCCTGCTGGAAAGCGATGTCGCGCGTTTCCAGCAGGAACTGCGCTGGCTGGCCGGCATGTTGGGCGAGGCGCGCGATCTGGATGTGCTGAACGGACGGCTGGCGGATGCCGCCGCCCGCGAGACATTGGCCGACGCGCGGGAGCAAAGTCACGCGCGGGTGATCGAGTGGATCAACTCGGCGCGGGTCCGCGCGCTGTTGCTCGACCTTGCCGAGTGGCTGGCATTGGGCGCCGGTTGCGGTGGCGCGGACACCCCGATCGCGGATTTCGCCGGCGCGCGTTTGCAGCGGCTGCACAAGCGCGTCGTCAACCATGGCCGGAAGATGAAGACGCTCTCGCCCGAGGCGCGCCATAAGGTTCGAAAAGATGCGAAAAAACTGCGTTATGGCGCTGAATTCTTTGTGGGATTATACCGCGATAAAAAGCATGAACGGGCGCGTCGCACTTATGTTGGTGCATTGAAGGGTCTTCAGGATGAACTCGGCGATCTGAACGATCTGGCTACGGCACCGGTGTTGTTCGCGCGCTATGACCTGGCGGCGGACACGCCGCTCGGTCTCCGATCCGCAAAATATCTGCTTAAAAAGGCCGAGAAAGCACATGATCGGCTCGCGGAAGCCCATCCCTTCTGGCGCTGACGATCAACCCCAGGGGCGTTCCCGATACCATTTGGTGATGACGTGCTTCACCCCGCTGCGGACCTTCATCCCATGGTGGAGGCTGGCGGGATTGGGTTCGCCGGGTGCGATCCGGTTGTTCCAGGCGAGCAGTTTGCCGGTTTCGGGCTGGACTGTTTTGCCGATTTTCGTGAATCGGGTGGCGCCCCCGGCGGCCGGTTCGTTGAGATAGATCATCAGCGTCCAGGTGCGATTGCCCGCGACCGAACAATAATGGGCATAGTCGGCGCCTTTTGGGTCGAAATAGTCCGTATGGGCCTTGAATTCCTGGCCTACAGCATAGCGCTGCCCCTGAATGGGCTCGCCATGGATCGTCGCGATGCCAGCGAACGCATCGAGCCGCGCGTTGAGCGCCGCCACAAACGGGTCGCTATGATCAAGGTCGCAGGTTTCGCTGGTGCGGAAATAGCCGTCGCCATTATCGTCGGCAATGGTGGAAGGGCGCCGCTCCGCATCGATTCGCTCGATCACGCGCACGCATTCCTCAGTCGAAAGGAAGTTGCGCCGGATGAAAAGGGTCAATTCCTTGCTCGGCACGCGCTGAACGCGGGGATGCGCCGCGATCCAGGCAGGATCGGCATCGGTTCCAGCGGGCGCGGCACGGTCGGCGGTCTGAACGGTCATCACATATCCTCGTATGAAGATGCGGCTAAGACGTCGCAATTCGCGTCTTTCAGCCGCAGAAATGCACACCATGCAAGCATGTCATATTATTGACATATAATTGTCATTCAGGAGTAAGATCGCCTCCCTAGCAGGCTGTCGAAATAGGGGGGCGTGTTCAACACATGCGGGTGCCGTTTAGCGACAGGGTGGACAGTTGGCGGCGCGCGCAGCGTCCGGCGCTGCGTGCATTCAACTGGCTGGGACTGTTCGAGAAGGGGTTGTTGGTTCTCCTCGCCCTGATGCTGGTCCGGCTTGTCTGGGCGATCGTGACCCCGCTCGGCAGTTTTGGCCCATGGGAGGGGCGGCAAGCGCAGATACTGTCGCCATCCGCCCGTCAGGCGCTGTTCGCCAGCTTCGATCCTTTCTTCCGCGCAAATGCACCGCAACAAGGCGGCGGCGTCGTCACCTCGCTGGCGTTGACGGTCTATGGCATCCGCCTGAATGAAGGGTCGGGCTTGGGATCGGCGATCATCGCGACCCCGGACGGCATACAGAATAGTTTTGCTGTGGGCGATGAAATCCTGCCAGGCGTCGTCCTGAAAGCCGTCGCCTTCGATCATGTGACGATCGACCGGGGTGGGGTGGAGGAGCAGGCCTTCCTCGACCAGTCGACCCCGGCGGCCGAGGACGCCCCGCCGGCCGCAAATGACGGCTGGAACAGCGCTGCGCCGCCGCCGTCGTCCCAGCCGGCTCCGGGGACGGGGCTGACCGCCGACCTGCTGAAGCGCGATATCGGTTTTGCGCCCCGGATGCAGGATGGTCGGGTTACCGGCCTAGTGGTCGCGGCCAAAGGGCCTGGCTTTGCCAATGCAGGCTTCCGGCCCGGCGACATAGTGACCCAGATCAACGGCCAGCCGGTCGGCGATCTTCAAAGCATCCAGAACCAGATCGCGCCCGGTGCGCGCCTTTCCCTGACCGTCGAGCGCGGCGCCGCCGTCGCCTCGGTCAACCTTATAGTGCAAGGCCAATGACCCGCAAATTGCTCCTTTCCGCCGCCATGGCCCTCGCGCTCGCGGCGCCGATCGCCAGTCCCGTCCAGGCCCAACAGACGCTCAACGTCCGCGACGCCGACATTCGCGCTTTCATACAGGATGCGGCGCGGGTCACGGGACGCACTTTCATCATCGACAACAAGGTGCAGGGGAAGGTGTCGGTCGTGACCGACCGGCCCCTGTCACGGTCCGAATATTTCGAGATTTTCCTCTCGACCCTTCGCGCCAACGGCCTGGTCGCGGTGCCCGCGCCAGGCGGCGCCTACCGCATCCAGCCAGTCGATGGCGCGGCCGGGCAACCGAGCGGCGTCGGCCGCGCCGCCAATCGCAACAGCTTCGTGACCGAAGTGTTCCGCCTGCGTTCGATCGATGCGGCAAGCGCGCTGGAAACGCTGCGCCCGCTGGTCAGCAAGGAAGGCTCCGTCACCGCCAATCGGGCCGGCAACAGCGTGGTCGTGGCCGACTATGCCGATAATGTTTCGCGAATTCGCCAGGTGATCGCCCGAATCGATCGCGACACGGCGGCGACCCAGATGGTGGCGCTCAAAAATGCCGGCGCGCGCGAGATCGCGACGTCGCTCCAGGCGCTGGTGTCGAGCGGCGGCGGCGAAAATGCCGCTCCCTCCGCCGCGACAGTGGTGCCGATCGACAGCAGCAATTCGGTGGCTATCCGGGGCGATGCCGGCACCGTCGCGCGCCTCGCGAACATGGCGCGCGAGTTGGACCGGCAGGCGGCGAGCGGCACGGAAATCCGCGTCTACTGGCTGGAACATGCCGATGCCGAAAAACTGCTGCCGGTGTTGCAACAGCTGGTGGGACAATCCACTAACGAACCTGTCACATCCTCGACCCCGGCATCGGGTGGGCAGGGCGGAGCGCCTGCCGCGCAGGCCGCCGCGCCCGTGGCTGCGGCATCCTCCTCATCCTCTTCGGGCGCTGGTATCAATACGCGTGGCCCGGCGATCGTGACCCGCTATGAAGGCGCCAACGCGATCATCGTTGCAGCCAATAGCGACGTGCAGCGGATGCTGGGTGAAACGATCCGCCAGATCGATACCCGCCGCGAACAGGTGCTGGTCGAAGCGATCATCGTCGAGATCAGCGATGCGGCCGCCAAGAAGCTGGGCGTGCAGTTCCTGATCGGCAGCACCAAGACCGGCTTTGCCGCGACCAACTATTCCAACGCTTCGCCCAATCTGCTGACCCTGGCAGGGGCCTATGGCGCCAACCAGCTTGGCACGACCAAGACGACGGTGGTGGCGGCCGATGGTTCCACGACCACGACCGAGACGCAGACCAACACCGACCTGGCCAGCACGCTCCAGCAGGCGGCGGTGAGCAGCCTGCAAAGCGCAACCGGCGCGATCGGCGCGCTGGGCGGCAGCATCGGCAACAACGGCATTTTCGGCGCGATCATCAACGCGGTGAAGTCCGACACGGAAAGCAACCTGCTCTCCACGCCATCGGTCATGACGCTGGATAATCAGAAGGCCTCGATCCTGGTCGGTCAGCAGGTGCCGGTGACCACCGGCGAAGCGCTCAGCCAGAATTTCGACAACCAGTTCCGCACCGTCCAGCGGCAGGATGTCGGCATCAAGCTTGAGGTGAAGCCGCAGATCAACACCGGTGGCGCCATCAAACTGTTCCTGCGGCAGGAAGTGTCGAGCGTTGCCGGGCCGGTCAGCAACAGCAACAGCGACCTCATCATCAACAAGCGGGAGATTGAAACGACCGTGACGGTCGATGATGGCGAAATTCTGGCGCTTGGCGGCCTGCTCGATGATAATGAGCGCAAGACGATCGAGCGCATTCCGCTTCTGTCCGACATTCCGGGCATCGGCGAACTGTTCAAGTCGCGCAGCAGGAGCCGGACCAAGACCAACCTGATGGTCTTCATTCGTCCGACCATTTTGCGGTCGAAGGAAGATGCGCAGAAGCTGACCCAGCAGCGCTATGGCTATGTTCGCGGAATGCAATTGCGGCGTAATCCCGACTCCGAACCGACCATCGATGAACTGGTGCGCGATTACATGGGCGCTGCCCCGCCGATTGCTCCGGCGCAGCCCGGCGACATGATGGTGGAACCGCAGGGATCGGTCTCGCCCGAACTGATCGAACCCACGATGCGCCAGTCGAGCGGCGTGGTGCGCCCGGTCGAAATCCCCGCCAGTGGAGAGCAGCGATGAGCGAAACGGATATGGGCGACGTCATTTCGCCGGTCGTCCCATCGCGCCCCATCGATATTCCCTACGTATTTGCGCGCAAACATGGCGTCGTGCTGCTGCCGCAGGAGGGAGAAAGGCTGATCATCGCGGTGCGCGAAGGCAGCGACCCCCGCGTCCTGCTGGAGGTCCGGCGACATCTGGCGCGCAGTTTCGATGTCCGCTTCGTCGAACCGGCCCAGTTCGACAAGCATCTGTCCAACCATTATGCGATGGAGGGCAGCGCCGCCGCGATGGCGGGATCGCTGGAGGTCGGCGCGGACGAACTGGACATATTGGCCGCCGATATTCCGACCGCCGACGATTTGCTCGACAGCGCGGACGACGCGCCCGCCATTCGCCTGATCAACGGCATCATCGCCGAAGCCGCGCGGCAGGGCGTGTCGGACATCCACATCGAACCCTATGAAACGGGGCTGGTCGTACGCATGCGCGTGGACGGCGTCCTGCGTGAGACGCTGCGGATGCCGCCGCACGTCGCACCGGTGGTGGTCAGCCGCATCAAGGTCATGGCGCGGCTCGATATTGCCGAACGGCGCGTGCCGCAGGATGGGCGCATCGGCCTGACCCTGGGCGGCAAATTGCTGGACGTGCGCGTTTCGACCTTGCCCAGTCGGGCGGGCGAGCGGGTGGTGCTGCGTATTCTCGACAAGGAGAATGCGGGCATGAACCTTGATCTGCTGGGCATGACGGGCGCGCCTGACCGCATTTTCCGTGAAGGGCTGTCCGAACCCAACGGGATCATCCTGGTTACTGGCCCGACCGGCTCGGGCAAGACGACCACGCTCTATGCGGGCCTGCGCCAGTTGAACGACGGCAGTCGAAATATCCTGACCGTCGAAGATCCGGTCGAATATGCGATCGAGGGCGTGGGTCAGACCCAGGTGAACGCCAAAGTCGGCCTGACCTTCGCCGCTGGGCTGCGCGCCATCCTGCGTCAGGATCCCGATGTAGTGATGGTCGGCGAAATCCGTGACCGCGAAACGGCGGAGATCGCCGTGCAGGCGTCGCTGACGGGCCATCTCGTGCTCTCCACTGTCCACACCAATGATGCGGTCGGCGCGATCACCCGTATGCGCGATATGCGGGTGGAGCCGTTCCTGCTCGCATCGACCTTGCGCGCGGTGATTGCCCAGCGCCTCGTTCGCCGCCTTTGCCAACATTGCCGCGAACCGGTCCAGGCCGACAAATCGGCCAGCGCGCTGCTGGGCTTTGACCCCGGCACCATCATCTATCGCGCGCGCGGCTGCGACGAATGTAGCGGCACCGGCTATAAAGGCCGGATCGGCGTGTTCGAAGCGATCCGCGTGGATGACACCATCCGTCGCCTCATCAATGATGGCGGCGACGAATCGCTGATCGCGCGCCATGCCTTCCTGAACGCGCCCAACCTGGGATCGGCGGCTCGCGCGCTGGTGCGCGATGGCCAGACCACGGCGGAGGAAGCCATTCGCGTGTCGCGTAGGGATGCGATAGAGGCGGAAACCATTGCCGATGGCTGATTTCGACTATGTGGCGATCGATCCGGCCGGCCGCGAACGATCGGGCAAGGTCAAGGCCGATACGGTCGAGGATGCGCGCGCCAAATTGGACGCGCGCAAGCTGTTTATCGTGCAGTTGGAGGCCGGCGCGGGCAAGGCCACGCGCAAGCGGTCGGGCATGGCGCTGCGCAGCCCGCGCCTCAGTCCCAAGGAACTGACGCTTTTCACCCGGCAACTCGCGACGCTGACGCAAGTCAGTCCGCTGGAGGAATCGCTGCGCACCATCGGGCGGCAGAGCGAGCAGGATCATGTCCGCGCGATCGTAGGCAAGGTGCATGGCGGCGTGCTGGAAGGCCGACGCCTGGCCGACGCGCTAGGCGCTGAACCCAAAAGCTTCCCGCCGCTCTACCGCGCGATGATCTCGGCCGGTGAAAGTTCCGGCAGCCTTCCGACCATCATGGAGCGGCTGTCGGACCTGATGGAACGCCAGGCTGTGATCCGGTCCAAGGTGCTGACCGCGATCGCCTATCCCTCGGTGCTCGCGACCTTTGCCGTGTGCGTCGTCGCCGCGTTGATGATCTTCGTGGTGCCCAAGGTGGTGGAGCAGTTCGATACGGTGGGGCAGGAACTGCCCTTGCTGACGCGACTGGTGATGGCGGTCTCGGCGTTCCTTGCAGGCTATTGGTGGCTGTTGCTGATCCTGATCGCGCTTTCGGCTTTCGGCTTCTGGCGCGCGCTCAAAGTGGAAAGCTTCCGCTATCGCTTCGACGCGATACTATTGGGCCTGCCAGTGCTCGGCCGGCTGATCCGCGACTTGCACGCTGCGCGGATGGCGCGCACGCTTTCGACCATGGTGGCGAGTCGCCTGCCGCTGATGGAGGGTTTGACGCTGACCGCCAGCACGGTTCACAACCGCGTGCTGCGCAAGGCATCGGATGAGATTGTCGAGGCCATTCGCGGTGGCGGCAGTCTCTCTGCCGCGCTGCGCCGTGCCGGTGTTTTCCCGCCGCTGCTGGTCTATCTGGCGGCCAGCGGCGAAAGTGCGGGTCGGCTCGACACGATGCTGGAACGCGCCGCCGACTATCTGGAGCGGGAGTTTGACAGTTTCACCTCGACCGCACTTGCCATGCTGGAACCGATCATCATCATATTGATGGGCGGCATCGTCGCCGTCATCATCCTGTCCATTCTGCTGCCGATCCTGCAGCTGCAAAGCCTCACCGGGGCTTGAAGGAGTCTATATGCGTAAGATCCTGTCCCTCCGCCATGCCCGCGAAAGCGCGGAACCGTTGCCCGATCAAGCCCCGGCTGCCGCTGTGCGGGAACTGGACCCCCGCCCGCGCGCAGGCGATGAAAAGCAGGCGCGTCGGGCCGCCGAACAGGGCTTCACCCTGGTTGAACTGATGGTCGTCATCGTCATCATCGGCCTGTTGGCGACGATCGTGGCGATCAACGTCATCCCCGCCACCGACACCGCCCGCGTGGAAAAGGCGAAGGCCGACATTTCGACCATCGAACAGGCGCTTGAACAATATCGGCTGGACAACCTGACCTATCCGTCCTCCAGCGACGGCTTGCAGGCGCTGCTGAACCCACCCGCGTCGCTGGCGCAACCACAGCGCTACCGCCGGGGCGGCTATATCAAGAAGCTGCCGAACGACCCGTGGGGCCGTGCCTATCTCTACACCGTGCCGGGCCGCAAGGGCGCGTTTGATATCAGCTCGCTGGGCGCCGATGGCCAGCCGGGCGGCGAGAATGAGAATGCCGACATCACGTCCAGCGATCTCTGATCGCGCGCAGGCACGATTTACGAAGCCCTCACGGCGTTCCGCCCAACAGGGCTTCACGTCCGTGTCGCGTTCCGCCCAACAGGGCTTCACGCTGTTGGAACTGATGGTCGTGCTGACGATCATCGGCTTCATTTCGGCTGCCGTCGTGCTCGCCATCCCTGACCCCAGGGGCCGGGTGATAGAGGATGCCGACCGCTTCGCCGCGCGCGTGGCCGCCGCGCGCGACGAAGCGGTCGTCACCGCTCGCCCCGTCGGGCTGTGGGTCTCGGCGTCCGGCTATGGTTTCCAGCGTCGCGAGGGCGGGCAATGGAGCCCGATCGAGGAAAGGCCGTTCGTCACCACCAACTGGAAAGCCGGCACCCGAGCCCAGGTCGGCAAGGACGGGCGGTTGCAGATCGGCTTCGATGGCACGGGCTTGCCGACCGATCCCCTCGTCGTGACTCTGGCGCGCGAGGGTGAGCGGGTGTCCGTGACCATCGACATGGCGGGAAAGGTGATGGTCGGTGGCTAGGCGCGAGGCTGGATTCACGCTGCTCGAAATGCTGGTTGCGCTGGCGGTCTTCAGCCTCGCCGCGCTGGCGCTGGTGCGCTTGCAGGGCGTGACCCTGCGCACCGCCGCGGACCTCGACAGCAAGGCGCTGGGTCAGATTGTCGCACGCAACCTGATGGTCGAGGTGCAGACCGATCCGATCCCACCTTCGGTTGGCCAGGATGATGGCAATATCGAAAATGGCGGGCGGCGCTGGCACTGGACCCGGATAGTCAAGCCGACCGATGACCGGCGTCTGCTCCAGGTCGATCTGACCGTCGAGGGGCAGCCGAGTGCGTCGCCCGTGGTGCTCAGTTTCGTGCGGGTGGTGGAATGACCGCGCGCGTGCATCGACAACAAGCAAATATTATGTCTTCGGGCAGCTCCGCCGGACACGGCTATACGCCTTCGGGCAGCTCCGCCGAACACGGCTTCACGCCTTCGGAGCGCTCCGCCGAACACGGCTTCACGCCTTCGGAGCGCTCCGCCGAACACGGCTTCACGCTGATCGAACTGCTCGTATCCTTGATGATCTTCGCCATGCTCGCGGCGGCCGGGGTGCTGCTGCTTGGCAACAGTGTTTCCGCGCAGGCGCAGATCAAGGCGCGGCTTGACGACATGGCGGCGGTGCAGCGGGCCGGTGGCGCGCTCGCTGGCGACCTGGGCCAGGCGGTGCCGCGCATTACCCGGACCGAAGCGGGAACGCTCGCGCCCGCCTTCTGGGCGCACGACGAAGGGGAATCGCTGCCGGTGATGCAATTTGTGCGGGGCGGCTGGGACAATTTGGGCGATCTGCCGCGTCCGTCGTTGCAAAAGGTTGAATATTGGGTGCGACAGGGGCGGCTGGAGCGGCGCACTTATGCCCAGCTCGACGGCGCGGCGGGCGATGATCCCGCGGCGCTGCTGGAGCATGTCGAGGAGGTCAAGCTGCGCTTTCGCGACGCGCAGGGCAAATGGCGCGACGACTGGACGCCCGGCCAGCCCGACCTGCTGCCCAAAGCCGTCGAGATGACCGTGACGCGCACCGGCGAGGCGCCTGTGATGATGCGCTTCCTGGTCGCGCCCGGCCCTGCGGAAAAGCTGGAAGGGGCGGAAGGGGCAGTCGGTGGCTGATCCGCGCAAACCAAGCGAAGCGGGCGCCGCGCTGTTGACCGTGCTGCTGCTGGTGGCGGTGATGGCGGTCGTCGCCTCCACTGCGCTGGAACGGGTGGCGCTGGCGACACGCATGACCGGCAATGGCGGCGCGGTCGATCAGGCACGCGCCTATGCCGATGCGGGCACGGAAATGGCGCGGCTGCGGATCAACGACCTCGTCGAAACCAATCCGGCGAAAATCACGCTGGCTGGCGGCTGGATGGGCACGCCCCAGGCCATTCCCGTGCCTGGCGGCATCGCGACCGTCCGGGTGACGGACGGCGGCAATTGCTTCAACCTCAACAGCGTCGTCAGCGGCGAGAGCGAAGCCGCGTTGAAGGTCCGGCCGATCGGTGTGTCGCAGTTTCAGGGCTTGCTCGAGACGCTGGGCGTCGATGCGCGGCAGGCGGCGGCGGCGGCGGCAAGCCTGGCCGACTGGATCGACAGCGACAGCGTCCCCCAGCCGGGCGGCGCCGAAGATGAAACCTATATCGGCATGGACCGGCCCTATCGTGCCGCCAACCGCATGATGGTGGACCCCAGCGAGTTGCGCGCGGTGGCCGGCGTCACGCCCGCCATCTACGATCTGGTGATACCGTGGGTTTGTGCCTTGCCCGTCACGGACCTGTCGCCGATCAACATCAATACACTGCTGCCGGACCAGGCGCCGCTGTTCGCCATGTTGCTGCCGGGTCAGTTGAGCGTCGGCCAGGCACGGCAATTGCTGGCGCAGCGGCCTGAGGAGGGCTACGGCAGCACCGTGAACTTCTGGAAGCTGCCTTCGCTCGTCGGCCTGTCGCCGATGACCGAAGTCGCTGAGCAAGTGAAGTTGAAGACGGGATTTTTTGGAGTGAATGTTTCGGTGGATGTCGGGGGAACGCAGGTGGCGGAGCGGGCGCTGATCGACGCGCGGCAAAGCCCGGCGATACTGGTGCGGCGCAACTGGGGCGGGGGCGCATGAGCAGCCGCGACGCCCTCATCATCTTTTTGCCCGAAGGGGCGGATGTGGCGCCGCGCTGGATGCGGGTGGTCGATGGCGCATTGATCCAGTCCGGCGAAGGCGCCAACTGGCTGGCGGCGTGCGGCATCGCGTCGCTGCCGGGGCAGGCGCGGGTGTTGCTGGTGCCGCCGGCCGCGCTGGTCACATTGCACTGGATGACCTATCCCGAGCTGCCGGCGCGGCAGGGACGGGCGGCCGCGCGGCTGGCGGCGCTGGCGGGCGGATTGCTGCCGGCTGACCAACTATTCCGGCGCGGCGGGGACGGGCGGCCGCGCGGCTGGCGGCGCTGGCGGGCGGATTGCTGCCGGCTGACCAACTATTCGCCGCAGCGGACGAGAATGATGATCCGGCCGCACCGCATGTCGTCGCCGTGGCCAGCCGCAGCGACATGCTGCACTGGCTGTTGTGGGCGCAGCATCACGGGCTGGATCCGGACATCATCGTCCCCGCGCCGCTGTTGCTGACGCAACCGGACGAGGGATATAGCCGTGGCTTGATCGGTGGGGCGACGGTCCTGCGCGGCGTCGACATGGCGCTGACGGCGGACATGGCACTGCCGGTCCTGGTCGAGGATGCGTCCTTTTCCGACCTGGCGCCGGGGATTATCGAGGGACGCGCCATCGCCGCGCTGGATCAGCCGCCGCTTGACATGCGACAGGGCGATTTCGCCAAGCGCGTCCGTCCCGCGCTGGACCGGCGAGCCGTAGCGCGTGTCGCGCTGTGGACGGGGCTGATCTTGCTCGCGGCGCTTGCGACGACGCTGGTGAGCCTGACCCGGCAGCATGTGGAAGCGAGCCGGATCGACCGCGAGAGCCTGGCGCTGGCGCAGCAGGTGCTGCCTGACGCCACTGACGCCGTCCAGGCGCAGGGCGTGCTGGAGGGGCAACTCGCCGCCCGAGGCGCCGGCGCTCGCGCCTTCACCGCGCCGGTGGCGGGACTGCTCGCGGCCATGCAGGATGCGCCGGGCGTCGCGTTGACCAGCCTGTCGCGCGATCCCGACGGCATGGTCCGCGCCACACTCGCCGCCGCCAAAGCGGAAGACATCAACATCGTGCTGCTGGCACTCCAGGCGGCTGGCTTCACGATCACGGCTACGCCGTCTCAGGATCCGGGCGGACGGACGCTGGCGGATATTACGGTGCGCGCATGATGGAAAATTTAGCGACTTACTGGTCGGAACGCTCGACCCGCGAACAATGGATGCTGGGCGTGATGTTCGCGCTGCTGGCGCTGGTCATTCTCTGGTTCGGGGTGGCGATGCCGCTCGACCGTGCGCAGCGCAGCGCCCGGGATACGCTGATCGAGGCGACCGACCGCAACAGCGCCATCCGCGCGGCCGCGACCCAGCTCAAGGCTTTGCCGCGCACGCCTGCAGGCACCGGACCTGCGACCCCGCTCGATCAGTTTGTCGGGCAAAGCGCTGGCGAGGCCGGCCTGACGCTGGAGCGCGCTCAGGCGCAGGGCAATGACCGGATGGAGATCGCCATCGCCTCGGTGCGCCCGATCGCGTTGTTTTCCTGGCTTTCGGGGCTGGAATCGCTGGGCATCCGGGTCGTGACGATGAGCGCGCGGCCATCACCTACCGCCGGCAGCGTATCGGTGCAGGCGGTGCTTGAACGGGGAGATGCGCAATGATGGGTCTCATCCTGTCCTGGCGGATGCGGATCATCCTTATCCTGGTTCTGATCCTTGGGCTGTTGCTGTTCCTGCCGATGCGGGTGGCGCTGGGTTTGTCCGGGCTGGAGCGGCTGGGCGTCGCCGCCCGCGATGTGCGCGGGACGGTATGGAGCGGCCGGATCGACCAACTCATGCTAGGTAACATGCCGCTCGGTAGCGTGCGCGCCGGGCTTTCGCCCATTTCGCTTCTGATGGGCCGCGCGCGCTTCGATGTAGCCCGCGTCAAGGGGCTGCCAGACGACATCAGCGGCGCCATTACCGTCGGCTTCGGGCGGATCGGCGTGGATGACGTTACCGGCGCGGTGCCGCTCGGCCGCACCTTCGCACCGCTGCCCGTCAGCAGCCTCGTCATGGAGGATGTAAGCGGCTATTTCAGCGGCGACCGCTGCGGTCATGCGGAAGGGCGAGTGCGCGCGCGCCTCGCAGGGCAGTTTCCGGGGCTGAACCTGTCGCAAGGGCTGTCTGGTGTGGCGGCCTGTGACGGCGACGCGCTGTCGTTGCCGCTGGTCAGCCAGTCGGGGCTGGAGAAAATCACCCTGCGAGTCTGGCGATCGGGCCGCTATGTCGCGGAAATGCGTATTGAGACGACCGATGCGACGTTGGCCGCAACGCTGGGGCAGGCCGGCTTCGCGCCGGCAGGCAATGCGCAGCTATTGAAGGTCGAAGGGACGTTGTGATCCATCCTGTGGCGGCGCTGATCGGCGCGCTGGCCGGTGCAATCCTGGGAAGCTTCCTCGCGACGCTGATTCTGCGCTGGCCTCAGGGCAGGGGTGTGATGCGGGGACGCTCCGCCTGCGACTCTTGCGGCAGAACGCTGGGTGCGCGTGATCTGATCCCGATGCTGAGCGCCTTGCTGAGCCATGGCCGGTGCAGAGCCTGCGGCGCGCGTATCGATCCGCTGCACGGGCGTGTGGAGGCAGGCTGTGCGATCATCGGCGCTCTGGCGCTGGGCCTCGCACCGGATCTGGCCGGGGTTGCCTGGGCCTTGTTGGGATGGCTGTTGCTGACCCTCGCCGTGCTCGACTGGCGGCATTACTGGCTACCCGATGCGCTGACACTGCCGCTCGCGTTTCTGGGCTTCACCATCGGCTTCCAGGCGACGGATGCCGGCCTGTCCGATCGTGTCGTCGGCGCGGCTATCGGCTATGGGGCGCTCTTGCTCATCGCGTTGTCATACCGGGCGCTGCGTGGGCGCGACGGGCTGGGGCTGGGCGATGCGAAATTGTTCGGCGCGCTCGGCGCATGGTTTGGGTGGCAGGCGCTACCCTTCATCCTGCTATGCGCATCGACGGTGGGTCTGGCGGTGATGCTGATCAGCGGCCGAGCCAGGCATGGCGCGGCGCGGGTTCCGCTCGGAACCTTCCTGACGATCGCGGCACTGCCCGGCGGGCTAATGGCGTCGCACCTTTTGGTGTGATGGTCGGGGAGACAGGATTCGAACCTGCGACATCCTGCTCCCAAAGCAGGCGCGCTACCAGACTGCGCTACTCCCCGACGAGCGGCGGCCTTAGCGGGGAAGCACATATGTCGTCAATCGGCGATCAATGAAAGAACAGCCACAACAGCAGAATGATTGGGATCGGGACGCCCAGAAGCCACAATAATATGCCTTTGCCCATCATTCTTCTCCTCTTGGATCGGAGGAAGAGCGCGTGGGAAGGCGGAGAGTTCCGCCCATGAAAAAAGGGCAGGCCCCGAAGGACCCGCCCTTTTCCGAAATCTCGCTAGCGCGAAGATTACATCGCGTTCGCGGCGTTCGCAGCGTTGTCCGCGACGTTCGCAGCGTTCATCGCATTGTCCGAGGCGTCCATGGCGTTTTCGACGACGTTTTCGACGACAGCGTTCGAAGCGTTCGCGGTCTCGTTGGCCGGCTTCTCACCGCAAGCGGCGAGGGCCATCAGGCTGGCCGAAGCGAAAACAACAGCGATCTTCTTCATTGTGTAGGGCTCCCATAGCATTATGCCGCGTCTGGCACGTTATAAAAGTGACCTTACGCGAGCGACCCGCATTAACGTGTGCGCTGCACAAATCAATGCTTTTCTAACGTCGGTGAAGCGGCAGAATCACACGACGGGGCGTTGTCTACTATAAAAGTTCAGTTAGCGCTCAAACTTTCTGACGCATTGGCAACAAGGTTCATCGTCACGGCCCAGGCAGCGACATTCTGCCGGAGCTGCTCCTGATCGATCTTGTCCAGCGTGTCGTCGGGGGTATGGTGGATGTCGAAATAGCGGATGCCATCCTGTTGCAGGTCGATGACCGGCACGCCGGCGTCCACCAGCGGTTCGATGTCCGACCCGCCATGCGCCTTGTCCCTGCCCGGCACGATGCCGAGCGGAGCGAGCGCCTGTCCGATGCGGCCGGCGAGCGCCTCGTTGCCAGTGGGCAGAGTGAAATCCACCCGCCACACCTTGTCCGCGCCAAAGTCCGATTCCATCACCAGCGCGTGGGGTTGCTGGCCATGGGCTGCGAAATAGGCGCGCCCGCCATTGCCGCCAACTTCTTCAGCGCCAGCCAGCAGAAGGCGAATGGTCCGGCGCGGCGTCCCTGCTTTGGCGACCTGCAACGCGGCGGCCGCGATGATGCCGCAACCCGACGCATCGTCGATCGCGCCGGTGCCCTGGTCCCAGCTGTCGAGATGGCAGGCGGCGACGACGACGCCAGCCTTGGGATCGCTGCCGGGAATTTCGGCGATGACGTTGCCGGATGGCTGATCCGCCAGCGTGCGGGAAACGGCTGTAAGGTGGACGCGCACCGGCTTGGCGCGCGCCACCATGCGGGCGAGCTGTTCGGCGTCCGGCACGCTCACCGCCACGGCGGGGATCGGCGTAACGCCCTCGGCCCACATCTGCACCCCAGTATGGGCGATGCGATGATGATCGGTGCCGATGGATTTCACCAATATCGCGATCGCGCCCTTCTTGGCGGCGATGCTTGGCCCCTGGCGCCGCGCCGCGCCATAATAGCCATAGCCCGCGCCATCCTGGGCGGCGACCATGTCATGGCTGACAAACGCGATCTTGCCTGTGAGGCTCCCATCCGGCGCGGCCTGCAAATCGGCGATGCTGGGGAAATAGACGATCTCGCCTTCCACGCCCTGTTCGCCCGTCGATCCGCTATTGCCCAGCGCCGCAACGACCAGACTTTGCGGGAAGGGGCTTGTGACCCGCGCTTCGTCATGCACACGCTGCCAGACCGGCATATCATAAGGTTCTGCCCGCACATTGCGGAAGCCCAGCATTTTGAGCTTCGCCACCGCCCAGTCGCGCGCACGCGCTTCCTGCGGCGTGCCAGCGGGGCGGGGTCCGACCTCGGTCGTCAGCCCTTCGGTGAAGTCCCACGCGACCTCATCCTTCAGCGCCGCTTGCCGAATCGCATCGCTGTCGGCCGGCGCGGCCAGGGAGAAGGTGGGGGTGATGATGCTGCCAAGGAGCAGGGCGGCGAGCGTGCCCGATCGGATTTTCTGCATGATTGAAGACTTAACGAGGCATCCCCCATTTGCCAATGCGCTTGGCGTTCGCTAACTCCGCGGCAAATATCCTGTCAGTCTATCTTTCGGAGCTGCTGAACCCATGTCCGCCTCCTCGCAATATGCCTATGTCATGAAGAGCATGACGAAGACCTTCCCGGCTGCCGCCAAGCCGGTGCTGAGCAATATCAACCTGCAATTTTATCGCGGCGCGAAGATCGGCATCGTCGGCCCGAACGGCGCGGGCAAATCGACCCTGATGAAGATCATGGCTGGCATCGACACCGATTTTTCGGGCGAAGCATGGCCGGGCGAGAATATCACGGTCGGCTATCTGCCGCAGGAGCCGCAGCTCGATCCTGACAAGACCGTGCTGGAAAATGTGAAGGACGGCGCCCGCGAGATTGCGGACAAGATGGACCGCTTCAACGAGATCAGCATGATCATGGCCGACCCGCCGGAGGATGTCGATTTCGACGCCCTGATGGAGGAAATGGGCACGCTTCAGGAACAGATTGATGCGGTCGACGGCTGGACGCTCGACAACCAGCTCGAAATCGCGATGGAGGCGTTGCGCTGCCCGCCGTCGGACTGGTCGGTCGAAAATCTGTCGGGCGGTGAAAAGCGCCGCATCGCGCTCACCCGCCTGCTGATCCAGAAGCCCGATATTCTGCTGCTCGACGAACCGACCAACCATCTCGATGCAGAAAGCGTCACCTGGCTGGAAAATCACCTCAAGGAATATGCCGGCGCGGTGCTGATGATCACCCATGACCGCTATTTCCTCGACAATGTCGTCGGCTGGATCCTCGAACTCGATCGCGGCAAATATTTCCCCTATGAAGGCAATTACTCCACCTATCTGGAGAAGAAGGCCAAGCGGCTGGAGCAGGAAGACCGGGAGGCAACCGGCCGGCAGAAGGCGATCAATGACGAGCTGGAATGGATCAGGGCGGGCACCAAGGGCCGCCAGACTAAGTCCAAGGCGCGTATCAAGAAGTTCGAGGAACTGGTCGCCGGCCAGAACAATCGTACGCCGGGCAAGGCGCAGATCGTCATCCAGGTGCCCGAACGCCTGGGCGGCAAGGTGATCGAGTTCAAGGGCATCAGCAAGGCCTATGGCGACAAGCTGCTGTTCGAGGATCTCTCCTTCCTGTTGCCGCCCGGTGGCATTGTCGGCGTGATCGGCCCCAACGGCGCGGGCAAATCGACTCTGTTCCGCATCATCACCGGGCAGGAAACGCCCGACAGCGGCGAAGTCGACATCGGTTCGACCGTGCGGCTGGGCTATGTCGACCAGAGCCGCGACCATCTCGACGCGTCCAAGAATGTCTGGGAAGAAGTGTCCGACGGCCTCGATTATGTGAAAGTCAACGGCCACGACATGTCGACTCGCGCCTATGTCGGCGCCTTCAACTTCAAGGGGCAGGACCAGCAGAAGAATGTCGGCAAGCTGTCGGGTGGTGAGCGCAACCGCGTCCACATCGCCAAGATGCTGAAAAAGGGCGGCAACGTGCTGCTGCTCGACGAACCGACCAACGATCTCGACGTTGAAACGCTGGGCGCGCTGGAGGAAGCGATCGAAAATTTTGCCGGTTGCGCCGTGGTCATCAGCCATGACCGCTTCTTCCTTGATCGGCTCGCAACCCATATCCTCGCCTTTGAAGGCGACAGCCATGTCGAATGGTTCGAAGGCAATTTCGAAGCCTATGAGGAAGACAAGCGCCGTCGCCTGGGCGATGCCGCCGACCGTCCGACGCGCCTGGCTTACAAGAAGCTGACCCGCTGATCGGTGGGCGCAACATCGTAGAGCACCTGCGGTTGCAAATTTTGCAATCGCAGGCAACTATTTCGCACTTGCGATGGTGGCGCTAACATTTAATTGGGAAGGGCCTTTCAGGCATCCTCTCCTAAAAACTTTCAGGCCGGTCCCCAAGGATCGGCCCTTTTTTTGCTTTGCAGTGGTCGGTTGGCGACAAAAGCGATGCGCGTGGCGGCAGCTCAAAGGGAAATCGCCATTGAGAGCGCAGCATGTGCGTCCACACTCCCCGCGCCAAAACGACTATGCCGTCGCCCGCTTCTCGAAGCTGTCCAATGTCTCCGCAGCGATCTCGCTAAGGTCGATCCGGGTCACCTGAGCAGCGGCCGGGCCTTCATGCGCCAGGGCGATGAACTGTTCCACCGCGCCTGATTCGCCCTGAACCAGCGCCTCGACGCTGCCATTGGCGCGGTTGCGCACCCATCCTGTCAGGTTCAATCCGCGCGCCGTCTCGACCGTCCAGGCGCGATACCAGACGCCCTGGACCCTGCCATGGATCGTCAGATGGCGTGCGATGGCGGCCATTAATGCACCCGCTTGATCCAGGTCTGACCGCCTTCGCGCGTTTCGACGGCGAAATTGGGGACGGCGCGGATCAGGTCGGACAGGCGCTTATAACCATAGTTGCGCGCGTCGAAGCTGGACCGGTTGCCCGCCAGTTGTCCGACGCTGCCGAGCGAGGCGAAGCCCTTTTCGTCACGTTTCACCGCGTCATAGGCGTCGATCAACAGCTTAACCACTTCGGGATCGACCGCCTTGCCTTGCGCCGGGGTAGCAGACGTTGCCGGTGTCGCGGCGGCTGCGGTCTTGGCGGGCGTGGCCTTGGCTGAGGCAGCCTTCTTCACCGGCGTCTTCTTCACTTCCGGCACCTCGGCCGGTTCCAGCGCCGCTACGTCCAGGAAACGCGTGCAGGCGCGACGAAAGCCCTCGGGCGTATTGGCCGACCCAAAGCCATAGACCGGGATGCCCTGTTGCCGGATGCGGGTCGCCAGCGGCGTAAAGTCGCTGTCGCTCGACATCAGGCCAAAGCCATCGACCCGCCCTGACGCCATCAGGTCCATCGCGTCGATGGTCATCTTCATGTCGGTGGCGTTTTTGCCCTTGGTCAGGTCGAACTGCTGCTGCGGCTCGATCGCCTGGGTGATCGACAGCGCGGCCCAGGCCTTGAGCGTGGTCTTGCTCCAATTGCCATAGGCGCGGCGAATATTGACCGTGCCTAGTTCCGCCAGCACGGTCATCACCGAATCGAAATGCGCCGCCGACGCGTTGTCGGAGTCGATCAACAGGGCGATATTGCCGTGGCCTTCCTGCCGTGTCGCCATAATCCAGTCTCCCGTCACGCGGGCGAGAAGGCGCCGCTATCCTCATTCAATATATGAAGCTGCCCGTCGGCGATCGCGAAGAAACTGCCGACCAGCTTCAACTCGCCGCTGCGTTCCTTGGCCCGGACACAGGGGAAGGTGCGCAAATTGGCGAGGCTGACCTTCACCCCTTCCTGCTCCATCGCACGCTCGACATCCCGGTCGCGCCGTTCGCCATATTGGCGCACCACCACGTCGCGCGCGCTGTCGAGCAATTCGATCCAGCTATGGATGAAACCGCCTTCTCCCGGCGGCGCGTCCTTCAGGTCATGGCTGAGCGCGGCCTTGCACCCGCCGCACTTGCCATGGCCCATGACGACGATCTCGCCGACCTTGAGCACTTGCACGGCAAATTCCAGCGCGGCCGATACGCCGTGGCGGCCGGGATTCGTTTCGAACGGAGGAACCAGCGCGGCGACGTTGCGCACCACGAAAATTTCGCCGGGGCTGGTGTCGAATATCTGTGCCGGGTCCACCCGGCTGTCGGAACAGGCGATCACCATCACACGGGGGCTTTGCCCCTCATTCAGTTCGTCCCAGCGTTCGCGTTGCTGCGCCCATCCGGTTTCACGAAAACGGCGATAGCCATCGAGCATCTCGGCAAAGTCGATCATGGCGCTCGATGTGCCTTACAAACTCGGGACTGGCAAGAGCGGCCGCGCATCGCTATCTGGGGCGAATGAACGACCTGAGCCCCAACCCCGCGCCGGCTAAGCCCGAACGCGCCCGCAAGCCCGACTGGATTCGCGTCAAGGCCCCTACCAGCAAGGGCTATAATGAAACCCGCGCGTTGATGCGGGAAAAAGGGCTGGCGACGGTGTGCGAGGAAGCGGCCTGCCCCAATATCGGCGAGTGCTGGACGAAGAAGCATGCGACGGTCATGATTCTGGGCGACGTCTGCACTCGCGCTTGCGCCTTCTGCAACGTCAAGACCGGGATGCCGCGCAAGGTCGATCCCAATGAGCCGCAAAATCTGGCCGATGCCTGCGCGGAAATGGGGCTGGAACATATCGTCATCACCTCGGTCGATCGCGACGACCTGCCCGATGGCGGCGCATCGCAATTCGTCAAGGTGATCGAGGCGTTGCGCCGCACGACGCCCGACACGACAATCGAGATATTGACGCCGGACTTCCGCAACAAGCATGAACGCGCGGTCGAAATGATCGTCGCGGCCCGTCCCGACGTCTACAATCATAATCTGGAAACCGTGCCGCGCCTCTATCCCACCATCCGGCCCGGCGCGCGCTATTATGCGTCGCTGCGGCTGCTGGAGTCCGTGAAGAAGCTCGATCCGTCGATCTTCACCAAGTCGGGCATCATGCTCGGCCTGGGCGAGGAGCGTCTGGAGGTGCATCAGGTGATGGACGACATGCGGTCGGCCGACATCGATTTCCTGACGATGGGCCAATATCTTCAGCCCACGCCCAAGCACGCCAAGGTGATGGAATTTGTCACCCCGGCCGCCTTTACCGCCTATGCTGGGATCGCGCGCGCCAAGGGCTTCCTTCAGGTCGCATCCAGCCCGCTGACCCGCTCCAGCTATCACGCCGGCAAGGATTTCGCCGAAATGAAAGCCGCGCGCGAAACGCAACTGGCCAGGGCGGCGGCGAAGGCCTGACTTTTCGATGCCCAAACATACCGAAACGCGCCATCTTCCCTATACGCCGACGCAGATGTTCGACCTGGTGTCGAACGTCGCGGCTTATCCCGAATTCCTGCCCTGGGTGAGCGCCATTCGTGTGCGCCAGGACGGCGAAACGGAAATGGTCGCGGACATGATCGTCGGCTTCAAGGGGATCAAGGAAAGCTTCACCTCGCGCGTTTTCAAGCATCGGCCGGACCATGTGCGGGTGGACTATCTCGACGGCCCGCTCAAGCATCTGCACAATGAATGGAATTTCCGCGACGACGGGCAGGGCGGCGTGCTGGTTGATTTCGAGGTCGCGTTCGAATTCAAGAACCGGCTGTTCGAAATGCTCGCTGGCCAGTTTTTCGACAAGGCGCTGCGCAAGATGATCGGCGCGTTCGAAACACGCGCCGCGCAACTCTACGCGTCTTCGGGCAACAACAGTTCCAGCGCGCACAGCGCCGCCTGAAGCCGCACGCCGCCCCGGCCATTATCCTCGAAATGCCGCATGTCGGCCACGACCTTGTCGGGGCTGGCGCCGCGTTCGGCGCGGGCGAAGACGACCGTGCCGACCGGCTTTTGCTCGCTGCCGCCGCCCGGCCCCGCGATCCCGGTGATCGCAACCGCGACATTGGCGTGGCTCTTGCCGAGCGCGCCTTGCGCCATGGCCCAGGCGGTGGCGATGGAAACGGCGCCGAATGTATCCAGCACATCATGCGAAACTTTCAGAAGTTCCGCCTTCATATCATTGGAATAGGTGATGAAACCGGCTTCGAACACCTCGGACGATCCGGCAATTTCGGTGAGCGCGGCAGAGACCAGGCCGCCGGTGCAGCTTTCCGCGACCGCAACCGTGCGTCCCGCGCGGCGATTGGCGAGGATGACCTTTTCGGCGAGTTCGACCAGTTCGATCGGAAGGACGGTATCGGGCATGGCGTCAGGATAGCGCGGGGAGGGAGAGGGTGGCAACCGCTTGTGCGGCGATACCTTCGCGCCGGCCGGCAAAGCCCAGTCTTTCAGTCGTCGTGGCCTTGACGCTGACCCGGTCGAGGGACACCGCCAATATCTCCGCGATGCGCGCGCGCATGGCGTCGCGGTGCGGGCCTATCTTCGGCGCTTCGCAAATGATGGTGAGGTCGATATGGTCGATGACGCCGTCGCGCGCCGCCACCCGGTCCCGCGCATAGGCCAGGAAGCGGTCGGACGCCGCGCCGCGCCATTGCGGGTCGGACGGCGGAAAATGGCTGCCGATGTCGCCCTCCGCCAGCGCGCCGAGCAGCGCGTCGACGATTGCATGAAGCGCCACGTCCGCATCGCTGTGCCCGGCCAGGCCGCGATCATGCGGCACCTGGACCCCGCCCAACCAAAGCTCTTCGTCAGCGGCCAGTCGATGGACGTCATAGCCCATGCCGACCCGGATGCCGCGCGGCGTTGCCAGCCGCGCCTCCGCCCGCGCGAAATCCTGGGGGTAGGTCAATTTCTCCAGCCTTTCGTCGCCCTCGACCAATATGACGTCATGGCCCCGCGCCTTGAGGATCTGCGCATCATCCGTTGCCTCCCGGTCATCATCCCAGGCCCGATGCGCCGCCACTATAGCGTCGAAGCGGAAAGCCTGCGGCGTCTGCACCCGGTGCAGCCCGTTGCGGTCCACACCGTCGCCCATCGCACCCTGCGCTTCGCGCACCAGCGTATCGGCGACCGGCACGGTGGGGATGGCGCCCTCGGCCGTTGTCAATGCTTTCAGCAGTCGGTCGACCACCACGCCCGGCAGGAACGGGCGGGCGGCATCGTGGATCAATACCATATCCGCGCCATCTCCCGCCGCGATCGCCTCCAGCCCCGCCCGCACCGAACCGCGCCGGCTCCCGGCGCCCGCGACGAAAGT
>NZ_AYOY01000161.1 GCF_000508185.1 Sphingobium sp. C100 | reverse complement strand
GCGCCGCAACGGCGCACTGTCTTTGTAGCCGAACGTGCAGCCGTCGCGCGCGCCGGTGCTTTGCCGGGTCAGGCACACGATAGCGAAGACGGCCCGATCGCCGGATGCCTCGATCCGTTCGCACGCCGCATAATAGGTCGAACCGACCATCGAGGACGCGAGAACCGTAAGACGATGGTCCGCGTGCGCATAGGTGAACTGGTTGTCGAGATAGGAGCGCGGAGTGGCGTAGCCACCCATATCGCGCATGAAGAGCCAACCCATGAGAGATCTCCTGCAATTGCGGGGTTCAGGCGGCAGCCGCGAAACGCACCGCGCCGATATCGCCGAGCATGCCGGCAAGCCGGCGCTGGAACGCGGCCACGTCGAGTAACTCGGTGATCGGCGCGCGGTGGAGCTTGCCGATCTCCTGCCCGTCACGACAGCGGCTGATCGAGACCTCGCTGTCCGGAAGAAAGCCGCGCGGGACCACGCGAACGGCGAGTTCCGCGTGGCGCAGCTCCGTCGTGCCGTCTTCGTGATCGGCCCCCAGGATGGTGTTGATACGGGCGTCGTCCGCGTCGAGGCCGATTGCCGTCGCGAGGCGTGTAAGCGCGCGGCGCGCCTGATAGTGGAAGGTCCGTTTGGCGTGGTAGTTTCCGCCGACGCTCTTCCCGGCAATGTCGAGCAGCGCTGGCGCGGCGTCGACCGCCAGGCGATCCGCTTCGCAACGAAGGCGAAGGACGTTCATGCTGGGCGCATCGCGTTCGGCAATGTCTGCCAGATGGCGGATGAGGAGAAGGATTGCCGCGTCGCTGGCGACAGGCTTGCCAGCACGCTGACAGTCGTCGACGGCGGCGTTGAGGGCGTGGAGCGCCGTCGGCAGATGGTCCAGACCGGCGGGGGAAAGGGCCTGATTGTGGCGGTAGAGCGTATCGTAGAGCATGGAAGCCTCCTTCTGAGCGCTCTGGCGCGCTCAAAAGGCCGAAGGCGTCCTCTCCTCCCCTGTCCTTGCCGCGGCTCGACGCTACGGCGAACCGGCGGTAGGCGCCGGGGTCGGGGCGGGCGATCGCCGCGATCATGCTGCTTCACGGATCTGTTCCTGGGCTTCGTCCGACATGGCGAGGCCCGTTGCGCGGAGCAGAAAGGCGGCCGCCGCTTCGGCTTTTGCGGCAGCCGTCATGATGGCGCGGGAATCCTTGCGCAGCACCGCGAGCCACGAGCCGATATACGCTGCATGATCGTCGATATGGGCGGTCGGGAGGCCAAGATCCGCGCCAAGCAGGGCGGATGTCATCTCGGCGCAAAGCTCTTCGAAAGCGTAGGCATTGTCGCCGAATTTCCTGCCAAACTCTCGATTGAGCCGGTCGGGATGGCCGGTCCAATGCCCTGCCTCATGCGCTAACGTCGAAGCGAAATACGCGCGGGTCGAAAACAACCCGACGGGCGGCATCGTGATGCTGTCGGCAACGCGGTCGTAAAAGGCACGATCGCCGCGCTGGTGAACCTTCGCCGGAAGAGCATCGAGGAAGCGCTGCGCGCGATCCGGCAGCGCGTCTTCGGGGGCGACGACGCTGACGGGGCATGGATAAAACTCCTCCGGCAGCCCCTCAATCTGATCGGCATTGAAGACGGCGTAGGATCGCAGCACGCGGCGCATTTCGTCCGTGGCATCGCCGGTAACGGGCGACTCCACGGTCTTGCTGTAGGATTTGTAGAAGATGGCGATTTGCGACCGCTCGCCTTCGCGAACCTGGCCGCCCAACGCCTGTGACTGCTTGTAGGTCATCCAGGTGCGCGAATGGTAGCCGGCGCTTTCGGCGCAGAGCCACAGCCAGAAGCAATTGATGCCCTTATACGGGTCGCCGGTCGCGCGAAGGGGACGGCCGCCGAGGCCAGGCCGCCACGGCTTCACCCAAGGGCGTACGCCGGATTCGAGTTTGTCGATAATCGCGTTTGTGATGGTGTCGGCGGGCGACGGTTTATCGGCGGTCTTTGCCACGGCAAGTTCTCCTGATCTGGTAGAGGCGAGCCCGGAGCAGCGCCCTCCCCTCTGAAAGGCCGCCGTCCGGGCACAAAAGGAGGGGCGGCACTCCGCGAAGAGTGCCGCCCCCAGTCGCCTCGAACCGTGCAAGCGGGCGTCAGGCTGCCTCGCTCAAATCCTCCTGACCGTCATGTGTCGCGTCTTCGAGGTCCGACTCGTCGTCACCATCGTCGCCGGGATCGACATCGTCGGCCTCGTCGATGAAGGTCGAGCGCAGCGCGATGGTCTCGGGCTTTTCGATGGCGTCGAAGCGCATGGCATCCGGCAGCCAGGCCGCCGCCTTTTCGCGGACTTCGGCCTCGACGATCCCCTGTCCGTTGCAGAGCGAGGCGCAGGTTGCGGCAAGGTCGCCCTTCTTGGCGTCCTTGTATCGCCCGCGCAGGATCGGCCCGCCGATGGCCTCGAGCGCGTCGAGCATGACGTCCTTTTTGACGCGGCCGAAGAAGTTTTCAGCCGTGGGGCGCCACCAATGCTCGACCTGAATGTCGAGCGCGCGACCAAGATGGTCATGGAACCCATTGGACCGTCCGCCCTCGGGAACGTTCAGGCTCGGCTCCAGCGTGCGTGCGATCGAGAAGGCCACCCAACTGCCGCGGGCCTCGTCGTCGAGCGCACGAAAGGCATCGAAACGTTCGGACATGGTCTTATGACCGGCCCAGCTCGTATCGAGACGCTGGCGCTGATCCTCGATGGCCTGCGACGCCATCGATCCTTCGTCGCGGAAGCCGAAGATCGGGAATTGGGCGCCGCTGGACTTGAGCGTCGAGTGGTTGCGGACGTAGTTCTGCTCGAAGACGACATTCTGCGCCATCAGGAAGATGGTGAGGTCCAGCGCCATCGCCGGATCACTGGCGATGTGAGCGACGAGGATCTGCCGGCGCTGGGTCGCCAGCTCGTCAATCAGCGTAGCGCTGAGTTTGGGTCCATGATCGATGTCGTAGGCGCCGTCGTCACCATTGGCACCGCCCATCACCTTGGGCGGAGCATTCGGATCGACAACCGGCTTCTCACTGAACATGCGGGTGTGAACGCGGGCTTCGCCATCGCCACCGATATAAACGAACGTCCCGATCTGCGCTCGTACCGCCGGATCGATCTCGCGACGGGATTCCTCGATGCTTTCAAGTTCCCGTTCGATTTCGTCGAGACGATCGTTCGCGACCTCGGCTTCCGCCGTCCCATCGGTCAGTTCGCCTTCAAGCTGCTCGACGAGTTGGTCATTCTCGGCCGAAAGCGCTTCGACGCGCGCGCTTTCCGCTTCGCTAAGCGGTCGCGCGGGCGCGTGAAACTCATGAAGCTGACGCTCGAGATCGTAGGGAACGTGGGTGGCCGCAATCGGCGTCACGAAGGCAAGTCCCTTGGCCTGCGCGAGTTCGGCGGCGGCCGCCTCCAGCTTTTTGCCGGCAAGATCTTCGAGAAGATCGACGTCGATCCAGTTCTCGTCCCCCTCGGCGGCAAAGAGATCACCCTCGATGCGGCCGCCTGCGGCGACATAGGCATCGCGACCGATGAACCGCGCCTTGGCATCGTTCGCCTTGATCGTCCCGTTGAGGATCGCACGCCGGATGTTGTCGGGCTGATCGCCATAATAGGAGGTGCTCATCTGTGCGAACACGCGAGCCTGACGATCGATGTCGCTCGTCACGGCATAGGCCTGAGCGACCCCCAGGGTGATTTCGCCGGCGGCGAGAGCCTGGAACACGCTTGGTGCAAGCTCGGCAAGCCGCACCCGCTGCTCGACGAAGCGGGTGGTGACGCCCTGTCGCTTGGCAACGTCCTCGGCGGTCATCCCCTTCTGGATGAGGAAGTTGAACGCGGTGCTTTCATCCGCCGGGTTCATCGGAACGCGCTGAAAATTCTCGGTGAGGCTCGCCTCGACCGAGTTGTCGTCGTCGGTAAGGACGAGGACGGGCACGACATGGTCGACGGGCAGAGTGCCCTGTTCGATCAGGCTCTGGAGTGCGCGCAGCCGGCGCCCGCCCGCCTTGACGGTGAAATGGCCCGCTTTCTTGAGCGGGGTAACGATGAGATTCTGCAACAAGCCTTGCGTTGCGATGCTGGCGGCTAGGGCGTCGATACCGGCCTCACGGCTCGATTTACGGACATTGTCCTTCGACAGCGAGAGGTTCTTGACCTTCACGGACTGGATCATCTTTCGTCTCCATCTGGAACTGGCGCGCCGCCTCGACGGTCACGCGAGCCTGCTCATCAGGCCCACAAAGCCGAAGGCCCCCTCCCCTCTCCTGCGCTGGGCGCGGAGAGAGGACCTCGATCGTCAGGCGGCGATGCGCTCGATGACAGCAGCGGCATTCGCGACGGGAACGAACATCCGCGTCCTGTGCTGGATGATGTCGGTAAAACAGCCGGCCGCCTTGAGTTCGGCAAGCCGCGTGTGCGGCCAATCGAGCAGTTCGAGGCGCTGCTGGCCGGCGACCAAGCTGCGCTTGAGCCGGTAGGCTCCGACGGATGATATATCGCCGGTCGTCATCACATGCTTTGCGGTGTCTTCGCCCGACACGGCGATGGTGGCGTTGATCCCGAAAGCGTCGGCGAGCTTCGACACCAGCGGTGCAGGAACGATCCGGCCGAGGAAAGACTGGCCGTCATCGGTGTTCAGGCGCCAGACCTGAACATGATCATCGGGCAAGCGATCCCAGACCGGCAGGAGCAGGCCGGCGACCAAATAGAGCGTGCTGGTGCGGGTCTTGTCTCGCATCTCCTCGACCTCGGCCTGCCACAGCGCCGAAAATTCCTCCTCGCTGGCCTCTTCCCACATCGTTTCGAGCAGCAAATCCTGCCGCATCCGCTCGGAACGGGTCGGCCGAACCAGCTCGTAACGGCGAACGATCTCACCATCGTCATCGGTGAGCGAATAGGTGTTGCACCGGATCGCGGCCCTACCGGACTTGCGATTGAGGATCGGGCGCGCGTCATCGCCCAGGATACGCAGCGCGCGATCCAGCGGGAGCGGCTTATAGCGCTCCTCCGTTTCGAGACGCAGAATCTCGGTTTCCGCGCCGCTTGTCTGGTCGCGCCGGATTACCGTGCGATCGAGGATCGTGATGCGTTCGGCATTGATGCTCTCGACGCCAAGATCGAGCGTGCCAGCTTCGCGCGCCGCTTCGATCCTGGCCTCAATCAGGCCGAGATATTCATCGAAGATCGCATTCTGCAGCGCGATGCGCAGCGCGAGAATGCGATTAAGCCAGCGCTGGATGGGCGGCAGCTCCTCCTTCAGCCCGCCGCCTTCGCCCTCGAGCTCAAGTCCGGTCAACGTCTGGAATTCGCCAAGCGTGGTCGAGCGCAGCTTACCGTCGGCAAGCAGGCGGAACCATGTTTCGAGGGATTCCTTGGCATAGTCGCTTTCAAGGTTGTCACGCGGGTCGAACAGACCTTGGCCGCCTGTCTGACGCTGGCCCCGTGTCAGGGCACCAAGGCTGTCGAGGCGGCGGGCAATCGTGGAGATGAAGCGCCGCTCGCCGCGGCAGTCGGTCGATACCGGACGGAGCAGCGGCGCGGTTGCTTGATGCGTGCGATGGGTGCGGCCGAGACCCTGTATGGCCGCGTCAGCGCGCCAACCGGGTTCGAGCAGATAGTGGTTGCGGCGCGACTGGTTCTCGGCGGTAAGGCTGGCGTGATAGCTGCGTCCGGTGCCGCCTGCATCGGAGAAGATCAGGATCTTCTTCTCGTTCCGCATGAAGGCGTCGGTCTCGGCAAGGTTTGTTCGCGGCGAACGGCTCTCGATACGCTGGCGACCGTGCGCGTCGATGACGATGCGCCGGCTTCGTCCCGTCACCTCGGCGACGGCATCGGTCCCGAAATGCCCGATGATATGATCAAGGGCGGACCCCACGATCGGCAGGGAGCAGAACCGCTCGACGAGATTGTCGCGCATCTCAAGCGCTTCCTGACTGAAGACGGGACGCCCATCCTCGTCGGACATAGGTTCGGAGCGCGTCTTGCCGGTGTCGTCGACGAAGGTCTTCATCTGTCGGACCGGAAAGGCGGCCGTCAGATAGTACATGACGAACTCTTTGGGTGAAAGCTCAATGTCGAGATTCGCCCGGTCCTCGGCGTTCAGCGCGGCCAGTGCCCGGTTGAGCATCGCCTCGGACGTCGAGACGAGCTGGATCACGACGCTCTCGCCCCGGGCCAGATCCGCTCTGATCGCCGGGATCAGCGAGGGCAGCTTCATGCCGATCAGGATTTGGCCGAAAAACCGCTGCTTGGTGGATTCGAAGATCGACAGTGCCGCAGCCTTCGCGCCGCTGTTGTAGGTGTCGTTGGAGAAACTGTCCGTCACCCGGGTGGCATCGAGCGCGGTGCGCAAATTGGCGTGGATGATCGCCCACGCATCAGCATAGGCGTCATAGACCTCGACCTGATCGGGCGTCAGGCGATGTTCGAGGATGTCATATTCGACACCAGCGAAACTGAGCGCCCTGGCGACATAGAGGCCCTGCATTTTCAGGTCGCGGGCGATCAATTCCATCGCCGCGATCCCGCCACGTCGCAGACTGTCGACGAATGCGCGGCGATCGGCGAAGGCGGTGGTCGGACCCCACAGGCCAAGCCTGGTGGCATAAGCGAGATTGTTGACGTCCGACGCGCCGGTTGCCGACACGTACAGGACGCGGGCACGGGGCAGCAGGTTCTGCAAGCGCACGCCGGCGATGCCTTGATCGGAGCCGTCCTTGGTGCCGAAACGGCCTTCGCCGCCGGCGACACCCGCCATTTCGTGCGCCTCGTCGAACACCATCATGCCGTCGAAATCGTCACCGACCCAGTCGAGGATCTGCTGAAGGCGAGTGCCCTTGTCCCCCCGGTTGGAGCGGAGCGTCGCATAGGTGAGGAAGAGCACACCCTCGGCCGCGCCGATCGGCGTGCCCAGCTTCCACTGGTTGAGATGCTGGATGTCGAGCGCAAGACCGCCGACCGCGGTCCAGTCGCGACGTGCATCCTCCAGCAGTGTCTCGGTCTTGGATATCCAGATGTGCTTGCGGCGCCCGCGCAGCCACTGGTCGAGGATAATGGCGGCAACCTGACGGCCCTTGCCGGCACCCGTGCCGTCGCCAAGGAAGAATCCGGTCCGGTAAGGGCGACCGTCCTTGTCCGGCGTGAGCGACAATCCTTCCTCGGCCGCCTTGAACAGACCGGAGATGTCGCGCTCGAAAGCGTCCCCGGCGTAGATCAGCGTTTCGAGCTGAGCGTCGGACAGCACCCGGTTGTCGACTACTCCGGTCGGCAGCTTCGGAACGTAAGACGGCCGCGGTGCCGTAATCGAGCCCATGGCGATCGATTCCACCAGAGCGGTCGGATGCGCGGATGCACAGGGAATGGCGATCCGGCTTGGCCGATACGGCAGGTACACCCCCACCGCCTCACCGGTCGGTACGGGTGCAGCAAAGACGGTGTAGCCGATATCAAGCGCGTTGAGAGATTGGGCGGTCGTCGCGATCGGGGCCGAAAGCCGGGGTCTGCTCGAGAGACCGCCGAGCAGGGATGCGCGCGCTCGGGTTGGTGCAAGACGCGCTGGGGAGAGTCGCGGTGTTTCCGTGACGCTGGCTGCGGAAGCGCTGATCGTCGCGAGCGCTTCGGCGAGTGAGTTGCACCGAACGATGGCGACGTCATCCTGGACGCCTTTTTCCAGAACGATGAGCTTCACGATCTGGCTGGTGCCGTGTTTGGCATAGGCATTGGCGGGCAGTTCGACGTGGAGCGTGATCGCACAGCCGTCGGTTGCCTTCGCCCAGGCGCGGCTCGATGTATCCACGCGATCGGGAAGGATAGCGGCGCAGCGCCCCCCGGCATCAAGGCGTTTCAGGGCGGCGCGCAAGTGGCGGAACGCGGCAAGCGGGTCGGCATGCCGACCGATGCTGCGTGAAAAGGGCGGGTTGATGAGCACGGCGGTCGGGCGGATCGACAGCGGCAGCAGATCGTCGATGAGTTCGCCATCGTGGCGACTGACTGGTGCGGTGGGGAATGCTGCCTGGAGCATGTCGGCGCGCGCCGGATCGATCTCGTTGAGGACGAGCTTGGCGCCAGCGCGCGCGGCGAAAACGGCGAGGAGCCCGGTGCCGGCGGAGGGCTCCAGGACGGTATCGGCTGTGGTGATGCGAACGGCGAGTGCGGCAAGGTAGCCAATCGCGGCCGGTGTCGAAAATTGCTGGAGCGCGATCTGTTCTTCGCTGCGCACAGTATGCGTCGGCAGCGATGCGGTGAGCGCGGTCAGGGCCGCCAGGCACTCGGCGGGCTCTTGCGGCAGGTCGAGCTTGGCGAGGTGCAGGACCTGGGCCAGCTCCAGCACATCATAGGCGTCGCGGAGTGACCAGTGCCCGTCAGCAGCGGTTGAACCATAGGAACTTTCCATCGCCCGGAGCAGGCCAGGCCGGTCCATGCCGTCGCCTTTGCGCAGCTCGGCACAGACCGCGTTCGCGGCGGTAACGGATGGTTCGGTGAAATCGAGTTCGAGAGCAGCGGCTGAGGTGTGCATTTGAGGCCTCCATCGTTTCGTCCGGTGCCCATCACCGGATCAACAAGCCGGAGGCCTCCTCTCCTCTCTTCAGTGGGCGTGTATCTGGATCACGGTGCGAGGAACGGCATTGCGGGCAAGCCGATCGCGCAGAGCATCGTTCCAATCGTCATGCTCGGTTGGGAGCCACTCTTCGACCCTTCGCCCGTTGGCGCTGAGGTGCTTCCCTGCCCTCTTAAGGCAGATCTTCGCCGCCTTGTTCCGCTGACCAAACACGATGACGCGCTTCACATGGGACGGTATGCCGACATGGGCATAGCGCTCGGCACCAAGCACAGCCCAAACCGGCAATTGGAACCAGTCGATGGCGGACAGGGCATCTTCGATCCCTTCGGAGATGCCCAGAACGTCATCCGGCTCACCAAACCGCACGCTGCCCGAGCCGAGCAGGCCCAGCGCCAGCTTGGGCTTGTGGAAGGGGCGCCGCAAAATGTCGGTGGGATCAAGAAAAGTCCGGTGGACCGCGACCAGGCCCAGCTCATTTCTCACTGCGGCGATCATTGCGGGAAGGCTGCGCCGATCCTTCCCCTTTCCTATGATCGTCTGTGGGTTGAAGCGAAGGTCAGGCGTCGGCGCATAAAGGCCCCGAGCATGAAGATAGGCTTCAGCCGGTGTGCCGGCGATGGGGATGCTGCGCTGCCATAATGACCTCGCCAAATCGCTCAGATCGCGTGACGGCGCGCGCGGCTCGACATGGACCGGCTCTCGATCGTGCAAACCCTGACGATCGAGAGCCTTGAGGACATCGGTAGATGTGCATCCCGCGAAGCATTTGAACAGGATCGCCTTGGTGCCGAGGCGGACCGAAAGACTGGGGGAATGATCGTCATGGGCGGGGCAGCGGCACTCGCCGCGCGATCCAGACCAGCGTCCGCCCAGGCTCTCGACGATCTGCTTGGCGCGAACCGCTGCGTCGATGGTGACTGACATAAGCGAAACTCCTATCGAAGATTTAGGTTCGCTCCGCGCATGCCCCCTCCCCTCTGGCCCAATCGGCGCTGCCTCCCACGACCTATGCCGCCTTAGCCGCCAGCACACCGAACTCCTCGACGATCCGGTCGGTCGTGTAGTGGGTGGTGCCATCGCGCTCGTAGGAGGTGTCACGCAGCCGTCCGGCAATCCTCACGAGATCGCCAACCTGGGCCTTCTCATCGATATATTTCCGTTGGCCATCGCTGAAAATGACGACGCGGTTCCAGTAGCTGTCCTCGATCCACTGTTCGCCCTCTCCGCGGCGGCGATAGTTCGCGCACACCGAGATGCTCGTGACCTTGGGCTTGGCGTCGATCTCGCCGATCCGTCCGATGATCTCGAATTTGGCAAAATTGATCATGCGACCTCCTCACTGCGTCTGCCCAGCGGCGACGAGCGGTGATTCAGCTGCTGTCGGGTCGCCGAGGATCTCGTCGCTGGGCGGATCTGCCAAGGATCGAGACCGGGATGCTATCGTGGAACATCGGTGTCGCGGTATCCCCCCAGCTAGGGGGGGAATCGGTCATGCTGTCCGACCTGAAGGGATGAGCGAATCGCCTGCTTGGTCTTTTAGAATCATTCTAAAACAACGCCGCTGCTCGCAGCGGAAGGATTCATGATTCTAAGTGATTCAGATTCTGTGCCGAAAACGTCTGCAATTTCAATGATCTGTCGCGTTTATCCTGACCGCACGGGGGATTTTGCCTGACCCGGCGGGGGCGTCAACCTGACCGGTCGGGGGCAGATAGCTGACCGATTGGGGCTATCCTGACCGATTGGGGGCGATCGCTTTTGGCGGCCTCGCGCCTCGGAATGGTGTCATTCTACGGCGTTTATAGAGCGTGGGCGAGCCGAAAACGAAGAGAACGCGAATCGCATTGCGACTCGGCAGGATCCCGGTGCTTTTGCGGGAGTGCCATACGGTTCTAACCTGACCGGACGGGGGCGACAAAAGAGTTTCAGCCTGCCCTGACTTGACGAGCGAGGACAGGTCAGGCAGCAATTAGGCGAATCTGCCAATATGCGTTCGGCCTATATGACATGGAACATGCGGAAAATCTAAGCGCGGATGCAGCGCAAGAGGCGGAGGCCGATTCGGCGCCGGGCCGTGCCATGCGCGTCGCGGCGGCTTTGCAGGCGAAGGGTGGCGAAGAATTCGCCAAACCCGGCAGCATCGTTGAGATCAAATTCGTGAAAGGCCAGTCGCTCAGCCTGACGGCGTCGCGATTGCTTGCCTTGATGATCCTGACAGCGGGCGGCGATGCCTGGCAGGACCGGCCGCATCGCATGCGCAAAGCCGATATTCGCCGCGGTCACAAGGGTAATGAACGCATCTCCGACATGCTGGAGGAACTTCACCGGACTTTGTTTGCGATCGACGACCGGTCCTGGCGCGGCAAGAAAGCTACGCTGCGTTTTTCGCTGATCTCGTCGTCTCGCGAAGAGGCGGAAGATACAGATGGCGCCGACGCGGGTTGGATCGAATGGGAGTTTACGCCTGATGCGCGCAAGCTCATCCAGGAATCCGAGAGCTATGCCGTTCTTAATAGGCAGGCGGTGCTGGGCTTCCGATCGAGTTATGCGCTGAAACTCTACGAGATTGGATCGCTGCGGCTCCATCGTCGCCAGTCGACCTGGAAGGGCGATATGGCAGCGCTGCGTGCAGCGCTGGGCATATCGCCAGAGGTGTACAAGGATTTCGCGCAACTCCGTCGCAAGGTGCTCGAGAAGGCAAAGGCTGAGATTGATCAGCTCGCTCACTTCCGAGTCGAGTGGAAGGAGATACGACAGGGCCGCACGGTGACCGAGATCGAGTTCCGTTTTGAGCCGAAGGATGCGCCAGCGCAGATCGCGACCGTCGATGAGATTGAGCGGCACTCGACGGGACGCAAGGCGCGCCGGGAAGGGGCTGTGGAAACGGTCGCCGACACGGTGGAAGTGGGATCGGTCGTGAAGGCCGCCATCAGCGCGCTTATCGCGCCGGAGAAGAGTTCGGAAATCGTCTTTCCGGAAGGGACGATCCGGTTCAACGCGGAAGGGTTGGCCGCGATTGCCCGTTCGCATGGGGGCGGATGGGACATCGATCTCATTGCCGACGCCTATCGCCAGCAGATGGGCGACCGTCTGGCGAAGCTCAAGGGCGCGAAGCTGACGAGTTCTTGGACAGGCTTTTGCGAGAGTTTCGTTGCGCGGAGGGGGCGCCCCTAGCGAAAATTGCACCGGTGTAATTTTCCGTCGCCCCCACCGAGTCAGGATAGACCCCTCGATAAGCGGTGATTGGCGATATTCAGGCGATATGCCGACCACGATGCGTCGCGACTTTCGAAACTCCGCTTCTATTTGACGGAAAAGCGCAAGTAGCGCTACAGTACCCCGAGTTTCGCAAAGGGGCGCCCTGTGGCAGCATCACTAGACATCGACGACACCCACGATCTTCTATCGGTGGCCACGCTTGCCCAGCGAACGTCCTCGGTGCTGGAGCGGCTTCGCGATTCGGCGCGCAGCGCGCGCGCGGATGATCGCCGTGAGCCCACTTTCCCAATCGGAAAGGCGGCCGACCTGGTGGGGCGGACGCCTGCAGCGATCCGCGACGCAGAAAAGGACGGGCGACTTCCGCCGCCGCCGCGAACCGAGAATAATCGCAGAGTGGGTTATACGCTCGCGCAGCTCAATGATATGCGGGGCCTGTTCGGCACAAGACCTTGGCGGGCAGCAGACGACCCGTGCTGTGTCGTTGCTGTCCAGAACTTTAAGGGAGGTGTCGGCAAATCAACGCTGTCGGTGCATCTTGCCCAGTATCTCGCCATCCAGGGCTATCGGGTCGCGTTGATCGACTGCGATAGCCAGGCCTCCGCGACGACGCTGTTCGGCTATGTGCCGGATCTCGACCTGACCGAGGACGACACGCTCTATCCGTTTCTCCGCCAGGAGGAAATGACCTCGCTCGACTATGCCCTGCGCAAAACGCATTTCGATGGCCTTGAACTAATCCCTGCCAATTTGCGGCTATTTCAGTCGGAATATGAGATCGCCGCCCGGATGGCGCGCGGGCAGGGGGGGCTTATCGATCGCCTCTCTCAAGGCATCGCGAGCATTGCTGATCGCTTCGATGTCATCGTCCTTGATCCGCCCCCAGCCCTTGGCGCCATATCCTTGTCGGTTTTGCGCGCGGCGAATGCTCTCGTTGTGCCCGTGCCGCCAACCGTCATGGACTTTTCTTCGACCGCGGCGTTTCTGGCGATGCTTGATGAGACCATCGAGACGCTGGCCGAACGCGGCTTTGCGCCAACTCTCAAATTCTTGCGCTTTGTTGCCTCGAAGGTCGACGAGAACAAATCGATGCAGAAGGAACTGCTCAATCTGATGCGGACGTTGTTCGGCCACGCGATGGTACGTACGCCGCTTAAGGATTCTGCTGAGATCGACAATGCGACGGCTCGTCTGATGACGGTTTATGAACTCGACGGCCCCGTCACAAGCAGTGCGGTGCGCAACCGCTGCCTCACTTATCTCGATGGCGTCAACGCTGAGCTGGAATTGGATATTCGCGCCATGTGGCCCAGCCATTTAGGCCGTTTGCGAAAGGAAGGTTTGGCATGAAAAGCAAAAATTGCACCGGTGCAATTCCCGGTAGAGGGGCGGCATTATGAGCAGAAAGAATGCGAGTTTCGCGGCTGACTTAGCAGCCGGAATAAATCTGCCTGAAGATGGTGCGCCCGCCCCGCGTCGTCCCGGCCTTGGTTCGAATGTACTGACTGGAAGAGAGAACCGCTTGGCTGAATTGGCAGCGGGATCGGTTGTTAGCCGCACGCATGAACTGGTCGATCCCGCTCGATGCCGAATGTGGGCGGGGCACAACCGGGAATATGCGCTCCTCAACGAGGAGCGATGCGCCGATCTCATCGAAAGCATAAAGGCGCAGGGACGCCAGGAAATGCCGGCAATTGTCCGGCGGGTGCGCGGCGAATCGGACTTTGATTTCGAGGTGATTTGTGGCGCTCGGCGTCACTGGTCGATCAGCTGGCTGCGTAGCCATAATTACCCCGACTTCCGGTTCTTGGTCGACATCCGCGAACTGTCAGATGAAGAAGCATTCCGCATCGCGGATATCGAGAACAGGGCGCGCGAAGACCTTAGCGATCTGGAGCGGGCACGCGACTATCTCCGTGCGCTTGATGCCTATTATGAGGGCCGACAGAAGGTCATGGCCGAGCGGATCAATGTCACAGAAAGCTGGCTGAGCCGCTATCTTGATCTCGCCCGCCTTCCGGTGGAATTGATGGTCGCTTTTCCCAATCCGCAGGATTTGCGGATCAAGCACGTCACAACGATCAAGCCATTGTTGAAGCCGGACGATCGTCGACAACGCGTATTTGCTGAAGCGGCCGCGCTCAGTGCTCGATCGGGAGGGGAGGGCGCTCCCATGGCTGTGCCCGACATCGTCCGCGCATTGGCGCTGGCGGCCGACCCCCCCAAAAGGTCAGGATCCCCCAAGAAGTCAGGAATGGCGCAGGTTGTATCGAGCGAGACCGGGAAAGCCGTGCTTCGTATCGAGGGCACTGATCGCAAGGGAATTCGCCTGACACTTCTCAATAGGGGTGGGGCCTCTCGTGAGGATGCCGAGAAAGCCATTCGCGAGGTGCTTGACGCCCACTGGGCCTGAAGTGGGCCGACGCAAGAACGGGAGGCGTGACATCGAGCCGTCCGCCCCGCTGCAACTCAATCAGTGGTGGTGAGCCGAGACATCGATACCGAGGCCAGCTAGCATTGAATCGAGTTCGGCCATTTCACGATCAAACTCTGCGAGCGCTGGTACAAAATCTGGGAGCGCCTGGGGCGGGGCAGGGGGACGCCCTACCGGACGGACACCAAACCCGAAGGCGATAGCCAGATCGCGCGTCATGTAGGTCCGCCAGGCCTGACGACCGCTCACTTCCACGAGAAGGTCCAGCTCTGCCGCGCGAGAAAGCAGCTTGCCGGCACCGGAGATCGTCAGGTCCAATCGCCGGGCAAGCATGCGAGGACTGACGACGGGGACAAACTGGACAAGGCTGAGCAAATCCAGGAGTTTGCCAGGACGGGGCGCGCCATGGAGGGCTGCGGCGGCGCGTAAACGGTCTTCCTCGAGCGCCTGGAGCCTCACCAGCCCCTCTTCCGCCCGATCGGTAAGCGACCGGAGGTTACGCAGGACGATGGCCTGCGTGTCGCGCGGCGAGAGGCGAAGCGCCTTGTCGCCAATGGTCAGGCACGGCAGCACGGCCTGGGTTATCTTCATCGATCGCAGGAGCCCGGGGACGGCAAGCCACGGCGTGATCGTGCTGTCTGCGCGGGAGCGCCTGGCCGTAATCTCAAGCGCGCGGAGGAGGGCTGGCCGCTTACTCCAATCTTCTGGGACGGCCGTTGAGATCGCGAGCTCGTCTCGCCAATACCGGGATTCGCGCTGGGCCAATTGCCGCTGCCAAATCGGAAGCGCATCACGATCGTCCAGATTGGTCGGCATCGGCGGGCGACCGGGCAGATTGACGGCGCATTCCCGGCCGAAAATATCAATTTCGTCAATCTCTGCGCCCTGCACCCGCAGCGCCGTGGTATAGCCGGTCCAGGTGGCGCGTCGCTGCCACGGCGCGGCGGCAGGACTGGCTGAAACGCGGGCATCGAGGCGGCCTATCGCCGCTGCCGCCCGTTCCAGACGGGCGACGAGCCTGGATGTCCAGATTGGCTCTGAGAGGTCTGGGATGGTAGCAGGCATGGCATAAACATATCCCCAAAGTAGCCCTAGCGTCTACCATGCCGTTGCTCCCCAAATATGGACCTATGATAATTGCAGTTATCAGATGGCCATATTTGACGCCTCTTTATAAGGTGGGGTATACATCGCGCAGATGGATCACCCCTGGCACCTCGACGACAACGCCCTAATTGCTGGGAAAACCGCGCCAGCGCCGATGGCTGCGGCCGACGATCTCTCCTGGGCGGTGGTGAAGATGCGCGCGGGCGAGCGCATCGTGGTCAATGAGGCGTTGATCGCCGCCTATCAGGCTGCATCCTCACCACACAGCATCCGCGCGCTTAAGTCCGACCTGGAAGCGTTCGACCTGTGGTGCCGTGGCCGCAACCGCGTATCGCTGCCGGCGACCCCGGAGACCGTGGCGGACTATCTTGATGCTCGCGCGGAGAAGGGGAGCAAGCCGGCCTCGCTCGGCCGCTACAAGGCGTCGATCGCCAACATTCACCTACTGCTGGATCTCAAGGATCCGACCCAGGCCTCTCTGGTCAAATTGCGCCTGCAGGCGATCCGTCGTCGCCTTGGCACCGCCCAGAAGCAAGCGCGGCCGCTGCGGTTCAAAGGGCCGGTGCGCAACGTCGAGCGCGACGAGCCACGTGGACTCAACGTCAGAGCACTACTCGAGAGCTGCGCGGACGATCTGCCGGGTCTACGCAATCGCGCGCTGCTCTCTGCCGGGTACGACACGGGGTTGCGCGCCTCGGAGCTGGTGGCGATCGAGGTCGCGCACATCATCGAGGCGATCGATCCGGATTCGCGGCTGCTCAGCATTCCACGCAGTAAGGGCGACCAGGAAGGGGAGGGGGCGACTGCCTATCTGAGCCCTCGGACTGTTCGGGCGATCGCAGCTTGGCTAGAGGTTGCGGGGATCGAGGTGGGGCCGGTGTTTCGGCGCGTGAACGTACGACGCTACAAGGCTAAAGCGGCGGTGCGGGGGAGGTCGATCGACAGCATCTCGGGGCGAGAAACGTGGGATCTGCGTAAGACGCTTTCCAAGCCAGCCGTGAAGGCGCGCGTCGAATATGACGTCGGCTCCTTGGCGCTGCATCCGGGCTCAATCGGGCCGATCTTCCGGTCCATCATCCAGCGGGCGTTCGATCTTGGTGCGCTACCCGATCTGACAGCGGAGGATCTGGCTCGGCTACTCAAAGGTGTCAGCGCGCATTCGACGCGGATCGGGCTCAATCAGGACCTGTTCGCGAGCGGCGAGGACTTGGCCGGCATTATGGATGCGCTCCGGTGGAAATCGCCGCGGATGCCGCTCGCCTACAACCGCAACCTCGCCGCTGAGCATGGCGCTGCAGGTCGCCTCATGGCGAAAATTGCTTAGCCGTCAGCGCCGAGATCGAACGAAAGCTGGGACACTTCCGCCGTTCCTGACTCACGGCTTGAATGGCTGCTTCTGTCTGAAGCAAACGATGCCGATGGACAGAGGGTCTGACCGTAGATGTGCCGAACCTTTGGGAAGAACCTCGTTAGTCCGAGAACGGATCCAGCTGAGCAATACGGCTGGAAGCACGGCGCGCCGGCGGCTAGATCGGTTCAGGGAATTACTATCTCGTGGGGGCGGAGTGCTGACTTCAATTGGGATTGCTGGCGAGGCGACATATCCAGCCGCAGGTGAGAAGCTCACCAACCTTAAAAAGATCGCCTACCTATTCGGTCACAATGGCTGCGGGAAGACAACCGTATCCTGGCTGCGCAATGCGCCACAATCGCCGGCTGCGCGCAATATCCTGCGCCTGATCGAACGGCTCGCCTATATCCGCGCGCTGGACCTTGATCGCAGGCCTCGCATCTGCGGCGTATCGAGCGGCATGCTCAGCTGCTGGGTCAGCATCGGTAGCGACGAGGGTCGTGGTAGTGCCTTCATGGCGCGCCTCCTGGATAGCCGTGAGTGCATCCGTCGAAGTCTGCCTGAAACCGCGATGGGTAAGCAGTCCATGAAGCTCTACAAGCCCAATCACCGCAACGCGCGGTTCGCCCATCTCCATGTCGGCGCACAACGCGCTGTCCAGCATCCACTCTGCGACCTGGATGATCTCACCCGGCCTGATCTCTACCCGGATGATCGCGCTATTGGCCCGGTCCTCGCGGCGTTCATCCCGAAAACGACTGCCGTAATATGGATGCCAGCGATAATGAAACTCTACCATCTGCCCGACATGGGCAGAATGACCCTGCGATGGCCTTGAACCGCAAGAATGCCCTGTTCGCCGGATCGGACGAAGGCGGCGATAACTGGGCGGTGATCGCCACGCTCATCGAATGCTGCAAACTCAACGCCATCAACCCGCACGACTGGTTGACGGCTACGCTCTCGCGCCTCGCCGCAGGTCATCAGGCCAATGCCGTCGACAAACTCATGCCCTGGATCGACGTGGGCTGAAAACACCGCTTACGAATCAGCAACGGAAGTCGCTAATGCATTACAGCGTCACTTTTGGCGATTATCCGATCTGTCGATCCTCCGTCCCGTTAGCAGGCCTTTGGCGCCCGTGCCTTCGAACTCGAACTCGAAGTCTCTCCAGGTTTTCCTCCAGCGTCGCGCCACGTATCTTTCTCCCGGTCTTGCTGCATCATCGAGCATGATAAGGCCTCCCGGTGCGATACGTTCGAAAAGGCGTTCCGCCATTCCTCGGGTAAAGGGATGAATTGACCAAGGCGGTCCATCTATGACAAGCAGATCAATTGTCTGTGGAAGGTCGTGCAAGGCATACCATAATCCAGGCCAGGCCTGGTCCCGAAAGTTCAGCGGAGCATGGCTGAAACTTGCCGACAGGTGGTGCTCAGCGAGCCAAATGCCCATCTGCTCAACGAACGGTTCATACTGATCGTAGCTGTATAAATGCCCGCCACCGTGAAGCGACAATGCTTTGGCGATAACCAGCGAAGTTACTCCGGAACCTAATTCCACAACATTTTTCGGTTGTCGGACTTCAATCTCATCAACAATCCTGTGAAGAAGGTAAGTGTCTGCTTTCCAGCTGCCAAGATGAGGCAAGGCGTCCTGTTCAAGGTTTATACGCTCAAGAACAGCATTTTTTTCAGCTTTGTTTCCCCCATAAAGGCTTTTCAACAGCCAAGGCCATTGGATGAGCGCAAAGAATAGCTGGAACAGGGTTTCGCCCTTTGTGCGCGCGGTGCCTGTTTCCTGCGGCATCTTTTTGGCCAGCATGCCGGTCAGATTTTTGGTCGTCAACTTTCGTCACCTTCGTTATGGATAGCAGTCCAGTGAGCGAGGCAGCAGCCAGTTACCGAGTGTCATCTTAGGCAAACCCACCAATGTATGGCGCTCTCCACAGCAAGTCGTCCGACCCTCGATGATCAGGAGCAAATCTCTTCTCCCATGCTCGTCCCTCTAGAAGCTGGACTGGCGCCCTAAAAAGCCGAGAATTGCGGCAGAAAAGGCGTCGTTTGCATCGCCTGCGACCATATGCGTGGCATCGATAATATCGGTATATTCAGCATGCGGTGCCAGTTCGCGCAGATGTTCGACAGCGCCTTCCGAGACAAGATCACTGGATCCGCCCCTGATCAGATGCAGCGGTAGCGTCAAATTAGCGGCAGCCTTGTATAATATATTGACTTGCTGCTCCTGATGCGCGGTGTCGCTGCAATGTGCAGCCACCATATTGCGAATAAATGCTGGATCCCAGTGCCAGTAATAGCGGCCATCCTCTTTCTGCCGGAGATAGTGCCGTAGGCCACCACCCGCTCTGCGCTTGCGACGATGTGGCATGTAGCGCGCAATGACTTGTGCAGCTTCTTCCGGAGACGAAAAGCCAGTCTCGACATGTTCTTGCATGAAGCTGACCACCCGCATCACGCCGCCCGGCTCGATACGCGGGGCTATATCTACAAGAGTGAGCGATGCGAAGCTGCCTGGGGCGAGGTCTCCTTCGGCTATCATTCCGGCAAGGCCGCCGAGGGAGGCGCCTACCAGAGCCGGTTTGCGATCCATTCCTGATGCTACCGCGACGAGATCGGCCGCAAAGTCGCGCACGTCATACGCACCTGCGCTCGACCAGTCGCTATCGCCATGCCCACGCATGTCTATAGCGATAGCGCGAAACCCCGCCTCGACCAGATCTTGCACTACCCGCTTCCAGGCGCGGCGAGTCTGACCCGCCCCGTGGGCAAGCAAGACGGGCATCGCCCTGCATTCGCCCTTCACTTCAGCAGCCAGGCTGATACCAGCGGCTCCATCGATTTTGCAATTCTTCCCGGTCATCCACCAGTCTCGATCCTGCAGGCCCGATTGAAGATAAACCCCTTAGTCCATTTTTGGCTTTGCCTTTGCGCCACTTCAGGACGTTGCATCCACACACGCGCGAAGAATTGAGAGGGTTGTTCTATCGTCCTGAGTTCGTGCTTCACAGAAGCTGATTGCGCGCCTGTGCATGAAGACGAGGGTTGGTCCGTTCCTGAGCGGTCGATCGCGATCATCTATTTCCGTTCCTCAGTCGTGGGCCGGTAGTCAGGTAGTTTGGGAGATCCCAAGCCTTCCCGGTCAATCTTCTTGGCCGCATCGCCCACGCGTCGAACTGGTTCGCGAACGGCGCGGGCGGTTTCGGCGATTTGTTGCGCATCCCCTTCCAATTGCCTGATCCGGGGCCGTGCGTGTGAAATGGATAGGCCCAGAGACCGGGCTTTGCCTTCGGCATCATGCAAGGGCCGGACGAGGCTGTCGCGAAGACCGCCCCGCGATGCCTCGAGCCTCAGGCGAAGCCTCTCGGCGTCGTCTCCCGCCCGAGCCATTACATTCCCTAGAGAATGGATCCTGTCTTCCTGCAGGGCCTCCCCCGCGATTTGACTGACATCGCTTTTCCAGTTCCGCGTGCGCAGCGCGAGTTGGCCAAGACGTTCCTCGATGGATCGCTGACCGGCAGGGTCCAGCTTCTTTGAGATGCTCTCGGCACCTGACGATATCTTGGCGATCATCTCGCCTGGATTGAGGTCGCCGCTGAGGAGGCCGCCGGTCTTCACTGGTACAAGCGGGAATGGCTGTCCCGCTTGAACTGTAAGTGCCGGTTCACGCTTGTTGCTTCCCGCCAGGCTTATCTCTGCCGATCCATCGAAGAATGATTTATCGACCGACGCTGTCACGCCGCGATGGAGTAAGATGTCCTTGGTAAGGACGAACCGGACCACGACCGTATCCGGATTTGAAGGTTGGAGCCGGACCTGGGTTACTTTCCCAACGGGAACACCAAGAAGGTTGACGCCCGATCCGATTTGAACGCCGTCGACCGATTGTTTAAACTGCACCTCATACGTGGCCCCGTCAGCCTCACGTGACTGGATGAGCCACAGGGTGAACCCAATGACGGCGGTTATGAGCAGGCCGACAACAAGGCTCACCTTCAACCAGTTCGAACGCGTTTCCATGTGACCTAGAAATCCTGGAGCCGGTAGCGCGACAAATGAGCTTTTAATTTTCGCGAGATTTGGAACGTGATCACCGCCGCTTCACTCGTTCGCCAATTGCCAGGGCAATGGAAAGCACCGCCAGCAGCCCGGCGATGATCGGTTCCGAGGCGAAAAGGATTGCAGCACATATTCCCAATGCTGCGGGGTAGAGCTGGGGAGTGGCTCTGCTGTTGCGCTCATCGCCGCGCAATCGTTCAAGATCCCTGGGTGCGATACTGACGGTGATCGATCCGGTACGCGCAACTCTCTCGATCTGTCCCACCAGGCTCGGCGTTGACAAGGCGGCTCTTCCAAGCGCTGCAAACAGCTTGCCCGCTTCGCCACGCAATCGCGCCGGACTCGTTCGCTCGCGCATCAGTTCCTTTGCCAGCGGAGCCAGTTCTCGAGTGATGTCGAATGTCGGATCGATGCGCCGGACAAATCCCTCTGCCGTGAGCAGCGTCCGGAGCACCAGTGCCAGATCGGGCGGGAGCGCGAGATGAAAGTCGCGCAGTATCGCAAAGACGATTTGGAAAATGTCGGTAAGGTCAATTTGCTCGAGCAGAACATTGCTGAAACGGTTGATCAGTTCGGCCAGGGCCTCTTCCAGCCTGACACGGTCAACATCAGGGTCGCCCGCCCAAAGCAGCAGAATATCGACGACCCCGCCTGTGTCCTCCGCCGCGATCGCCAGGCCAAGCCGTACCAATTCTTCCCGGCGTCGCGGCAGAAGCGTCCCCACCGCTCCGAAGTCGATAAGCCCCAGCGTTCCGTCCTCCAGGAAAAAGACGTTGCCGGGGTGGGGATCGGCGTGGAAATGACCATTGATGACGATCATGTGGAGGATCGCCTGCGCATAGGTGCTGGCGAGGCTAATGAGATCAAGGTCGCTTTGCCGCGCCGCCTCCAGATTGCTTGCCGGAACGCCTCGAAACCGCTCCTGTATGTTGACACGCCTGCCGGACAACTCCCAGTCAAAGCGAGCCGTTCGCACGCCGAAAGCTTTGAGATACTCTCCGATCGTATCGCTGGCGCGAGCTTCCGCGCCAAGGTCCATTTCCCGATCGATACTTTCAGCGAAGTGGCGCAGCAGTTCGTCCGGCTTTAGTCGCGCGATCTCGGGGATGCGGCGCTCTGCGATCCGGGCGACGCGGCGCAGCAGCCGAAGGTCGGCGTCGACAATCCGCTCGATCCCGGGACGACGGACCTTGACGATAACGTCCCTGCCGTCGAGCAGCGTTGCTGCATGGACCTGAGCGATCGAGCCGGCCGCAATCGCTTCGTCTTCAAAGGAGGCGAAATAGCTTTCCACAGTTCCGCCGATCGCCTCTTCGATAAGTGGTCGCACGGTGGCGAACGGCAGCGGCGGAACCCGGTCCTGAAGTTTCGAAAGCGCATCGATCCAATCGGGCTCCAGCAGATCACTTCGCATTGCAAGAATCTGCCCGAACTTGACCGCTGCAGGACCGATATCTTGCAGCAGCGCAACGACTGCTTCTGGTCGAGCGCTATCAAATGGTTCCTCACCACCCAGTCTGAGACCTAGCCGGGAGGCCATTCCCTTGAGGCCGTGTCGCCCGAACAGAAGCAGGATTTGTGCGAACCGCTCCCGCTCCTTCAATGCGACCGCTTCAGGCCCGTCCATCAAATGAGGATCAGCCATCATTATGTGCCTTGAGCGTGGGGACGCGACCTCGGCGGAAGCCAGCTTGCGTTTCGAGTTGATCCACGACCTTGTCGAGGTGAAGGATCGCCCTATCCAATGCTTCCAGTTCTTCCGCGGTCAAGCTGCCGAAGGTCTTCGCCACAATGCCATCGTAGAGTGGCAGGGCCTGCTCCAGCATCGCCCTGCCTGCGTCCGTGATTTCCACGAGCTTTACACGACGGTCCTCTTCAACGGGCGAGCGCGTGACCAGATCATTCTGCTCCAACCAGTCAATCGCCTGGGTTACCGTGCGCGGGGCCTGATCGAAGAAGCTTGCAATATCGGTTGAGCGGCTGGGTTGCTCGGCGAGATATACCAGCAGCTTAAGACGGGCCATCGATGCTCCTTGGGACGCAAGGTGCGTGTCGATCAGCCGCCGCATTCTGTACCAGGTCCAGCCAAAGGCCGTCGCGAGTGCGCGCAAATGAACTTCCTGAGGTTCCATATGTTATGTCCTTGCTCAATCTTCGATGGCATGGCAAGGGGAGAGGATAAAGTTATGACTGCGACGAAGCTGGCACCTCTTGGCCCATGGCGTGCCATTGCTCGATCATCATCGTGAGACCCCAATGCTTGACCATGCCAAGGTTCAAGATATGCGCTGCGTGGCGTTGATGCCAGCAGGAGCCGAAATCGTCCGCTGCTCAATTCCCATGCTGCTAGTGCGATGATCGCGGCAGATTGGCATATTGACGAGGGTGGCGGCCCGACTCTGCATGTGAGCGGTGACTGGACTTCGCTTGCTTTGGGCGATGCGGCAGGGCGCCTGGGTGCCCAGTCGGCCGGGAGTCTAGACGTGCAGCGTCTCGATCTTTCTGCTCTGGGGCGGATCGACACTGCCGGTGCCCTCCTGCTTTTGCGGTCCATGGCTCCAGACGCCGATATAGACTTTGGCGAAAGAGAGGATTTGCAAAGGCTGATAGACCTTGTTCGACCTGCCCTTGAACAAGATACGGCCGGTAAGGCTGGCGTCACTGGTGTTCTGGGATTTTTCGAGCGCTTCGGCCGTCAGGTAATCGGGATCGCCGATGACGCCTACCAGATGCTGGTGTTCACTGGGCAGCTTATTGTGGCGCTCGGCCGTACCCTTGGCGATCCTCGCCGACTGCGCATGACGCCGCTTGTCGCGTTCATGCAGGACGCGGGCATTAATGGGCTTCCGATAGTTTTTATCATGACCTTCTTCATCGGCGCGGTCATTGCGCTCGTTGGCACCAACCTTTTGACAACGCTTGGCGTTGAGGTGTTCACGATCCAGTTGGTGGGCGTGGCCATCCTGCGCGAGTTCGGCGTGGTGATCACTGCCATCCTTCTGTCTGGACGTTCCGCATCTTCCTTTGCCGCTCAGATCGGTTCGATGCGGATGAACCAGGAAACCGATGCGATGCAGGTTATGGGCGTGGACCGCTTCGATGCGCTGGTAATCCCGCGCATCTTAGCCGCGCTTCTCATGATGCCTCTTATGACCTTCTGCGCGGATATCGGCGGTCTTGCTGGCGGACTCTTGGTCAGTTGGGTGACGATTGATATCAGCCCGGTCTTCTTCATCCAGCGTACGCTCGAAACGGTGGACATTAAGCATTTCTGGATAGGCATGTGCAAAGCGCCGTTTCTGGCTCTGATCATCGCTGCTGCGGGCTGTCGGCATGGCCTTATGGTCGGCGGCGACGTCCAAAGCCTTGGTCAAAATGTGACGTCCGCGGTCGTCCAGTCAATCTTCATGGTCATTATGTTCGATGCGATTTTCGCGGTTATCTTCATGGCGCTCGATCTGTGAGGGCGCTTGTGGAAACCGATGCCGAAGACGTGCCCATTCGCGTCAAAGGCCTGCGCACGGCTTTTGGCGACAAGGTCATCCATGAGGATCTCGGCCTTGAGGTCAAGCGCGGTGAGATATTGGGTGTGGTTGGCGGATCGGGTTCCGGTAAGTCGGTGCTGCTCAACACCATCCTGGGCCTCAAGCAGCCCGATGGCGGATCCGTCGAGATATTCGGGCAGGACATCCGCGATCCGCAAGCGCACAGTGAAGTCGAGCGTCGGATTGGGGTGATGTTCCAGCAAGGCGCATTATTCTCCTTTCTCACCGTACAAGAAAATGTCGAGGCGCCACTTCTGGAACATACGAAACTTACACGTGAGTATGTGCACGATCTTGCAAGGCTGAAGATCAAGCTTGCTGGTTTGCCGGAAGATGCAGGCTGCTTGAAGCCTGCCGAGCTATCTGGCGGAATGCGCAAGCGCGCGGGGGTAGCCCGCGCAATCGCGCTGGATCCTGATATCCTCTTTCTCGACGAGCCGACTGCCGGCCTCGATCCAATTGCTGCAGCCGAATTCGATGATCTTATCAGAACATTGCGGGATGCTCTTGGCTTCACCGTGTTCATAATAACCCACGACCTCGATACTCTGTACGCGATTTGCGACCGCGTTGCGGTTGTCGCTGACAAGAAAATCGCCGCTGTTGCAACGATCAAAGAACTTGAACGGTCAGATCACCCGTGGATCCGGAGCTATCTTCTGGGACCGCGCGGCCGTGCCGCGAAAAAAGAGAAAGAAAGCTGATGGAACGCCATGCCAACTATGCTCTGGTAGGCGCCGCCTCCATCGCGTTGCTTATCGCCACGCTTGTTTTTGTGGTCTGGCTCGGCGGTTCGGCCAAAGGAAGTGATTCTTACCAGATCGTGTTTCATGGGCCAGTCAGAGGTTTAAGCGTTGGAGGCGAAGTGCAGTTCAACGGCATCAAGGTCGGGGAAATCGGCGGAATCCGCCTCGACCAGCGCGACCCCAACCGTGTGATCACGGATATCGAACTGACGCGCGGGACACCGGTGCGCGAAGATTCGGTCGCATCCTCTGAAAGTCAGGGCATCTCAGGGGTCAGCATCGTGCAAATCAGCGCGGGCACGCCGAGCAAGCCGCTGCTCAAGACCAATGATCACGGTAAGCGGCCTGTCATCGCCAGCAAGCCCAACGCTATGTCTTCATTGCTGCAAGGCGGAGGACAGGTGGTGGCAAGCGCGACCGAGGCACTGAGCCGTGTGAACAAGGTCCTTTCTGATCGTAATATCGCCAACATCGGCGGTGCCATTCGCGATGTCCGAATGACTACGGCGGAACTGGCGGCCAATCGGACCATGTTCGCCCATGCCGGTTCCGCGCTCGCCAAACTGGATCGGGCGGCTGACGATATTCAGGGCGCGGCCTCGGCCGTTCGGCAGATTGCCGATGGCGATGGCAAGCGCGCCTTCGCCGATATCTCCCAGGCGGCAAACGAACTCAAATCGGCAGTTCATGAGGCTCGCGGCGTGATCGCCAAACTCGACACGCAAAGCGCCGATATCGGTACGACCACGATCCCTAATATCAATGCGACCATGCTGACCTTGCAAGAAACAGCTGAATCGCTGGACGGGCTAATTCGCGGGATCCGACAAAGTCCCCGCGAAGCTCTGGCCAAAAGCCGGGGTGCTGAACTGGAGTTGCCTAAGTGACATTATCAACCAGGAATCGGACTTTTGCACTTCTGTCGAGCGCCTTGCTGCTGGGTAGCTGTGGAAACCTGCTAGGCGGCGGCGAGCGCGCTGACCTTTTCAGGTTTGGCGTGGTTGAGCCCACGTCCGTCACCGGGATGCAGGGTGCGCTCCCGACTCGCTCTGTATCTCTGCTTCGCCCCCGGTTCTCGCAGGAGGTAGAGGGCGATCGCATGCTCACCACGCGGGGGGAACGTGCGCTCTACCTTAAGGGGGTTCGTTGGGTGGCGCCGGTCCCCGATCTTTTCACCCAGGCGCTGATGCGTCAATATGCGGCGCGGGCACCTGACGTGCGCCTGACGGGCGTCAGAAATGCCACCGGGGCATCGCATGCGCTGCAGATTGATATCGAGCGATTCGAAGCACGGTATGCCCTAGATGGGGGTGAAAAAGCACCGCCCACTGTCATTATCGAAGGCGATGCAACCCTGTTTGACCTTACTGATCGTCGTCCCGTTGAGGCCAAGCGCTTCTTGGTGCAGGAGCCAGCGTCCGCAAATACCACGAGCGGGATAGTCGCCGCTTTCGATCGTGCAGTAGCTCGCTCAACCACAGAATTGACGGATTGGTCCGCGCAAGCAGCGCGGAAGCATTCCACGGAGCGCGCGCTTGATACATCGAAGGATCGAATGAAACGCAAGCAGGGGATAAATTGATCATGAACTTGTCGCCGATCTCTACAATCTTAGGGCGCGAAAGCATGTACAAAATCGCCATGCGCCAGATAGCTTCGTAGGTATCTACGAGTTTTTGTTTTTATCTGAAGGGCTGACCCGATCGGAGCCAGAGTAAGCAAGATAGTATAATCCCGGATTCTACGTCTTAATAAGCGATAGCATATCGACCATGTGATAAGTCAAATCTCGCAATGATTAATATTGCTATCGGATTATGAAATGCAGTCCGCTGTCGATTTAAGTGACACTCATTTGACAATTTAATTTATGCAATGCGGGCGATGGTGGAACGATTATCCAACAGCATCGTTACGACGTCGTCACGCTTAACGTGATGCGGCCACTTGACCGCTCGAAATCTATTCTACGGAGAAGGTATTATGCTGAAAGTCATTATGGCCGCGGGCGCGCTAGCGCTTTCAGGTTCAGGGGCTCTCGCCCAAGCTGTTTCACCAACAAACACAGGTTCAATGTCGAGCATGGATACCGGCACAACACCGATAGCTGGACAGAATGAGCCAGCCTTTGTGATGGCTGCATCGGATGCGAACCTCTATCAAATAAAAGCAGCGCAGTTCGCCGTGACCAAGGCTCAGCGTGACGATGTGAAGGCTTATGCCAAACGTGTTCAGACCGAAGCGCAAATCGCGCAGAAAGCTCTCATGGCCGCGCTGCGCAACGATCAGCGGACAATAAAAGCGCCATCGTCATCGCTTTCCTCCGACAGAGCCGCACTCGTGAAGCTGCTCCAGAAGACGCCGCGCGGCAGCTTCGATAATCTTTATCTATCCCAGTCCGCCCAGGTACTACAGGCGGCATGGGCCATCAACAAAGGCTATGCGCAAGACGGCACCGACCCAGCCTTGAAGCAAGTCGCGGGAACCGCCGTTCCCACACTTGAGCAAGAACTCACCAATGGGAAGGCACTTCTTCCTTCAGCATTGACCGGCGGTCAATGATCATAGTGGCGCCCGTTCTTCACGGGCGCCACTCAATGTGATCGTCATGCCCTGGCGGGCAGCCGCTGTTATTTCAAGCGAGGTAACAGCGAACCCCACAGCGGTCGTGTTTGTGCTTTCAACCTTGTCTTCAGGATATTGGGCGGATGATGATACTTGTTTTTGCCATGGCGGCTCTTGCACAAACCCCCGAGCAACCCGCCAGAAAAGATGAGACAGTTGACCGCGGTCGGGAAATCGTCACGCAGCCGGCGAAAGATATTGGCGCGGCCAAAACCGAAATTCCAGCTATTCTGGAAAGAGCGCAAGAAAATCCATATGGTCTCGCCGGCTTGAAATCCTGTGCGCAGATCAAGGCCGCAACTACGGAGCTCGATAGCGTCCTCGGACCTGATTTTGCGGTCGGCAACAACAAAAAAGAGAACAGGGCTGGTCGGCTGGCCGAGGCTGGAGGGAAAACTATTGTTAACACAATCATACCGTTTCGGGGCTTAGTTCGGGAGATTTCGGGCGCAGCTCCGGCCGAAAGACGCCTGGCGGCAGCGATTGACGCCGGCTTCGCACGCCGCGGCTTTCTTCGTGGAACAGCGCTCGCGCGGCGCTGTCCGGGGAGCAAAAATTAGCGACGAAAGCTGACGCTATTGAATTCGACGCCTCTGTGTGAGGCTGCGCATTATCTCTTGAACTATGGCATTGCAGGGTAATGGGCCGGGGCGGGAATAACGAAAAGCTACTCGGGCCAGAAACAACCTATATTATTGCTTCCAGGCAAGGTGACGGCGGCCCAACCGATCAAAGTGCCGGGTCACCTTTCGTGTGACCCTGGCTGATATCACCATAGGCCACAATTGTGGGGATTGAAACGGGACACCAATTCGAGGCTCACTTCTTAACGACCGCCCGATCGGGAAAGTAATTTTTCGCGTCGGAGTGCTCGGCATCACGCGCCATCAGTTTCTGTGTTGTGCACCAGCCTGGCAAACCGCTCCTCGGTATCTTTTGATTCTTGCTTGAAGATTGGGGGAGCTACAGCCTGATATGCGGCTTAGGTGTAGGACCGGTCCAGCGGCCGCGGGCAAGGAGCGGGTTATCTCTGCGTAATGCTGAGGTTCCATATAATATGCAATTGCCGATCACTCCTTAATGCTGCAAGACAGAACCACACCGCGCAACATTGGGATTGTAATTTATATGGCGGACAAGTCGGCCACTGTTTCGGCGGATCCTGAGGGCCTCGGCGAATCTGCGGTGTCGCCGCTTAAATCGCCGCGCGTTCGCCTCGCGATGCTCATTGGCGCCATCCTGCTGCTCATCGGTGGCTTTGTCTGGTACTTGGATCATCAGAACCGGGGCCGATACATGCAGGTGACCGACAACGCCTATGTTGCGGCAGATTCCGTCATCACAGCGCCCAAGATCGCCGGATATGTTGAACGGGTGTTCGTTATCGAGAATCAGACGGTTCGGCAGGGGCAGTCTCTGGCTGAACTCGATCCCCGCGAATATCGGGCGCAGACCGAACAGATTACCAGCCAGATCGAAACGGCAACGGCTGCGGGGGATACGACGCGCTCTCAGATTTCCGAACAGCAGGCAGCCATAGCGCAAGCGCAAGCCCAGCTCAACGCGGCGAGCGCCGAGGCTGCTTTCGCCGCACAGCAGGTTACGCGATATCAGCCGCTTGCCGCATCAGGCGCTGAGCCAGGGGAGCGTTTCGCGCAGCTTCAGACGCAGGCACGACAAGCTCGCGAGCGAACCAATGCTGCGCAGGCGGCGCTGATCGCCGCGCAACGGCGTGTCGGTACACTGGGCGCGCAGGTGCGTCAGGCCCAGTCGCAAGCAGAGGCCGCGCGTGCCCAACTCAAGGTGGCGCGCGTCAACGTCGAATCGACAGTGCTCAAGGCTGCAATCAATGGCCGTGTGGGCGATCTGGCTGTCCGTGTGGGGCAATTCGTGCAGCCCGGCACACGCATGATGACACTGGTTCCTGTCGATCGATTGTTCATTGAGGCGAACTTCAAGGAAACTCAACTGGGGCTTATGCGCGTCGGCCAGCCTGTTGGCATCGAAATCGATGCGCTCCCTGGCGTCGAACTGACCGGGCGTATTGCCAGTATCGCCCCTGGCACGGGCGCCCAATTCTCGGTGCTCCCCCCCCAGAATGCGACCGGAAACTTCACAAAGATCGTACAGCGCGTGCCTGTACGCATTGCAATCGATGCTCCTCTCGAAGTGCGCACGCTCCTTGTGCCGGGAATGTCGGTTGGAGTAACGGTCGATACGCGTTCAGCCAGAGGAGAGATGGATCGACTCCGTCAGGCCGTAAGCCGGAAGCGTTGACAGTGGTCACGGTCACAGCATCTCCAGACGCAGCTCGTTCCGCGCGTGCGGACTTGACCGCTTGGATCGCTGTTGCTGCCGGCTCGCTCGGCGCACTGCTGGCGACCCTCGACATCTCGATCGTCAACTCGGCACTGCCAACGATCCAAGGCGAAATCGGAGCAACCGGCACTGAGGGAACGTGGATCGCCACCGCCTTTCTCGTTGCCGAGATCGTCGTCATTCCGCTGAGCGCCTGGCTTGAACGGCTTTTGGGACTGAGAACCCTCCTTCTCATTTCCGTGACTGCCTTTACCGGGTTCTCCATCCTATGCGGCATCGCCACCGACCTTATGACGATGATCATCGGACGAACCGGGCAGGGCCTTATGGGAGGGCTGCTGATACCCACCGCCATGACGATTGTCGCAAAGCGACTCCCGCCACCCCAGCAGCCCATCGGGATGGCCCTTTTCGGAATGACCGTAATCTTGGGACCCGTTCTTGGCCCCTTGCTCGGTGGCTGGCTGACGGAAAATTTGAGCTGGCACTATGCCTTCTTCGTCAATGTTCCGGTCTGCGGGATACTCCTCTTGCTCCTGTTGCTCGGCCTGCCGCACGAACGTACGAATTGGGTCTATCTTCGCGAGGCCGACTGGTTGGGTATTATAGGCCTGATCCTTGGCCTTGGAGGACTAACGATCGTGCTCGAGGAGGGGCACCGTGAAGACTGGTTCGAATCGACGCTTATCATCCGGCTGACGTTTATAACCGTAGCAGGGTTTGTGATGTTGGCGATCGGACAGATCTGGGCAGCAAAGCCCGTCCTTAAGCTGCGAATCGTCATGAGCAGACAGTTCGGCAGCGTCGTTATCATGGCGCTAGCGCTGGGCATGGTGATGTACGGATCGACCTTCGTCATCCCGCAGTTCCTGTCGCTTATCGCCGACTATAATGCCCTCGAGACCGGACAGGTCATCTTTCTCATGGGCGTTCCTGCCTTCTTTGTGATGCCGTTCGTGCCGTTTCTGATGCGGGTTGTCGACATCAGGCTGGCCGTTGGCGCTGGCCTCGCGCTTATGGCTGCTAGCTGCTTTGTGAACACCAGTCTCACAGTGGAATCCGCAGGCGAAGCCTTTACTACCGGTCAGCTGCTGCGCGGGGTGGGGATGATCTTTGTCATGCTCTTTCTGAACCAGGCCGCCATTACCTCAGTCAGCAAGGAGGATGCTGGAGATGCCTCAGGCATCTTCAATGCTGCGCGAAACCTCGGTGGCTCATTCGCTCTGGCGGCCCTGACGTCGTTCCAGGACCAGCGTATGTCACTCCACAGCCGACGGATGGAGGAAACGCTGTGGGCAAACGATCCAAGCGTGCAGGAGTATATCGCGGGGATGTCTCATACTCTGGGAAATATGGACGCGGGCCTTCAGTCGCTCGCTGGCACAATTCAGCAGCAGGCGTTCGTCATGACCTATAACGACATATTCTTGACGATGGCGGTAGCGACTTTTGTGACGCTTCCGTTCGTGTTTTTCCTTCGCCCGCTCCCCAAGGGGATGTCGCTGACGATGCATTGAGGTGGTAATGGCAAAGTTAAGTGGTCTCATCCTTCCGCTGCTCCTTGGTGGATGTGTGGTCGGCCCGGACTATTCCGGACCACCAGAGCTCGGCCAAGCCGCGCCGCGGCCGACATTCGTTCGTCAACCAGCGGATGCGTCGACCAGCGAGCCCGAACTCGCCGAATGGTGGACGACGCTGCAAGATCCGGTTCTCGATGAGCTCGAGCGGCGCACTCTTGTCGCGAATCCCTCGATTGATGTTGTGCAGGCCCGACTTCGCCAAGCCCGTGGGTCTGTACGCCAGGAGCGAGCAAACCGCCTGCCGACGGCTGGTGCTCAGGGCGCGGCCATATTTGCTGATCTTCCCGGGATCGATCTCCAGGCCAGTCAAGGAAGTACTCTACCCACACCTGTTCCGGCACCTTCATCCGCCCAGGATGCGGACACGTCTCTGCGTTTCTACAACCTTGGTCTGAACGCAAACTGGGAAATAGATCTCGCGGGCGGGCAGGTGCGAAAAATCGAAGCGGCAAACGCGCTGGCGGCGGCAGCGGCGTATAATGTTGCAGACGCAAAGGTTCAGCTCAGCGCTGAAGTCGCGCAGACCTATACCAATCTTCGTGACCGGCAGCAGCGCGCCGCTGCTTTTCGGGGAGGTCTCGACCTTCAGCGCCAGCAACTCGCCCTAGCCCGGCAGCGTTTCGGGCAAGGCACAATCCCGGCCTTCACTGTCGGCCAAGCGAACCGCGCGGTTCAGGCCACGATCAGCGATCTCGCCGCGGCCGATGCTGAGATCGAAATATATATGAATGCGCTAGCGGTTCTCGCCGGTGAAGCGCCGGGATCTCTCGATCCGCTATTGACGCCACGGCGCGATCTCCCGATCCCCCCTGCGCGGGTGTCGATCGGAGACCCTTCGGCGCTCCTGCGCCGTCGTCCCGACATCCGCGCTGCGGAGCGCAATCTCGCCGCCACAACCTCCCGGATAGGGGTCGCGGAAGCAGCTCGTTTTCCGAAAATCAGCTTCATGGGGATTCTCGGGATTGGCGGCACGTCCATCGGAGACCTGGTAGATCTGGGCAATATTTCCAACATCGCCGTCCCTCAGCTGCAATGGGGCTTGCTCGATTTTGGACGAACGTCAGCGGCGATAGCACAGGCACGCTCTGGTCGCGATGAAGCCGAGGCACAATATCGGCAGGTAGTGCTCGGCGCGCTTGAGGATGCGGAGACGTCGCTTGCGCGCTTTGCACAGCAAAGGCGAAACGTCGCCGCTTTTGCCGAAATCAAGCGGTCAGCAGATGAAGCGGCAACGCTGATGCGGCAGCGCTATGCGCGGCAGGTCATTTCGAGAGGCGACACTCTTGAGGCTGACCGCCAGCAGCGGCTTGCAGAGGCAAACCTGCACAGTGCGGTTGCGGCCCTCACCGCCAGCTATGTTGCCATACATAAGTCGCTTGGACTGGGATGGACAGAAGCGGGGAGTCAAGCTTCAGCCCTTATGAGCAAATAATGATGGTATCTGTCCGGACTTGCCAATACAAGAATCGGCGGCCCTGCCCACCGCAATGATGACTTTTGGCACAGGGCAACCCGCCTGTTCGGCATCCATCCTGCGGCCCTTGCGATTATACAGAGTTTCGCGGGGTAACGCGCCCCGGGGCGATTGCGATGTGTTTGACGGGGGTTGCCCCCGATAGGATGAAATACGGATTCACGACCGCATAGCCGGACGCAACATCGGACCGGAGACAACCATAGAGCAGTTTATCGGCCTCGACGTGTGATTGGATAGAATTTCTGTCCGACGAAGATCTATCCCGCGGGGAGTTGTCCTGACCGCGTATACGACCTTGTACCCGACAGACGGCATCACCCGCAGGCGGAAGATGGGGGCGCTTGTAAAACCGTAAGCGCCGACGGAACGTGGCCTTGTCGGCATCACCGAAATAGGAAAGCTCGCAGCCTTTAAGGAGGCGGGAGCATGGACAACGAGCAGTCAAACGAGATGGGGTGGTTGCCGCCCTCCCCAGACGGCACTGAGATGTGCCAGGATAGTGGAATTAGGACCACTGAGCGGAAAGGACGGCAATCGTGTCAAAAGATACAATGATCGGCGTGGACTTGGCAAAGTCCGTGTTTCAGCTTCATGCAGCGTCAATGACAGGCGAACCCAAGTTTCGGAAAAAGCTGGACACCTCGAAGAACCGCTGGATTTGCGTGTAGGGTCGACGGTGCGGATTGAGGCGGCGTGGAAGGAGTGATGTTGCAGCGTATTTGTCGGTGATTTCGATATTGCCGGTGCCGCAGTGGCCGGATTTACCGTCGGTGGCGCTTGGTTCATATCAAGCAGGCGCAGTTCGCCCTTCGAGCCAGGCCAAGCGCTGGAAGTTATAGGCCAAGTTGGCCATGCCGATCTTGATGGTAGCGCGGGCGATGCCGATGGTGCGCACGACCAGCCCCATGCGGTTCTTTTGCCCGGCGAACACATGCTCGACCTGGGCGCGGATCTTGGAACGCCGGGTATTGGCCTTGGCGATCCGCTCAGGCAACGCTCGCCGCGGTTTACGCCGCTGGTGAATGTGGCTGGTGAACATGCCACTGGCCAGGAACGCCTCGTTCTTCTTGGATCGATAGGCGGTATCAGCCCAGACGCCGGAGGCAGTGTTGTCCTTACTGATCAGAACCGGCAGCCGTGCGCCGTCATGGGCATTGGCGGCGCTGGCATCCCAGGTGCGGATCAGCCCATGGGTTTTGTCGATGCCGATATGATTCTTGTACCCGAACATCGGGATGGCCAGATCGACCGGCCTAGCCGCCTTGGGATCGGCGCCCTCTTTGATCTTGGCCTTGCTGTACTTGATCGACCAGCGCGCATCACGGTCCTTTTGCCGGGTCTTGGCCGGCTTCCAGCCCTCGGGCACGCCGCCTTCCTTGATCGCTGCTTTCTCCGCTTCGGTATTGCGCTGTTTGGGTGCCTGCACGACCGTAGCGTCGATGATTTGCCCGCCCATGGCGAGATAGCCCCGATCCTTGAGGGCAGCGTCGAAGCGAGCGAAAAGTTTGTCTATGGCCTTGGCATTTACCAGGCGTTCCCGAAACAGCCACACCGTGGTCGCATCCGGCACGGTGCCATCGAGCCCAAGGCCCAGGAACCGTTGGAATGACAACCGGTCTTTGATCTGAAACTCGGCGGCCTCGTCCGACAGCGAATAGAGCGCCTGTAGAACCAGAATCTTGAACATCAGCACCGGATCAAAGGGCGGTCGCCCACCCTTGCCGCGAACGCAGCGACGAAGCGCTGCCACCAGCGGACCACGGAAAACCTCGAAATCCACAACTGCCGCTAATCGCTCCAGCGGATCGCCCGCTGCGCTCAGCGCATCGTACCGGTCCGAAAGATCGAAGAAACCAGGCTGACTTGCCATCATCGCCTCCTACGCATCGCCGACGAAGTGAATCAAATCCGCCGATCAAACGCCAGAGTTTTTCGAGGTGTCCAGCTTCCGCGTTCAGCCTTCG
>NZ_AYOY01000160.1 GCF_000508185.1 Sphingobium sp. C100 | reverse complement strand
AGCCCCAATCAGAGAAGACTCCAACTGGCGGGAGAATGCGCTGCCCCACATGCTCATCCTCGGCATGGGCTATACCGCCGCCCGCCTCGCCGCCCGGCTTCGGGATGGCGGCTGGACTGTGACCGGCGTCCGTCGCAGCCCCGGCCCGGACATGCTCGCTTTTGATGACATGCCTGCCATTCATGCCGCGATCGGACAGGCCACCCACATCCTTTCCTCCGTCCCGCCGCAGGGCGATGACGATCCCGTCCTCATCCGCTACGGCGCGGCGATCTCGGCCGCACCGGCGCGATGGACCGGCTATCTTTCCTCCACCGGCGTCTATGGCGACGCGGCGGGTGCATGGGTGGATGAAAACAGTCCCATCGGCACGGGCCGCCGCACCGCCCGGGCGCAGGCAGACGCGGCCTGGGGCGCGCTTCGCCCCGATCTGCGCCGCTTCCGCCTGCCTGGCATTTACGGGCCGGGCCGCTCCGCGCTCGACCGGGTGCGCGAAGGGCGGGGGCATCGCATCGACCTACCCGATCAGCTTTTCAGCCGCGTCCATGTCGATGACATTGTCGGCGGGGTGATCGCTGCCTTTGATGGCCCGCCGGGCGTCTATAATCTGTCCGATGATCTGCCCTGCGCCCAGAACCGGGTGATCGAGGCGGCGTGCGACCTGCTCGGCCTGCCCTGGCCGCCGCTCCAGTCCCTTGATGAGGCCGGCCTGTCCCCGATGGCGCGCGGCTTCTATGCCGAAAACCGCCGGGTCGCCAATGGCCGCGCCAAGCGGCTGCTGGGCTGGAGGCCGCGTTATCCCACCTATGCGGACGGGCTACGCGCCTGCCTGTGACACGGCGCGTCGCATGGTTTACGTCTTGTTAACCCGCGCATCGGAGAAGGGATCATCGCTTCAGAAGGGATGAGCCATGACCCCCATCGACAAGGCCTTTTCGGCGCTGAGCCACCGGATCAACGACCTTTCCGTGCCGGGCCGAGCCGCCCCGTCGCCCCAATCGATCGCCAGCCTGCTCGACAAGGTGAATGCGGCCAAGCTGCGCTACCAGCCGGGCGCCATCCGCTAACCCCGCTTCGCCCGCAGCGCGATGACCATGCCCACCACCGCCAGCACGGCGCCCGGCGCGGCAAAGCCGGTCCAGCGATAGCCCTCCACCAAGGTCGATATCAGCATCGCCAGCACCGGGATCATCACGCCGGTATAGGCGGCGCGGCCGGCCCCGACGCGCTGGATCAGCCGATAATAGAGCGGGAAGGTCACGACCGACCCGGCAATGCCCAGATAGGCGATGCCCGCCAGATAGCCGATCCTTGGCTCTATGACCGGCGGACCGACGGTCATCCATGCAAAAACGGCATCCACGCCCGCGCCGATCAGCATCGCCCAGGCCAGCACTGCGACCATCGGCAGGCGGCGGGCAATCTCCATCCCCTGCATGATGTTGGCGGCCGACGCGCTCAAAAGACCAACGATCGAAAAGGCCGCGCCGATCAGCACCTTGTCCGGCGCGACGTCGGCGGCGCGATATTCATGCACCAGCATCATGACGATCCCCGCCATCGCCACCGCTGACCCCGCCAGGAAGCTGCGCGTCACCGGCTGGCGAAAGGCCAGATAGGCCAGCACCGAGTTGGGGATCAGCAGCATCGCATAGATCACCGCGACGACGCCGGAGGTCAGATGTTGCTCGGCGCGATAGACGAAGTTGAAATTCAGCACGAACTGCGCCGTCCCCAGCAGCGCCGCGAACAATATGCCCGCCCCGCCGATCCGCAGCGACACGCCCCGCATCTTCGCGAAGGCCGCCATGGCGATCCCCGCCAGCAGGAATCGGTAACAGACCGACCAGCTCGCCGGCACCGCGCCGATCTGGTCGCGGATGACGATCCAGGTCGAACTCCAGATCAGCGTGACGAGGATGAACGGCAGGGCGATGCCGCCCTTCGCCGCGTCAGCCATGGTCGAGCGCCCTGAGCGCCTGTGCCAGCGGTGCGACACTGGCGGCATTCTGCGCCCAGTTGGTCACCAGCCGCGCCGCGCCTTCGCCCCAGTCATAGAAATCGAAACCCTGCGCGCGCAGGGTCGCCGCTTCCTGCGCGCTCAGCCGCACGAACAGCTCGTTGGCCTGCACGGGATGGATAAGCCGCCCGGCCGCGCCCACGGCCAGCGCCTGCGCCGCCGCGTTCGCCGCGCGGGCGTTGCGCAGCCACAGCCCGTCCTCGATCTGCGCCAATAGCTGGGCGGCGAGATAGCGCCCCTTGGAAAAGAGATGCCCTGACCGCTTGCGCCAGCGGGCCGCTTCGGCCGCGCGCGTTTCTGCTTGCGGGCCGAAGAACAGCAGCGCTTCGCCCACCAGGCCGCCATTTTTGACGCAGCCGAACGACAGCGCGTCGACCCCCGCGCGCCAGCAGATGTCGGCGGGCGCGCATTCCAGATGCGCCACCGCATTGGCGAAGCGCGCGCCGTCCATGTGGAAGCCCAGGCCATGCGCCTTGGCCACCGCGCCCAGCGCCGCGACGTCATCGGGCGTATAGACCAGTCCATATTCGGTGGCGTTGGTGATGCTGATCGCGCGCGCCGGCACCTGATGCACGTCGGGCCGGATCGCCCTCAACCGCGCGCGCACGGCATCGGGCGTCAGTTTCGCGCCGTCGCCGGCCATCGGCATCAGGGTCGCGCCATGGGTGAAAAAGCCGGGCGCCCCACATTCATCGACGACGATATGCGCCTCTTCATGGGCCAGCACCCCGCCATAGGGCGGGCACAGGCAGGCGAGCGCAATGCTGTTGGCCGCCGTGCCGGTGGCGATCCACAGCGCCTTGACCTCCGTTTCGAACAGCGCGGAAAAGGCGCCGTCCAGCCGCACGCTCCACGCATCGCCGTCATAGCCATGGTCGGCGTGGTCGGCGGCCGCGATTGCGGCCATGACTTCGGGGCAGACGGGCGTCGCATTGTCGGAATAAAAGTGCATGACATGGCGATAGCGGGACCGCCGGGGCACGGGAAGAGGCCAGCGGGACGGAGCTGGCTCTGTCCTGCGAAATGGGTCAATATATGTGACCAATTGTCTCGCGGGCCGCACTGTGACATAGGCGGCCGGTCCAAGCCACGCTTAAGGAGATTCACCATGGACGCGTTGCAGAAATCGCGCTTCACCGTCACCCGCAACAGCCAGGCTGTAGCGGCGGACCAGCGCGCGGTGCTGCTGCAAGATCCGGGTTTCGGCCGGGTCTTCACCGACCATATGGTGACCATCCGCTATACCGAGGGGCAGGGCTGGCACAGCCACGCCATCGGCCCGCGCGAAGCCTTTCAGCTCGATCCCGCCTGCGCCGTGCTCCATTATGCGCAGGAAATCTTCGAAGGGATGAAGGCCTATCGTCTGGAGGGTGGCAGCATCGCCATGTTCCGGCCGGAGGAAAATGCCCGCCGCTTCGCCGAATCGGCCGAACGCATGGCGATGCCCGCGCTCCCCGAAACGGTGTTCCTTGAAGCGTGCGAGGCGCTGGTGAAGATCGACGCGGACTGGATTCCGTCGGGCGAAGGCAGCCTCTATCTGCGCCCCTTCATGTTCGCGAGCGAGACCTTCCTGGGCGTGCGCCCGTCGAACGAATATATTTTCTGCGTCATCGCCTCGCCCGCCGGCGCCTATTTCAAGGGCGGCAAGACGGCCGTGACCCTGTGGGTGTCGGAACATTTCACCCGCGCCGCGCGCGGTGGCACCGGCGCGGCCAAGTGCGGCGGCAATTATGCGGCGTCGCTCATCGCGCAGAAGGAAGCGATCGGCCATGGCTGCGATCAGGTCGTCTTCCTCGACGCCGCCGAAAACAAGTGGGTCGAGGAACTGGGCGGGATGAACGTCTTCTTCGTGATGGAGGACGGGTCGATCGTCACCCCGCCGCTGGGCGGCACCATCCTGCCCGGCATCACCCGCGACAGCATCATCGACCTGGCCCGCGCCAAGGGCCATGACGTGCGCGAGGAACCCTACAGTTTCGCCCAATGGCGCGCCGACGCCGCCAGCGGCAAGCTGCGCGAAGCCTTCGCCTGCGGCACCGCCGCGGTCGTGACGGCGATCGGCACGGTCAAGAGCGTGGATGGCGACTTCACCATCGGCAATGGCGATGGCGGCATCGTCACCGAAACACTGCGCGCCGAACTGACCGGCATCCAGCGCGGCACCGTGGCCGACCCGGCCGGCTGGGTGCGCATGGTTTGATATCTACCCCCTGTCTTTCCCGCCTGTGCGGGGAAATAGGGGGCAAGCGACCGCTTCCCAATCCCTTCCCAAGCGCCTAGATACATATCCATGGAACGCTTCGACGTCGTCATCCTGGGCGGGGGCCTGGTCGGCCTGACCCTGGGCATCGCCCTTTCCGGCCACGGGGTGAAAACCGCGGTCATCGACCCGGCCGATCCGGTGGACACCACGGCCGCCGGGTTCGACGGCCGCGTCTCGGCGATCAGTTCGACCAGCTATGCCATGATGAACGCCATCGGGGTCGGCAAGCATCTGACGGGCAAAGGCTGCCCGATCGACCGGATCTGGGTCAGCGATGGCCTGGAGCCGGGCGCGCTCGATTTCGCGCCGGACGCCGATGATGGCGTGATGGGCACGATGGTCCCCAATCGCGCCCTGCGCATCGCGCTGGCGCAGACGGCGGACGAAGCCGTCAATCTCACCCGCTTCCAGCCCGACCGCGCCACCCATGTCGATCGCAACGCCGATGGCGTCACGCTGACGCTGGCGAGCGGCGACACCATCCATGGCGCGCTGCTGGTCGCGGCGGAGGGACGCAACAGCCCCACGCGCGAAGCGGCAGGGATCAACACGACCCGCTGGCAATATAAGCACACCGCCATGGTCACGGCGATCGACCATGACATCCCGCACGCCAACACGGCCTATGAGATTTTCTATGTCGGCGGCCCCTTCGCGCTGCTGCCGATGCTGCCCGGCACCCGCTCCGCCGTGGTCTGGACCGTGCCGACCGATCAGGCGCCGGCGATGATGAAGTTGTCCGAACGCGCCTGGCTGGCCGAAGCGCAGAAGCGGATCGGCGGGTTCCTGGGCGAGATCAAGCTGGCGGGGCCGCGCTCCTCCTACCCGCTGGGTTTCCACCATGCCGCGCGCATCACCGATACGCGCCTCGCGCTGGTGGGCGATAGCGCCCATGCCATCCACCCGATCGCCGGGCAGGGCGTGAACCTCGGCTTCCGCGACGTCGCCGCGCTGGTCGAGGTGCTGGTGGACGGGATGCGGCTGGGCCTCGATCCGGGCGATGCGCAACTGCTGGCGCGCTACCAGCGCTGGCGCGGCCTCGATTCGATGATGACCAGCGTGGCGATGGACGGGCTGGTCCGCCTGTTCGATGTGCCGGGCAAGCTGCCTTCGCTGGTCCGCCGGGCGGGGCTGGCCGCGGTGCAGCGCAGCGGCGCGCTCAAGGGACGCTTCATGGCCGAAGCGCGCGGCCAGTCGGGCGCGCTGCCACGGTTGCTGACCGGCGAGATGGTGTAGGGCGGGTCACGACCAGAGGCGGCTCTGGCTTCGTCACCCGGACTTGATCCGGGGTCTCGCTTCTTCCTGGCTTATGGCACTTCGGAACAAGCGGTATGTCGGGTCAGGCCCGGCACGACAAAAGGAAGTGACTGCAAGCGACCATTTGTTACCGTCCACAGCTCATGGTGTGCGACCGGGAACCGGACGTGCATAACAATACATACGACTATTTCGCGATCGACCCTTGAGCAAGTTCTTTGATAACCTCAACGCCAGCCATGTGAAGCAAGGGCGTCGATTTTGATTTCATATCTGTGCCGACGCGGTCAGCAAAGCGTCCGAAGCTCCCCTTGTCATTCTCGTTCATCGCAGCACACACTGCCGACAATTCTTGCTGGCTGAGCGTGTCAGAATATGCCTGCGCGAAGTTCGTATCCCATTGCTTACCGTAGCGAACTAATGCGTGATCAACCGCGCGGGATAAGCGCTTTTCAAAGCCCTGCGGGTCTTTGTCCGCGACCATTTTGCCAGTCACAGTGGATTTTGCGACCATTGTCAGCGTAGCGCGAAAAAACTCGCGGCCCGACAACGCATTGGCAATTGTCTTAGGGTTGGGAGCCGAACACTTTGGCAGTGGCGGCGAGCAGCTACATACAAGGGCAGTCGCCGTCAGAGCTAAGATGAATCTGATCATTTAGCCCAATTATTTGGGTATGTTTGCCATCAAGTTAATTACCAAATGCGTAAAGCTATGTCCGCTATTCCGACCAACATTATCCAAACCCGCCAGTCCGCCATCCACCCACAGTTCTTACAGCATCCGCCGCAGCACATCGTCCTTCAGCACGATATGATGGCGCAGCGCCGCGCCGATATGCACGACGACCAGCGCCGCCCAGGTGAAGCCCATAATCTCATGCCCTTCGCCCGACAGGCCGACGATGGCATCGCCTTTCGTCACCGCGAATTTGGGCACGTCGAACAGGAAGAACCAATTGAGCGGCCGCGTGCCCGCCGATGTCATGATCCATCCCGACAACGGCATCAGGATCATGAAGGCGTAAAAGAGGAAATGGGTCGCATGGGCCGCGCCCTTTTCCCAACTTGGCATGGCCGCGGGCAGTCGCGGGGCGGGGTGGGTCAGTCGCCAGCCGATCCGCACCAGCGTCAGCGCCAGCACCGTGAGGCCGATCGATTTATGCACCGGCATCACCGCCCAGTCCTTGGGCAGGGCCTCATGGCCGATGCCCAGGGCCAGATTGGCGATGATCAGGATCGCGATGATCCAGTGCAGGGCGCGGGCGACAGATGTGTAACGGGCCATGGGCTGCTCCTTGGTCTGGCATGTCCAGCCGGGGCGCCCTGTTCGATGCGCCCTGGCCTCCTGCGTCCTTGCTTCAGTCTGTCCTACAGCGGCCGATATTGCTATGGGCTTGTTCCATCAGGCTCTTTCCCATCGTCCATCGTGCCGGTTCGCGGCGCTGATCCTTTGCGGACAAATTCGCCATGCGCGACAAGCGCGATGTTTGCGAAGTTCCGGCCGCCTTATCCCTGACGATTGGCGACCAGATTATCCACCACCGACGGATCGGCGAGCGTGCTGGTGTCGCCCAGCGCCTGTGCCGACACTTCTCCCTCCGCAATCTTGCGCAGGATGCGGCGCATGATCTTGCCGGAACGGGTCTTGGGCAGGCCCGGCGCGAACTGAATCGCGTCCGGCGTGGCGATCGGGCCGATTTCGCTCCGCACCCATTGCGCCAGCGTCTTGCGCAGGGCGTCGTTCGCTTGCTCGCCGCTGTTGAGCGTGACATAGGCGTAGATGCCCTGCCCCTTGATGTCGTGGGGGAAGCCGACCACGGCCGCCTCGGCCACGCTCTCGTGCAGGACCAGGGCGCTTTCGACCTCCGCCGTGCCCATGCGATGGCCCGATACGTTGATGACGTCGTCCACCCGGCCGGTGATCCAGTAATAGCCGTCCGCGTCCCGCCGCGCGCCGTCGCCGGTGGTATATTTGCCGGGGAAGGTCGTGAAATAGGTCTGGAAGAAACGGTCATGATCGCCCCAGACGGTGCGCATCTGCCCCGGCCAGCTTTGCGCGATGACCAGATTGCCTTCGGTCGCGCCGTCCAGCACCTTGCCCTCGCCATCGACGATCTGCGGCACGACGCCGGGCATGGGGAAGGTGGCGGAGCCGGGCTTCAGGTCGGTCGCGCCGGGCATCGGCGCAATCATCGCCGCGCCCGTCTCGGTCTGCCACCAGGTGTCGATGATCGGGCAGCGATCCTCCCCCACGACATGATGATACCAGCGCCACGCTTCGGGGTTGATCGGTTCGCCCACCGTGCCCAGCAGGCGCAGCGACTTGCGGCTGGTCGCATGGACGAAATCGTCGCCTTCCTTCATCAGCGCGCGCAGCGCCGTGGGCGCGGTGAAGATGGTCTGCACCTGATGCCGGTCCACCACTTCCCAGATGCGCGCTGGTGTCGGGTAATTGGGCACGCCTTCATACATCAACGTCGTCGCGCCGTTCGCCAGCGGGCCGTAGACGATATAGCTATGCCCCGTGACCCAGCCGATGTCGGCCGCGCACCAGTAGATGTCGCCGGGCCGATAGTCGAAGCAGAGTTCGTGCGTCAGGCTGGCCCAGAGCAGATAGCCGCCGGTTGTGTGCAGCACGCCCTTGGGCTTGCCGGTGGAGCCGGAGGTGTAGAGGATGAACAGCGGATCTTCGGCGCGCATCGGTTCGGGCGGGCAGTCGGCCGACACCCTCGCCGCTTCCTCATGCAGCCACAGGTCGCGGCCATCCTGCATCGTCACCGCGCCGCCCGTCGCCTGGACGACGATCACCTTGCGGACGCTGGGGCAATCCTTGAGCGCGGCGTCGACATTGGCCTTTAGTGGCACCTTCTTGCCGGCGCGTCGGCCTTCGTCGGCGGTGATGACCAGGGTCGAATCGCAATCGACGATTCGGCCGCACAAGGCTTCTGGCGAGAAACCGCCGAACACGACGCTGTGGATCGCGCCGATCCGCGCGCAGGCGAGCAGCGCGAAGGCGGCTTCGGGAATCATCGGCAGGTAGATGGTGACGCGGTCGCCCTTTTTCGCGCCGGCGGCCTTCAGCACATTGGCAAGGCGGCAGACCTCTTCATGCACCTGTGCATAGCTGTAGCGGCGCGGCTCGGCATCGGGTGAATCGGGTTCCCAGATGATGGCGGTCTGGTCGGCCCGCTCCGCCAGATGCCGGTCGATGCAGTTCGCGCTGACGTTGAGCACGCCGTCGGCGAACCATTGGACGCCGAAATCCGCCTCGTCGAAACTGCTTTCATTGGTCCGCGTCGGCGGCGTGATCCAGTCGAGCCGCTGCGCTCGCTCCAGCCAATAAGCGTGGCTGTCGTCGATCGAGCGGGCATAGTCGGCTGTTCGTGCCGCCCGGTCCATCAATGCGCCCTTCGCCCAGATGTCCGGCACGGGGAAGAAATCATCAGACATCAGGCATCCTTTCCATCACGAAACCATTTTCTCGCTTCTTCTACCGCCCGGATCGCCGGACCGAAAGGCCGGACCATGCCGTTTGTCGCCATCCTTTTGGCCTATAGCGCCGTAGCGGCACGGCATATTTCCCATATTTGCCGCTTTCCCGATCGCCTGCGCGCGCCTAACAGAAAACGCCTATGTGGCTGCTCTATCAATTCCCCCTCTGTCCATTTTCCCGCAAGGTCCGGCTGCTGCTGGGCGAGAAGGGGATCGGCTATGATCTGGTGCGCGAATCGCCCTGGGCGATGCGGGACGAATTTCTGGATCTCAACCCCGCCGGGCTGACGCCAGTGATGGCGGATCAGGAACGGGGCATCACCCTGCTCGACAGCCAGGCGATCTGCGAATATTTCGAGGAAACGGTGGAGAAATTCCCGCTGATCTCCGGCACGGCGGCGGGCCGGGCGGAGGTGCGGCGGCTGACCGCCTTTTTCGACCAGAGCTTTTTCGGCGATGTCGTCGGCCCCCTGTTGCACGAGCGGATGAAGAAACGGCTGGTCGAGCGCGCGTCGCCCGACGCCCGCGTTCTGCGCGAAGCGATGAAGCGGGCCAACGTCCATATGGATTATATGGATTATCTGCTCGACCATCGCAGCTGGATGGCGGGCGGGACGCTCAGCCTGGCGGACATAACGGCGGCGGCGCATCTGTCGGTCGCCGACTATCTGGGCGGCATCGACTGGGTCGGGCATGAACCGGTCAAGCGCTGGTATGCGGGTTTCAAGTCGCGCCCCTCCTTCCGCCCGCTGCTGTCGGAGCGGATGGAAGTCATTACGCCCCCGCCCCATTATGAAAAGCCCGACTTCTAGGGTCAGGGGCCGGCGGTTCCGTTACCCCCGTCCGCGATAGCCCGGCACATCCTGCGGGGGCAGCCAAAGGCCCGCCGGCGGTTCGCCCGATTGCCAGAAGACGTCGATCGGGATGCCGCCGCGCGGATACCAATAGCCGCCGATGCGCAGCCAGATCGGCGTCATCTCCGCGAACAGGCGCTCGCCGATGCCCACGGTGCAATCCTCGTGAAAAGCAGCATGGTTGCGAAACGCGCCAAGGAAGAGCTTGAGCGATTTGGATTCGACGATCGTTTCGGCGGGGGCGTAGTCGATCACCAGATGGGCGAAGTCGGGCTGGCCCGTCACCGGGCAGAGCGAGGTGAATTCGGGCGCGGTAAAGCGCACCAGATAGGGCTTGCCGGGACGCGGATTGGGCACATAATCCAATATGGCGGCTTCGGGAGAGGCGGGCAGGGCGCTGGGCTGGCCCAGATGCAGCGGGGTCTTGGAAAGGTCGGTCATGGTCGCGCATCTACGCGATCGCACGGCTGATGTCATCGATTCGCATTGTTCACTTGCGGTTCAGCCCGGCTTGTGCCTTGGACGGGCCATGGGGTCCAGCATTCGTCCGCTTCTGTTTGCCGCGTCGCTGCTGCCGATGGCCGCGACGATGTTGGCGCCCGCCCATGCCCAGCAGGCGGAGCAGCCTTCGGAGGGATTTTCGCTTCCACCCTCAAACAGGCCTGCCCCCGATCCGAACCGGCAGGGGCCGGAACTGAACGTCTATCGCGATCCCGTCACGCCGCGCGCGACGCCCCCGGCCGTCGCGCCACCCGTAGTCGCGCCGAGGCTGACGCCGCCGGTTCAGGTGCAGCCGGTGCCCACAAGCCCGACCGAACCCGCACGTCCGCGCCCGGCTCAACCGGAATCGCGCGAACAACGCCGGGCCGAACCTGCGGCGCCAGCGTCCGAGCCAGAGCGCGCCACGCCGACTGTTCCGGTTCCGGCGGACGATGCCGCGACGACGGATCAGCGCGCGGCCGATGCCCCGCCGCCACAGATTTCCGCGCCCGCGACCAACGACACCGCGCCGGCTGCTCCAGAGCCGCCGGTCCCCTTAACGCCGCCTGCGCAAACCAGCGCCATGCTCCCCTGGATCATCGGTGGAGCGCTCGCCCTGCTGGCGCTTGGCGCTGCACTGTTGCTGCTGCGTCGCCGCCGGTCGGTGGAGCCGGTCGATCAGGCGCCAGTTGGCGCCGTGTCCGATCCTGTGCCTACGCCCGCCAGCGAACCGGTCCGGCCCGCGCCCTCGGAGCCAGAACCCGATGCTGCCCCGGTCGCCGCGCCGGTGGCCGCGGCCGCAGATCGGCCCTGGATCGACATGGACATGGTGGTCAGCCAGGCACGCTATTCGCTGATGGGCGTGACCATCGCCTACAGCCTGATCCTGCACAATCGCGGTGATCGCGAAGCGCAGGACATCCTTGTGCGCGGGATCATGGGCAATGCCGGCGCGCAGCAGCAGGCGCTGCTCCAGGGATTTTTCACCGGCCAGGACGGGTTGCCGCTGCACAGTGCAGTGTCGATCGCGCCCGGCGAGTCGCGGCAACTGGCGGGCGAATTGCGGTTGCCGACCGACCGGATCGTGCCGGTCGATATGGGCCAGCGCAGCCTGCTCATCCCGATCGCCGCCTTTGACGCCGCCTATCGCTGGGGCGCGGGCGAGGGCGAGCCGCTCGGCGCGGGGCGAACCGCGCGCGCCTTCATCGTCGGACAGGAACAGGAGCCACCGACCGATCGGCTTGCGCCGCTGCGCCTGGATCAGGGGCCACGCCAATATCGCCGGCCTGCCGCTCGCGCGGCGGTGGAACTGACGCCGGCCTGATCAACAAAGGCTCGCCCGGCCCTTTAATCCGTGGGCGGCTGGCTCTAAGACGTGGACGTGACAAGGCCGAAGGGAGCCCGCATGACCATCTTCGTTTCCACCGACTGGCTTGGCGCGGAACTCGGCAGGGACGACCTGGTCATCCTCGACGCCAGCCTGTTCCTGCCTGGCACGCCGCGCGATCCGCGGGCCGAGTTCGAAGCCGCCCATATCCCCGGCGCGGCCTTTCTCGACCTGCCCAGCCTTGGCGATCCCGACGACCCGACGCCCGGCATGTTGCCGCCCGACGCGATGATGACGCAGCGCATACAAGCGCTGGGCGTTCATGCGGACAGCCGCATCATCGTCTATGACAACAGCCCGGCCCACAGCGCGGCGCGCGGATGGTGGATGATGCGTGTCTATGGGTTGGGCCGGAGCGTGGCGATCCTGGACGGGGGCCTGCCCAAATGGGTGGCGGAGGGGCGGCCGGTCGAAAGCGGCGCGGCGACGCCCGCGCCCGGCAACGCCGTCGCCCGGCTGGATCGCACGCAGGTTCGGACCAAGGCCGACATTCTCGCCAATCTGGACAGCGGCGCGGCGCAATTGATCGATGCGCGCGGCGCGGCCCGCTTCACGGGGGCGGAGGCCGAGCCGCGTCCGGGCATGGCGTCCGGCCATATTCCCGGCAGCCGCAATATCCCCTCGTCCGCCTTTTTTGCTGCCGACAACAGCATGAAGCAGGGCGCGGAACTGCGCCGACTGTTCGAGGAAGCAGGCACGGATTTCGACCGACCGATCATCACCACCTGCGGCAGCGGCGTGACCGCCGCGATCGTCCTTGCCGGGCTGGAGACGCTCGGCAAGACTGACGTCAGTCTCTATGACGGCAGCTGGTCGGAATGGGGTTTCGATACCGCGACACCGAAAGCGACGGGTCCAGCATGAGCGACGACCCGCGCAAGCCGCTGACGAAACTGGTGCAGGCGGGGCGCAAGCCCGAATGGACCGGTATGCCCGGCCAGCCCGGCGGTATCGTCAGCCCGCCGGTCTGGCGCGCGTCCACCATCCTTTATGACGATGTCGCCCACCTGCGCAAAGCCGCCGGCAGCAGCACGCATGAGCGGCTATTCTACGGGCGCAAGGGGACGCCGACCGCCTGGAGCCTGGCCGATGCGCTGACCGAGATGGAGCCGGGGGCGGAGGGGACGATGCTTTTCCCCTCGGGTGTGGCGGCGATCGCCTGCGCGCTGATGGCGGTGCTCAAACCGGGCGACCGGCTGTTGATGGTCGATAGCGCCTATGACCCGACCCGCAGCTTCTGCACGCAAATGCTGAAAAGTCACGGCATCGAAACGATCTATTATGATCCCGTGGCGCCGGCGCTCGACGCCCATCTGGCGGACGGGCCGATCCGCGCCATTTTCCTGGAAAGCCCCGGCAGCCTGACCTTCGAGGTGCAGGATATTCCCGCCATCTCCGCCTGGGCGCGGGCCAACGGCATCGTGACGCTGATGGACAATACATGGGCGACGCCGCTTTATTTTCCCGCCATGGCCCATGGCGTCGACATCGCGATCCTGGCCTGCACCAAATATATCGTCGGCCATAGCGACGTGATGATGGGCAGCGTGACCGCCAATGCCCAATGGTTCGGCAAGGTGCGGCAGACGGCCTATCTGTTTGGACAGATGGTCAGTCCCGACGATGCGTGGCTGGCGGCACGGGGCCTGCGCACATTGGGTGTGCGGCTGGCGCAACATCGCGACGGCGCGCTGGCGGTCGCCCGCTGGCTGAAGGATCAGCCCGAGGTCGCGCGTGTGCTGCATCCCGCCTTGCCCGACTGTCCCGGCCACGATCTGTGGCGGCGCGATTTCAGCGGATCGACCGGCCTGTTCAGCTTCGTCCTGGACGGCGGGGACGAAGCGGCGCGCGCCGCGTTGATCGACGGCCTGGCGCATTTCGGCATCGGCTATAGCTGGGGCGGTTTTGAAAGCCTGGCCCTGCCCGTCGACCCGGCCCGCTATCGCACCGCGACGCGCTGGGCGGCGGAGGGGCCGGCGGTGCGGCTTCATATCGGCCTGGAAGATCCCGCCGATCTGATCGCCGATCTGGCGGCCGGCCTCGCCCGATACAGGGCGGCGGCATGATCGGGCTGTTGCCGCCTGAACTGGTTGCGCGGATGCAGCATCGCACCGACCTGATCGAGGCGGCGGTCGGGCTGGGAGTGGCCATCCTCCTCTACCTGCTCGCCGCCACGCTTGCCCGGATGATCGCGCGGCGGATCGCGCCGCATTGCGCGCATCTCGGCCCCGCCTTCGCGCCGCATGTCCGGCCGCTGGTCCGGCACGGCCTCGCCACCCTGCTCGTGGGTATCGCCACTGCGGTCTGGCCGACCGGCACCACCGCCAATATCGTGCTGGCCTGCGTCCTGGGCTGGGCGCTGGCGATGGTCGCCAATCATCTGCTGCGCGGCGTATCGATCCCGCTCTGGGCGACGGTGCCGCTCTCGATCCTGATCTTCGTCATGCTGTTGTCCGGCAGCACCGGGGGCATCACGCCGCTCGCGCAGATGCTCGACAGCGTGGGACTTGAACTGGGCAAGCGGCGCATTTCGCTGCTCGACCTGACCTCCATCGCGGCGATCGGCGTCGGCCTGTTCGGCGCCGTGCGCCTGGCCAACCGGATATTGGCGCGCAGCATCGCCGGGTCGCGGGGGCTCGATCCGACGCAGAAGCTGCTGGCCGAAAAGTTGGCCGGCATCGCCATCGTCGCCACCGCATTCTTCTTCGGCGTCGATGTGCTGGGGATCGACCTGACCGCCTTCGCCGTCTTTTCCGGCGCGCTGGGGCTGGCGGTGGGCTTTGGCCTGCAAAAGACCGTCGGCAACCTGATCGCCGGGATCATCCTGCTGCTCGACCGATCAATCAAGCCGGGCGACGTCATCGTCGTGGGCGACAGTTTCGGCTGGGTCAACAAGATCGGCGTGCGCGCCGTCAGCGTCATTACCCGCGACGGCAAGGAACATCTGATTCCGAATGAGAATCTGATGACGCAGGAGGTGGAGAACTGGTCCTATTCCGACCGCAGGGTGCGCATCCACATCCCGGTCGGCATCGCCTATGACAGCGACCTGGAACTGGCCCAGAAACTGATGATGCAGGCGGCACTGGAAAGCCCGCGCGTGCTCAAGGATCCCAAGCCCAATGTCTGGCTGACCGGCTTTGGCGACAATAGCGTCGATCACGAGATATTGGCGTGGATCACCGACCCTGAAGCGGGCGTCGGCAATGTCCGATCGGACGTGCTGGGCCGCCTGTGGCACCTGTTCCGCGACCATGGCGTGACCATCCCCTTCCCGCAGCGCGTCGTCCATATGGCGCAGGCCCGGACTGACGAGGGGTGACCTGACCCGTTTGACGCGCTGATTTCTCGCTTTTCCCTTACGGAAGAGGCAGCCAGTCGTCGGCTAAGCTTGTTGCAGTCCAGCAACAATTAGGCAGTAAAAGACATCAATTAGAAATAAAATCTTGTGCAGCGCAGCGCGGACGGGCATTTCCGGTCCTGTTGAGGCAGCCGGCCCGCCCCGCGCGGGAACATAGAGGCAGGCGCCTGGACGCAGGTGGGACGATCGCAGAACCATCAAGGGGAATCACATGCGTAAGTCCATCATCGGCCTCTCGGCCCCCATTTTGTTCGGCGCGCTCGCCGTCATTTCCGCCCCCGCCATGGCGCAGGACGCGCCCACCGACGCCGTGACGCTATCCGGCAATGTCGGGCTGGTGTCCGATTATCGCTTCCGCGGTTTCACCCAGAACGGGGAGGATGCAGCAGTTCAGGGCGGCATCACGGCCGCGCATGAAAGCGGTTTCTACGGATCGGTCTGGGCATCGAGCATCAACTTCGCCGGCAATACCGAGGTTGATCTGTCCGCCGGCTATTCGAAGGAAATCGCGTCGGGCATCACCATCGACGCGGGCCTGCTCTATTATCTCTATCCCAAGCATGGCGACTACAACACCGACTTTTTCGAACCCTATGTGAACCTGACCGGCACCGTTGGCCCGGCCAGCATCAAGGTCGGCGTGAACTATGCCTGGAAACAGTCCGCGCTGCTCGACGGCAATGGCGAGAAGGCGTCGTCCTTCTATGCCCATGTCGAACCGACCATCGGCATTCCCAACACGCCCTTCTCGTTGGTCGGTCATGCCGGCTTTGCGAAGAGCGACGCATTTCCCGGTGGTCCCGATGGCGATGTGTTCGACTATTCGATCGGCGGTTCGGCGTCCTACAAGATGCTGAGCTTCGGCATTTCCTATGTGAACACCGATGTCGGCAACGGCATGAAGGAATCGCTGGGGGCCGATGGCGCGGTCGTCTTTTCGCTGACCGCCGCTTTCTGACCGTCCTTCCGCATCAAGCGTGATTGAGGCCGTCATTCCTGCCGGGATGGCGGCCTTTTTCATGACTGCGTATCTTTGCGGGGTCGCCTTGGCGCCCCGGCGCGCCTATATCGGCGCCATGTCCCCGCTTTCGCTCCTTTTGGTCTTCGTCGCCACCGTCGCTGCGATGGAGGGGTTCGCCTATGTCATGCACCGCTGGGTCATGCATGGGCCGGGCTGGTTCCTCCATGCCAGCCATCACCGACCCCGCACCGGGCTGTGGGAAGCCAATGATCTCTATTTCGTGATTTTCGCCTTGCCTTCGATCCTGCTGCTGCTGGGCGGCGTGCAATGGGGCTGGGGCAATTGGGCGACGGCCTGTGGCGCGGGCATCGCCGCCTATGGCGCCATCTATCTGGGTTTTCACGACATCATCGTCCACAAGCGGGTGCGCCACGGCTATGTGCCGCGTTCGCGCTATATGAAGCGGATCGTCCAGGCGCACCGGCTGCACCATGCGGTCGAAACGAAGGACGGCACGGTCAGCTTCGGCTTCCTGGTCGCGCCCCGGCCCGCCGCGCTGAAACAGGAACTGGCCCGCCGTGCGCGGGCCGGCGTGCGCCATCCGGTCAGCCGGGCAGATCAAGCCCGGTGACATTGAAGCGGAAGGGTGTCGTCTCGTCCTTCGGCCCCACGGCCAGATCGACCTCCACCGCCTTCGCCGCCGCGATCGTCTCATAGGCTTTTTGCGAGGGCAGGATTTCGATCCCGTCCTTTGCGTCGGTCATCCGGCCCTTCCAGCGGCGGGTCTTGCCCGCATCGTCCCTGGCAGTGACCGCGCAATCGGACAGGTCGCACTGGAACGGTGCACCGACCAGCTTCACCGTCACGCTTTTTTCGCCATTGCTCATCGGCTGGACCAGCAGCACGGCGAAGGTGTCGGGCGCGGTCATCGTCTGCACGCTGTTGACGCTGCCGATATAGGCCAGCTTCGCCTGCCCGCCGTCACCGCCTTCATATTTCCAGCTCTGGCCGATCTGCTGTCGTTGGGTCGGTTCGTCCTTGCTGCCCGATGAGCAGGCGGCCAGCAGGGCGACCGTTGTCAGGGCGATGATGTGACGCATGTTGCATCCTCCTTGTCAGGAGAACCCAACGCCGCAGCCACGGTCCGGGTTTCAACCGGCGTAGCGTGCGGCGGTTTCGCGGATCAGGGCGATCATGTTGGGGATGCCCTGCGTCCGGTTGGAACTGAGCTGGTTGCGCAGGTCGAAGGGGGCGAGCGCGCCTTCAATGTCGGTCGCAACGATATGTGCGGGGGCGTGATCCTGTACCGTCAGCAGCACCAGCGCGATGATCCCCTTGGTGATGGCGGCATTGCTGTCGGCCAGGAAATGGAGCCGCCCGTCCTCCAGCACCGTGGGATAGACCCACACCGCCGCCGAACAGCCCCGCACCAGGGTCGCGTCGGTCTTGAGCGCGTCGGGCATCGGCTCCAGCGCGCGCCCCAGGTCGATCAGCAGGCGATAACGATCGTCCGCGTCGAGAAATTCATATTCTTCCTGAAGCTCGGCCAAGATGGGCCGGGGAGCGGGCATGTCGGTCATGGGCGCCCATATAGGCGGAAAAGCAGGCGCGGGAACCCGCTTTTCCGTCTTTTAAAGATCGACGCCGGCCGCGATCGCTTCCAGCTTGCGGATTCGTTCCTTGAGGTCGGCGACCTCGATCCGGGCGGCGGCCGAAGAAGGCGGGGCGCCTTCATCACCGCGCCGGTTAAGTTCCGCGCGCTTGAAGTCCAGCCAGCCATTCCAGCCGCGCAAGGCCGCGGTGGAGACGATGGCGAGGCCGGCGAGACCGGCCGTCGCCAGGGTCAGATAAAGATAAGGGTCCTGCATCTGTGCCTCCCTGGCGAAGGAGCCGCGTCCATGGCCTAGTCGCGGCTGCGTAGTTTCTCGAATTCCCGCTCCAGGGCGGTCGAATCATCGGTGGCCAGCCTTTCCAGCACGGCCACGCGGTCCTTGAGCGCCTTCACCTCGGCACGCAGGCGCTCTGCCTCCGGGTCCGGCCCGCGATGGGTAAAGTCCTCGCCTTTGGCGCGATTTACGACGCCCAGCTTCGCCTTCACCACCTGGGCGATCATCACGATGGCGATGATGGCGACGACCATTTCAAACGGATTCATATCATGTCACTCCCTGTTGGCGCGGCGGCCTGTGCCGGTCAGTTGGCGGGGCCGCGCAGCCGTTCGATCTCTCGGTTCAATTGGTGGCTTTCGTCGGTGACGATGCGCTCCACCACAATCAGTCGATCCTTCATCGACCCGATCTCGGCGCGCAGCCGGGCATTTTCCTGGCTCAGCAGCTTGATGCGCTCGACCATTTCCTCATTCTTCTGCGGATAGACCGCCTGACCCCAGGCGCCGTCCAGCGGATAGCCGTGGCGCACGCGCAGCCAGGTGGTGAAGATCCAGCCGGCTATGGCCAGGACGGCGATGAACAGCCCGGCGCCGATGATCCACGGCAGGTTGGGCATGATGAAGGCGTCCACCATATCGGTCTTGTCCATGATCCCTTGTCTCCCCTTTGCCGGCGCGATCAGCGCAGCGCGTCGATTTCGCGCGCGGTGCGGGTCGATGGATCGGTGGCGATCCTTTCCAGCACGGCGATGCGTTCCTCAAGGCGGCTGATGCGGCCGGTCAGCATTTCGTTTTCGCTTGAAAGCAGGTCGATTTTTCGACCGGCGTCGGGATCGGTTCGATGAGCGACGCCCGACCATTCATTTTCCACCGGATAGCCGTGACGCGCCCTGGTCCAGGTCGTGAACATCCAGCCCAGCGTCGACATGGCGATGATGGCGAGGATGAAGAAGGGGCTGCCGATGCTCATGACTGTCTCTCCCTGTTTGTCGTGCCCCGACATGACGTTCAGCGCAGGCTGTCAATCTCGTCGGCGAGGCGGGTATTGCGGCTGGTATAATATAGCTCGATGTCGGCGAGGCGGCGGTCGATGTCGCGAAATTTGGACCGGACATCGCGGGTGGAGCGCGCCGGATTGGTGCGCACGCCCTGCCAGAATTTTTCGTCATCGCGATCCGAATACAGGCCCAGAGGCTTTGCATCGGCGAAATAAGCGGCGGCGAAATAGGCGATCAGCGACCAGGGGAAAGCCCCCATGAGGGTGATCAGCACCGCGCCGACGCGCACCCAGACCACGTCGATCCCGGTATAGTCGGCGATGCCGGAACACACGCCCAGCCATTTGCCATTCTGCTTGTCGAGATAGAATTTGGTGCGGCGGGCGGTCATCTCAGTTCCTCCGTTCGAAATTATAGGCGTCGTCGTGCGACGGGCGGGCGGGGCGGAAGTCGGGATTGTCGGCTGCGACGATCCGTTCGATCGTCTGGAGCCTTTCCTCCAGGCGCCGGGCGAGCAGGTGAAGCTCGTCCAGCAACTTCTCGTCCTCATCGGTGATCTTGGGGGCCTGTTTCCACTTGGTGACATAGTGGAAGATCAGCCAGGGCATGCCGATGAACAACATGCCGCAGATCATGATGGGCAGGAACACGTCCTCCATGGGATCAGGCTCCTTCGGTCTTGCCAGCGTTCATGCTGGCCTTGAGCGCGGCGAGATCGGCATCGACCTTGTCGGCCGACTTAAGTTCCGCAATCTCCTCCTCCAGCGTCTTGGGCTGTCCGCCCAGGCCCATGGCGTCGGCGCGGCCTTCGGCCATGTCCACGCGGCGTTCCAGCATGTCGAAGCGGGCGAAGGCTTCATTGACCTTCTCGCCGGCATAGGCTTCGCGCACACGCAGGCGGTTTTCGGCGCTCTGCATCCGGGTGACGAGGCTGTTCTGGCGCACGCGGGCTTCGCGCAGCTTGGCCTGGAGCTTGGCGATATCCTCCTCCGAAGCATGGAGCGCGTCGTCGAGCGTTTCGATCTCATGGTTCAGATGGTCCGCCATGTCGGCGGCCTTCTGCCGTTCGACCAGGGCGGCCTTGGCCAGGTCCTCGCGGTCCTTGCTGAGCGCGAGCTGCGCCTTTTCGGTCCAGCTGTCCTGCAACGCGGTGAGCTTCGCGATATGGCGACGCATCTCCTTCTGGTCGGCGATGGTCCGGGCGGCGGATGCACGCACCTCGACCAGCGTCTCCTCCATTTCGAGGATGATCATGCGGATCATCTTCGCGGGATCTTCCGCCTTGTCGAGCAGGTCGGTGACATTGGCGGCAATGATGTCGCGGGTGCGGGAAAAAATACCCATGTGAACTACTCCTGGTGGTCTCTTCTGTTTCTCAATGGCCGGGGCGGCTGAGAGGGGGGGCGGGACCGCCCCGGCCGGGTGTCGCGTCCTTACGCCAGATAGCGCAAAGTCGCGGGGGTTTCATTGGCCGCGAGGATCGGGGTTTCGCTGGCGCGGGCCGGGCCGACCGCCGAAAGGATCATGGTCGATCCGAACAGGATGGCGGCGACGGCGACTGACATCAGCTGGCCGATTTCGCGAACATTGGTGGTCTTTTCCATCTTCTTACTCCCTGAACCTTGGCCTTCATGTGCGTTCCGCCTTTTGTTGCGGATTGCCCAAAGCTCTGCAGGGTGCGTGCCAATTTTAAAAACTGGCGGATTTCCTTCATTTTCAGTTCATCGGATAGCCGCAAAACGAGAGTCTGCTTGCCAAGGAGTGGGAAATTTCACCATAAGTTGGCAGATGGAGAAAAATACGCAATTTGTCGGGCAATCCCTGGCGTTTCTCGATGCCGTCGAGCAGGCGGGGCGCGCGGCCGAACTCAACCGGCCGGTGCTGGTGATCGGCGAACGCGGGACCGGCAAGGAACTGATCGCCGAACGGCTCCACCATCTCTCGCCGCGCTGGGGCGAGCCGCTGATCGTGATGAACTGCGCGGCGTTGCCCGAGACGCTGATCGAGGCGGAACTGTTCGGTCATGAACAGGGCGCGTTCACCGGCGCCAGTCGAGCGCGCGCGGGGCGCTTTGAGGAAGCGGACGGCGGCACGCTGTTCCTCGACGAACTGGGCACCTTGTCGATGGCGGCGCAGGAGCGGCTGCTGCGCGTGATCGAATATGGCGAGGTGACGCGGATCGGCGCGTCGCGTCCGTTGCGTGTCGATGTGCGGATCGTGGCGGCAACCAATGAGGATCTGCCGGCCGCCGCCGACGCCGGCCGATTTCGCCCCGACCTGCTAGATCGCCTCAGCTTCGAGGTCATCACCCTGCCGCCGCTGCGCGCGCGCGAAGGCGATGTGGCGGTGCTGGCCGAGCATTTCGGGCGGCGCATGGCGGCGGAACTGAACTGGCCGCAATGGCCCGGCTTCACCGCCGCCACCCGGGCGGAGATGGAGGGCCATGGCTGGCCCGGCAATGTTCGCGAATTGCGCAATGTCGTCGAACGGGCGGTCTATCGCTGGGACGAGCCGGGTCGGCCGATCAGCCGCATCACCTTCGACCCGTTCGCCTCGCCCTGGAAACCGCGTCCGATGATGGCGCGGGCGACCGCGCCGACCGAAAATGCGGTTATCCCGTCCGCACCGGCCGCGCCCGCCCCGCTGATGTTCGAGGAGATCAGCGACCTCAAGGCGGCGGTGGACGCGCATGAAGCGGCGATCGTGCAGGCGGCACTGGAACGCTATCGCTATAACCAGCGCGCGACGGCGAAGGGACTGGGGCTGACCTATGACCAGTTGCGCCACTGCATGAAGAAACATGGATTGAGCGCGGGATAGAGCCGGGCTGTGTCAGGCCAGCGCCTGCACCCGCGCGCCGATCATCCGCAGTTCCGCAACGAAGCGGTCGCGTTCCTGCGCCCTTTTCGCTTCGTCAGGCAGGCGCAGCAAATAGCTGGGATGCACCGTGACCCATCCCTCCGCCCCGTTCTCCAGCGCGATTCCCGCGCCCCGCGTGCGGCTGATCGTCACCGCCTTGCCCAGCATCGCCCGCGCCGCCGTGGCGCCCAGCGCCACCACCAGGCGGGGCCGCACCATGTCCAGTTCCTGGGTCAGCCACCAGCGGCAGGCCTGTATTTCGCCGGCGTCGGGCGTCTGGTGGATGCGCCGCTTGCCGCGCCGTTCATGTTTGAAATGCTTGACCGCATTGGTGACATAGGCGCTGGCGCGATCCACGCCGGCTTCCTCCAGCGCGCGATCGAATAATTGCCCGGCCGGGCCGACGAAGGGCCGGCCGGCCAGATCCTCCTGATCGCCCGGCTGCTCGCCTATAAAGACCAGCGGCGCGTCGATCGGCCCTTCGCCAAAGACGGTCTGCGTCGCATCGCGATATAACGGGCAGCGGGTGCAGCGCATGGCTTCGTCGCGCACCGCGGCCCATACCGTGCCACTGTTGTTCGCGGGAGTGGGCGGCCTGGCCGGCGGACGCGGGGCGGTGGCGATCATGCGCGCCTCCCGCGCCTGAGCGCCGGCGACCAGATCCGGGATGAGCGCGGCCTCGGGCAGGTTGCGCCAATATTTTTTCGGCATTTCCGACAGCATCGCGCCGGTCTTGAGCCGGGCCGGGTTGAAGATCGCGGCATAATAGCCCTTCCACAATGCCTCGACCGGGTCGCCGTCCGGCGCATCATCGCGCGCTGCGCCCGGTCCTTCCGTCAACGTCGCACCATCCCAATGTATGCACGTCTCCGGCGTGAGGATCGACCAGCGCATCGCGGCGAAGCGGCGGACGAAGAAGCCCGCATTGGCGCGGACGATGTGATGGTCCGGTTCGAACCAGGCGACATAGCGGCTGGTCGGGCCGCCATCCCCATCCTCCTCCATCTCGCGAAAGCGGACGAAGGCGCGCATCTTGTGAATATCGCGCCGCACCGCCTTGGCCAATATATCGACCCGCCGCAGCAGAGGATCAGCCTTGTCCTCCATGACGCCGCGTTGGGTGCGGACACGCCACAGCAAGGCGTAGAGCAAGGCGAAGCGTTCGGGGTCGCGGTGAAGGATCGCGCTTTGCGCCATGTCCACAAAGGCGCGCGGGACAGAAAAGCGAGCACCGGGCCGCTCGGGCGGCAGGGGGGCGTCGCTGAACAGGTCGCCGCCATCCTCCCCCACCTGCCACGTCACTTCGGCCGGATCGACATCATGGTTCGATAGCCGGCGCGCAGCATCGCGCCAGCCGTCGAAATCATCGGGTGCGGTGAGGGTGACGCGATGCATAGAGCCGATCGCGGTCAGCCCGCGCTCATTCCTCGGCTTCGGCGCGGTCCAGTTCGGCGGGCTTGCGCTCCGCGAATTTGCGGCCGAGCTTTTCCTCTTCCTGCGCGCTCAGATCCTTGGCGGCGTCGGGGAACATCTCTTCCTCTTCCTCCTCGATATGATGGAGGTAGCGCTTTTTCATCTGGGCGAAGGTTTCGCGCCATGGCTGGCTGTTGAATTCCTGCTCCGCCATCTCCTCGAGATAATCCTCGATCTCCTTGTGCTCGGACACGCTGTGCTGCGCATCCTCGCGCAGGTCGGGGCGGGCGAGCATGGTGGCGTAGAGCGTCTCTTCCTCCGCCGCGGCATGGGCTTTCACCTCGACCGCGAACTGCGCGAACAGTTTTTCGAGGCGATCGGGTTCGTCCTGCGCATCCGCCATCTTGGCGAAGAGTTGGCGGTGGGAATCGTGATCCTGTTTCAGGCGATGGAAAATGCCGGCGTCGGCCATGGTCGGTCCTCCTCTTTTCGAGAAGACAGAACGATGGGCGCGGCAATTGGCTCCGATGCGTCAGCCGAACAGGAAGCGGAAGATGATGGCGACCGGAATCCAGAGCAGCGCGCCGACCAGGCTGGCGGCCCATAGCTGGAGCAGATCGCGGCGGTAGCGCAGCGAGAGACCGCTCTGCGACAACCCGCCCCGTTCCAGCATCTGCCAGCGTCGTTCGAGGCCGCGCGCGGCGATCGCATAGCCGCCGATCGCGATGATGATGCCCAGATGCAGGGCGAGCGATCCGCCCATTTTCGCGACGATGAAAATCTGAAGCAGGCAGAAGATGACGAGCGCGGCGGCGAGATGACTGCTGATGCGCTTGGCGAAGCTCTTGCGCTCCGTCCGATGGCCCAATGTCGTTGCCACGACCCGGTTCTCCTTGAATGACCCAGGCAACAGAATTTCACGAACATTGCCGTCAATCAACCCAAAATTACGATGATGTGAACAAATCAAGCTGCGTCGCGGGCGGGGCGAGCCGCGCGCGCAGGTCGGCGCGATCGACCAGGCCGGTCGGACGCCAGTCGGCGGCGACCAGGAATGGGCGCAGCTTGACAATGGAGGTGGTGAGCCGCGCCACATCGTCGAGTCGCAGGCGGCGGTGGCGGCGGCTGGCCAGAATGCGGTCGACCGCCTTCACCCCCAGCCCCGGCACGCGCAGCAACGCTTCGCGCGGCGCACGATTGACGTCGACGGGAAAGCTGGCGCGATGCTGGAGCGCCCAGGCGAGCTTGGGGTCGATGTCCAGCGGCAGGCATCCGGTCGCCGGATCGGTCGCCGCCGCAATCTCTGCGGCGTCATAACCATAGAATCGCATCATCCAGTCGGACTGGTAGAGGCGATGTTCGCGCTGAAGCGGCGGGCGCTTGAGCGGCAGCACGGCGCTGGGCGATGGGATGGGGGAAAATGCGCTGTAATAGACGCGGCGCAGGCGGTGCCGGTCATATAGACTGCTGGCGCGCTGGATGATGGCGCGATCGTCGGCGGCATCGGCGCCGACGATCATCTGGGTCGACTGGCCGGCGGGAGCGAAACGGGGCGCATGGCGATATTTCCGCCGCGCGTCGCCATGATCCTCCATCTCCGCGCGCAGCCGGCCCATCGCGCCCTCAATCCGGCCGCCATCCTTTTCCGGCGCCAGGCGCTTCAAGCCGCCTTCGGTCGGCAGCTCGACGTTGATGGATAGCCGGTCGGCGTGGAGACCGGCTTTGCGGATCAGGTCTGGATCGGCATCGGGGATCGTCTTCAAATGGATATAGCCGCGAAAATCATGATCCTCCCGCAGGGCGCGGGCGACCTCCACCAATTGCTCCATCGTATAATCGGGCGAGCGGATGATGCCGGAGGACAGGAACAGCCCTTCAATATAGTTGCGCCGATAGAAGCTGAGCGTCAGATCGACCACGTCCTTCGCCGCGAAGCGCGCGCGGCGCACATCGCTCGACCGGCGGTTGATGCAATAATGGCAGTCGAAGATGCAACTGTTGGTCAGCAATATCTTGAGCAGCGAGATGCAGCGGCCGTCCGGAGCATAGGCATGGCAGATCCCCATGCCTTCGGTCGATCCGATCCCCTTGCCGCCGCGCGAATCCCGCTTCGTCGTCCCGGACGAGGCGCAGGACGCATCATATTTGGCGGCATCCGCCAGAATTTCCAATTTTTGACGGATCGACAGCTGAACCATTTGTTCCTGATATGTTCAACTTCGAGATTTGTCCACAATGTCGATCAATGTAAGCAGGGCAGGCAGGCAACGACTGCGGGTCGCTGGACGCGGTTCGTTACGGGCAGAAGAGGGCGATGGGAGAAAACGGATATGGACAGACGGGCCTTTCTGGTCAGCACCATGGGCGGTGCCGGCCTGTCGTTGATGGCGGCGACGGCGGGGATGGCGACGCCCTTCGATCCCTTCGCCGGCGTGGAGCCGATCCGGGCTACGCCCGACCGCATCTTTCGCACCACGGTCTGTCTGCGGCCGTTCCGCGCGGCAGGCCCCCGTATCGAAGTGGAGGAAGTGGGGCGCAAGCGGGTCGTCCATAATTATGGTCATGGCGGCAGCGGCTGGTCGCTGAGCTGGGGCTCGGCCGAACTGGCGGTGGGGCTGGCCATGGCCGATGGAGTGCGCGACCTGGCAGTGATCGGCGCGGGCGCGCTGGGCCTGACGGCGGCGCTGACGGCACAGCGCGCGGGCGCGCGCGTCACCATCTACGCCAGGGAGCAATTCCCCCATGTCCGCTCCGCCCGGGCCACCGGCACCTGGTCGCCCGACAGCCGGATCGCGATGGAGAAGGCGGTCGACCCCGGATTCGGCGATCGGTGGGAGGCGATGGCTCGGACCTCCTTCGCCATGTATCAAAGCTATCTGGGGCTGGCCGGCGACCCGGTCGAATGGACCGACCGCTACATCTTGTCCGACGCGCCCTTCGGCGAAGCCGGGCGCGGGGCGGCGGCCGCGCCCGTTGTCGAACGCCCCGACGATTTCCTGCGGCTGGAAAGCCGGTTGCGCGACATCATGCCGCGCTCGGTCGAGCTGGCGCCGGGCACGCATCCGTTCCGGCCCGCTCATGCCCGCCGCAACAGTTCGTTGACGTTCAATATCGCCGATCTGGCGCATCAACTGATCAACGATTTCCTGATCGCCGGCGGGCGGATCGTGCCGATGGAATTTCATGCGCCCGGCGAACTGTCCCGGCTCAGGGAAAAGGCGATCATCAACTGCACCGGCTATGGCGCGCGGGCGCTGTGGCGTGATGAGAGCATCGTGCCGGTGCGCGGCCAGATCGCCTGGCTGATCCCGCAGCCGGGCGCCACCTATGGCGCCTATTATGGCGGGCTGGCGATGCTGGCGCGGCGCGACGGCATCGTGGTGCAGGAGGTCGGGCAGGACGAATGGTTCGGCTATGGCGATACCAACGAAACCCCCGACCATGATGCGGCGGCGGCATCCGTGCGGCAATTGGCGAACTTCTGGGCCTGACGTTTCGCCCTATTCGTCGGGCAGGCGTGAGACGCGGATCGACTGGTTGTTCATCTGCGCGCCGCCGAAAATGGTCATGAAGGCGATGTCGGTGGCGTCTCGGCCAACGGCGATGCGGACCATGGTCTCGACCGGGGCAAGGCCGGTGGCGTCGACCAGATGCCAGGCGCCGTCCAGCCAGACCTCGACCACGGCATGGAAGTCCGGCGGATCAAGGTCGAGCGCATAAACCGACACCAGACGCGCAGGGATGTCGCGCGAACGGATCAAGGCGGCCATCAGATGCGCGAAATCGCGGCAGACGCCCTGTTGCGCGACGAAGGTGTCGGCGGCGGTGGTGGAGATGTCGGAACTGCCCATCACATAGGCGACATTTTCGCGCACCCACGCCACCAGCGCCAGCACCAGCGCGCCGCCGTCGAGATCGGGGAAATGACCGCACACGAAGCTGACGAACCGGTCCGCCTCGCAATAGCGGCTGGGCCAGATGAAGGGCAGCACATCTTCGGGCAGGCTGGACAGGGGGCTGCGGTTCAGGCCGGCGATGTCGATCGGCAGGCGGTCGACCGCGACGGTGGCGCGGTAGGTGCTGACCATCCGGCCGGTGCCGGTCCGGGTCCAGGTGCGCCGCCCGACGCCGCTGCCGCCGACCTTGTTGGTCAAGGGGCCGGCATTGTCGATAATGTGGGATTGGGCGACGATGCGCTGGTCCGGCAAGGCGGCCGCCTCCACCGCCAGCAGCACGTCGGTGGGCTGGGCGAAGTCATAGTCGAGGATCGCTTCGATCGCGAGGCGCATGGGGTTCCATATCCGGCGTGAGGGGTGGGCCGAATCGGCCCGTGGCGTCAGCATCAAGCGCGCGCAGGCCGCGTGCAAGCGGCTTGAGCAGGGAAGGTCGAAATCAGCGTCGCGCAGCGGCCGGGGCCGAAGGGCCGGTTGCCGGACAGCACATGATTCCCGCAGCGGTTCATGCCTGCCGCGTCAGGCGCCGCCGTCGGAAAACCGCGCCCGCCGCGCCCTCGGCCGAACGGTAAAAGACCCGCCGCACGGCGTGGCGCGGCGGGTCTTTTCAGTGCGTGACGCGCAAGGCGGGCGAGCACCGCGAACCATGCCCCGGTTGATCCGGCCGGGGCGCTGGTCCGCGCCTATTCGCCATCATCCTCCGCATCGGGGGTCGTCATCATCCCTTCGGCGACTTCCTCGGTCTTGCCGCGGATCGCATTTTCCAGCTTGGCCGCCAGTTCGGCATGTTCCTTGAGATAGGTCTTGGCGTTTTCACGCCCCTGGCCGATGCGGATCGAGTCATAGGAGAACCAGGCGCCCGATTTCTCGACGATCCCGGCCTTGACGCCAAGGTCGAGTATCTCGCCGATCTTCGAAATGCCCTCGCCATACATGATGTCGAATTCGACCTGCTTGAAGGGCGGGGCCACCTTGTTCTTGACCACCTTGACGCGCGTGGCGTTGCCGACGATGTCGTCGCGATCCTTGATCTGGCCGGTGCGGCGGATGTCCAAGCGGACCGAGGCGTAGAATTTGAGCGCATTGCCGCCGGTCGTGGTTTCCGGGTTGCCGTACATCACGCCGATTTTCATGCGCACCTGGTTGATGAAGATCACCATGCATTTGGAGCGCGAGATCGAGCCCGTCAGCTTGCGCAGCGCCTGGGACATGAGGCGGGCCTGGAGGCCGACATGGCTGTCGCCCATCTCGCCCTCGATTTCCGCGCGCGGCACCAGCGCCGCCACCGAATCGACCACCAGCACGTCGATGGCGTTGGAGCGCACCAGCGTATCGACGATTTCCAGCGCCTGTTCGCCCGTGTCCGGCTGGGACACGACCAGTTCGTCGATATCGACGCCCAGTTTCTTGGCATAGCCGGGGTCGAGCGCATGTTCGGCATCGACGAACGCGGCGGTGCCGCCATTTTTCTGCGCCTCGGCAATGGCGTGGAGTGCCAGCGTGGTCTTGCCCGAGCTTTCAGGCCCGTAAATCTCGATGATGCGGCCCTTGGGCAGGCCGCCAATGCCGAGCGCGATATCGAGGCCGAGCGAGCCGGTCGAGATCGCTTCGATCTCCATCTTCTCACGGCTGCCCAGCTTCATGGCCGAGCCCTTGCCGAAGGCGCGATCGATCTGGGCGAGCGCCGCCTCCAATGCTTTTTGTCTGTCCATTGTCCCCGTCTTCTTGGAATCGATGAGTTGGAGCATTGCGGTCATCGGCCTATCCCCTGTCAAGCGGATCGCGTCGATTCTCTCGGCGCCTGTCTATGATGTATCCTGTTTGTTCTATAAGAACAAGAGGGGAACGGAAATTTCCTATTCGCCGCGGACCGGCTGGGTCACGCCGCCAATATCCGGCCCAGCGCGCGTTCGACCGCGCCGATCGTGAAGGGCTTTGCCAAGGTCGGCCGGTCGGCATGATCCGGCGGCAGATCATCCGCCATCCCGCCGGTGGCGAAAACGAAGGGAATGTCGGCCTGCGCCAATATGTCAGCGACCGGCCAGCTTTTTTCGCCCTGAAGATTGCAGTCGAGCAGGGCTGCGTCGAATCCGCCCTGCCGCGCCTGCGCACAGGCTTCATCGACCGTCGCGGCCACGGCGTGCAGGCGATAGCCGAGTGCGTCGAGATAATCCTCGAGCATCATGCCGATCATCGCCTCATCTTCCACGATGAGGATGGATTTCGCGTCCGACATGCCTGCTTCCCTGTTCAACCGGCGGATTGGCTAAACCATCGGCATCGGCTTGCCCAGCCCCTTCACCTTGATCCTGAGCAAGGTCAATCCCCCGACAGGGACATGGCCATCGTGTCGCGCGCCGCTTCGGCCAGCTGGTTGACGGAAAAGGGCTTGGGCAGGAAGGCGACATTGGCGATGTCGATCGACTTGCGCAGCTGTTCCTCGGCATAGCCCGACATGAACAGCACCGGCAACCGCGGATGGCTGCGGCGCGCTTGCGACACCATCGCCGGCCCGTCCATATTGGGCATCACCACGTCGGAAATCAGCAGGTCGATCCCCTCATGGCTGGCCAGCACCTCCAACCCCTGTTCCCCGTCATTGGCGGTCAGCACCTTATAGCCCTGCCGCGTCAGCGCGCGTTCGGCGACGGCGCGGACCATATCCTCGTCCTCGACCAGCAATATGGTGCCCGAACCCCATGTCTCGCTGCGCCGCACCGGCTCGCGCACCGGGACGTCCTCCACATCGGCGCCCTGATAGACGGGCAGGTAGATGACGAAGCTGGCGCCCCGCCCCAGTTCGGATTCGGCGAAGATATAGCCGCCCGACTGCTTGACGATGCCATAGACGGTGGAGAGGCCCAGGCCCGTGCCCTTGCCCAGTTCCTTCGTGGTGAAGAAGGGTTCGAAGATCTTCGCCAATATGTCGGGCGGGATGCCGAGGCCGGTGTCGGACACGCGCAGGGCGGTATAGTCGCCCACCGGCAGGATCTGCTGGCGCATCTCGCGCGTCTTGGCGGCCGGAACGGCATAAGTCTGGATGTTGAGCGTGCCGCCTTCGGGCATGGCGTCGCGGGCGTTGACCGCCAGGTTGACGATCACCTGTTCAAGCTGGCCTGGATCGGCACGCACCGCGCCCAGATTGCGGCCATGACTGACCTCCAGCCGGACATTTTCGCCCAGCAGGCGCTTCAGCAGGTTGGACACGTCGGAGACGATGTCGGGCAGCTGCAAAATCTGCGGCCGCAAGGTCTGTTGGCGCGAGAAGGCGAGCAGCTGGCGGGTGAGGCCGGCGGCGCGGTTGCTGTTCGACTTGACCTGCTGAATATCGTCATAGTCGCTGTCGCCCGGCGTATGGCGCATCAGCATCAGGTCACAATGGCCGATGATAGCGGTCAGGATATTGTTGAAGTCATGCGCAACGCCGCCGGCCAGCTGGCCGATCGCTTGCATCTTGGTCGCCTGCGCGACCTGGCGCTTGAGCTTGCTCTCCTCGCTATTGTCCTTGAGCGAAAGGAGCACGGCCGCTTCGCCCAGGCCGCGGACGCCCGCCAGGCTGAGCGCGGTCGGCTCGTCGGGCAGTTCGCGCATCCGCACGGCGATATCGCCCGACATTTGCGGACCGACGGCGAAGCGGCGCACGGCGTCTGCCACCGCCGCCTGATCCTCGCGCACCACCAGATCGCCGGGATAGCTGGGCTTGGCGCCGGGCGTCAGGCCTGCGGCGCGGGCGAACGCCTTGTTGACGAACAGGATGCGGCCGTCGCGATCCGCCATGGCCAGGCCAAAGGGCAGCAGCGAGAGCAGGGTTTCGATATAGGACAATGCCGACGTGCCGCCGCCGCCTGCCGGCTCGTCGATCAGCAGCAACAGCATCGGCCCGTCCTGCGCCGAACCTTGCCCGCCGCCGCCCGGCTGGCTCGCGCGGCGCAGCGGCACCTGGAGCAGGCGCAGCGGCAGCCCGCCATTTTCCTCCCGCGCCAGGAACAGCCGGCCCTTGTCATCCACCCGCATATGGGCGGCGAAATCGCGGCCGGTGATATTGGCGTCGATGCGCCCGGCCGCGCGCAGCAGGAAAGCGCCGTTGGCGGCGCGGATGCGTCCTTCCCCGCCGATCATCACGGCCATGATCCCCGCCTCGCCCATCTGCCGCCCAGCTTCGCCGGTCAGGAAACGGTTGACGTCGTCCAGTGCGCTGGGCTGGCGAACGGGGGTGAAGCGCCAGAGCAGATAATCTTCCGACCGGCCGGTCCGGGCGATGTCGACGTCCAGCCGCAACGCGCCGAGCGCCATGCCCTCCAGCTTTGCCTCGCCATCGCGCCAGGCGGCGCGGGCGATCTGCGACAGATTTTCGGTCAGGGCCGCGTCGCTCGTGATGCCTGGCGGCGTCGGATAGCCGGGGAACCATTCGCCGAACAGGTCGCTGGCGCAGACCAGCCGGCCGGCGCGATCGGTGACGGCAATGGCGATGTGCGACGCATCGGCCGCGGCGCGCGCCACGGTCCAGTCGGGCGTCGCCTCCCGATCTGAAAGCGGCGCGGGATAGACGTGGCGATACCAGCGCATCAGCGCGGCGATGGTCAGCACGCTGGCGGCAAAGCCGGCCGCCAGCGCCGCATTGCCTGCGGCATACAGGACGAGGCCGGCCGACAGCAGGGCCGCGCCCAGCAACAGGGGCAGGACGAAGGGCGACGGGGTCTTGCCCAGCCACGCATCTTCTTCCTGTTTCAGCCGTGCCGCCATGACCGGCCAACCCCCTGCATCGCCATCGGATCTTGCTGGCGCGGCGTCAGGCGCCGGCCGCCTTCTCCAATGCGCTGCTTTGATGGACCTTGCCAATCCTCAATTTGCGCGCCTGCCACTTGCGGCCCATGCGACGACGCCAGAACCAGTCGGCAATGACATAGCCGATGGCTGCGCTGACAAAGGAAATGATGGCCAGGCCCAGCAGCATCGCCGGTGCGGCTTCGGACAGCAGCCAGGCGGTCCACTGGCCAATGCTGGCATGGCCATCGACCAGCGCCATGAAGCCCGATGCGTCGGCGCTGCGGCCCAGCATCCAGTTGCCCAGCCACACCGACGCCATTAGGATGAGCGGCGTCGTGGCGGGGTTGGAGAGGAAGGTCATGGCGGCCGCGACCGGAATATTGGCGCGCACGGGCAAGGCCAGCAGCGCGGCGCCGGCGATCTGTACGCCGGGGATCAGCAGGAAGATGCCGACGAACAGGCCCAGCGCCACGCCACGCGGCACGGACCGGCGGGTGAAGCGCCACAGCGAAGGTTCGAGCACGCGATGCGCGACGGGGGCCAGCACCCGGCTTTTTTCCAGTGATTCGCGGGTAGGCGCATTGGCGTGCCACCAGCGGGTGAGGCGATTGTCCATGCTCAGCCGTGCGCTTTCATGATGCGCTGCTGATCGCGCTTCCAGTCGCGCTCCTTGATCGTGTCGCGCTTGTCGTGGGTCTTCTTGCCCTTGGCGAGCGCCAGTTCGATCTTGGCCCGGCCCGTGCTGTTGAAATAGATCATCAGCGGCACCAGCGTCATGCCCTGGCGCGACACGGCGCTGTGCATCTTTTCGATCTCGCGCTCGTGCAGCAGCAGCTTGCGGGGACGCTTGGGTTCGTGGTTTTCGCGGTTGCCATGGCTATATTCGGGGATGTTGCTGTTCACCAGCCACACCTGGTTGCCCTTCACCTCGGCATAGCTTTCGGCGATATTGCCCTCGCCGCCGCGCAGCGCCTTGACCTCTGTGCCCTGGAGCGCGATGCCGGCCTCGAACACGTCCTCGATGAAATAATCGAACTTCGCGCGCCGGTTTTCGGCGACGATCTTCTTCTTGTCGAAGGTTGCGGGACGGGGGCGGGCCATGATCTGTTCTAGTCTTTCGTTCGTGTCGGGCGCGTGCGGTTGCCACATGCGCAGCCCGTGTCTCCTGTGTCCGCGCCGGCGCCCGGCGAGGCCGGGATATGGTGACGGTGCAGCGTTAAACCAATCCCGCAATCTCCAGCGCGCGATCGACGGCGGCGCGGCTCGATTCCGACGGCCAGGTGATCGGCAGGCGGACATCGCCGGGCATGTCGGGGCGCACCCGTGTGAGCGCATATTTAACCGGGCCGGGTGAAGAATCGCTGAACAGGGCGTCATGCAGGGGATAGAGACGATCCTGGAGCGCAAGTGCGCCATCCCAGTCGCCATCGGCCATTGCCTTCTGGAAATCGGCGGCAAGGCGCGGGGCGACATTGGCGGTCACGCTGATGCAGCCCTTGCCCCCCATTGCATTGAAACCCAGCGCCGTTTCGTCATTGCCCGAAAGCTGGCAGAAGTCCGGGCGGCAGGCCAGACGCTGCGCGGTGACCCGCCCCAGATTCCCGGTGGCGTCCTTGATGCCCACGACGGTCTGAAACTCTTCCGACAGGCGATGGATTACCGGCACGCCAATGTCGGTGATGGTGCGGCTGGGCACGTTATAGAGGATGATCGGCAGGTCGCACCGTTCGGCCAGATAAGCGAAATGGCGGTAGACGCCCTCCTGATTGGGCTTGTTATAATAGGGTGCGACCACCAGCGCGGCGTCGGCGCCGGCCCCTTGCGCGGCATACATATGGTCGAGCGCGATTCGCGTGTCGTTGGAACCGCAGCCGGCGATCACGGGCACGCGGCCCGCCGCCTGGTCGACGCAAATGGCGATAACGCGATTATGCTCCTCCACCGTCATGGTGGCGCTTTCGCCGGTGGTGCCGCAGGGCACGAGCGCGCTCGAACCCTCGGCGATCTGCCAATCGACGAAGGCGCGAAAAGCGGCCTCATCGATCGTGCCGTCGCGAAACGGGGTGATCAGAGCCGGAATCGAGCCCGAAAACATGATTAAACTCCTTCAAATCTCCGGGCGGCCGGGGCATGATCGGTAAAGCGGCGCGCTATAGCGCGTCATTCAGGGCCTGATAAGGATGCAAATGCGATTATGTCCAGCATGCGCGCCTCTCCTCATATCGAAAGTTGCCTGATCCGGATGCCGATTATTGCCTTGTTGCTCATGACCGCCGGCGCCGGCGCACAGACCGAACGCCCCATGCCCGCGTCTCCCCCTGGCGCGATGGTCCAGCCGATCCCGCCCGAATATGGCCAGCCCAGCCAGTGGGACCGGGTGCAGGCGCAAATCGGTCAGCCGACCGACGGCAGCATTGCCGGCACCATCAGCCAGTGGCGCGCCCTGCAACAGAGCGATGGCCTCGGCTTTTCCACCTATGCCAGTTTCATCATGGCCAATCCCGGCTGGCCGGGCGAGGACCGGATGCGGCGGCTGGCAGAAACCGGAATCAATCCTGACAGCTATGCCCCCGCGCAGGTCGTCGCCTTCTTCGCGCGCTTCCCCGCGCGCACTTCGGTCGGCCACGCCCGCAACGCCGTCGCCCTGATGCAGCTTGGCCGCATGGACGAGGCGCGGGTCGCCGCTCGCAATGCATGGATCGGCGGATCGCTCCAGCCCGGCGACGAGGCGCGGCTGCTGTCCCTGTTCGGATCGGGCTTTACACCTGCCGACCATGACCTGCGCGCCGACATGCTGCTGTGGAACAACGATGTCGCTGGCGCGATGCGGATGCTGCCCTATGTCAGCGCCGCCCGTCGCCCGGCCTTTTCCGCGCGCATCGCCTTTCGCCGCAAGGCGCCCGAGGCGCCGGCGCTGATGCAGGCGGCCGAAAGCGTCGGGGCGACCGATGCGGGCTTCGTCGCCGACAAGGCGGTCTGGCTGCGCGACACCGGCAACTGGATCGCCGCCCGCCAATATCTGGCGAACCGTCCCGCGCTCATCTATCGGCCGGGCGACGCCGAGGAATATTATGAGGTGCTGCTGAACCATGCGCGCGCGGCGGCCAATGACAGCCAGTGGAGTTTCGCCTGGGGGATCGCCAGCAAGATCGACGATGCCTATGCGCCGGGCATCGACGTGTCCGACCGGCCGATCGGCGAACGCGACGATTATACCAGCCTGGCCTGGCTGGCGGGCACGACCGCCTTCTACAATCTCAACCGTCCGGGCGATGCGGTGGGCATGTTCCGCCGCTATGCCGACGCCGCCAAGTCGCCGCAGACCCGGTCGAAGGGCTATTATTGGGCGGGGCGGGCGGCGCTGACCGCTGGCGACAGCGCCAGCGCCAACAGCTATTTCGCGCAGGCCGGCAACTTCCCGGATCAATTTTACGGCCAGCTCGCGCTCGAACGGCTGGGCCGGCCGGTGCCC
>NZ_AYOY01000159.1 GCF_000508185.1 Sphingobium sp. C100 | reverse complement strand
AGGCGCCGCCGCCATATCGAGCGTGAAGGCCTCCGGGTCGGCGGCGTAGCGTTCGAACGTGGCCTTGAAGACCCATCCCGACAGGTCGACGGATGAATTGGCGTCACCCAGCGTCCATGTGGCGTAATATCCGGTGCTTTCCTTGGCGGCGAAACGGGATGGCATACATCATCCTTCCTCACGCACTGCGGGGCAGGCGCGGATGTCTGTGGTCATGTCGGTGGCGGTCAGGGGATGCCGGCGGAGTCCAGCCGGGCGATGATCGTCGTAATGTCGCCGGCGCCATAGGCGCCGCCCAATTGCGTTGCGTTGCCGGCCTCACCGGCCGTCACCGTGCCGGTGGTGACTGGACCCAGCACCAGCCGGTCGGAACGTTCGGCGTCGATCTGATAGGATACCGCGCCCCAATAGTCGGCATTGGGATCAACCCCGGCGACGACATAGTCTGTCGCGCTGCCGCTGGTCGAACCCGCCGCGATCCATGCGCCGTCATCCTCCGCATCGGGGGCGGTCGATGCCGCCGCATAATCGAAATAGATCCGCGTCACCGCGTCGATCCCGGCCGCGCCGGTAAAGCGCAACGTCGGCGCCCCGTCCGCCCCGCCAACCGACAGTGACCAGTCCGCGCCGTCGGGCGCGTCGCTGAAATCCGGTTCCGGATTGGCGATCGCCACCGACCCGTCGTCCAGCTCGTCGGTCGCGGCGGTCCAGTCGAACACCTCGACCGCCACTTCGCGCAGGCTGATCTGGTTTTGCCAGCTGACATCCTGGCCATCCGTCTCGATCCGGTAGAGCAGCGCCACCGGCTCACCCGTCGCGGGCTTCACCCCGAACCGCCTTGATGTCCAGCGCAGCCAGTCGCCATGCTCCGCGCCGACCAGCCGCGGCGGCAGCGTCAGGCTGCGCGTGCGCCACAGTCGGCCCATTCGCCGCTTCTGTTCGGCAACCCGCTGGGCCTGCGTTCCGGACGTGCAGAGCGTCAGCGCCGGCTGACCCACCTTCGGCTCGCCATCGGCCAATATGTCGGCGGTGTCGCGGCGAACAGGCGCGCTATGATCCTTCCAGGCCTGGGTCGGCTCGATATATTTGGCCGCGACGGTGTTGACCCATTCTTCATCGGTCATGCTGCGAAAATCGCTTGTGCTGACGGTCGATCCTTCGACCAGGTCGTCATCGGTGATGTCCCACAGCACCGGCTGCGCCGTGCCGGGAACGACCTCGATCGAACCTTCCCGCTCGACCACCCAGCCGCCGCAGGCCGATGCGATATCATCCTCGGTATCGATATACCGGTCATCCCCGCCAAAGACGCCGCCGATGCGATAGCGCGGCTCCGTCCCGCCGGCCTTCAGCGCCACCGGCTCGTCGCAGACATTGGCCGGGGCGAAGACATTGGCCGGCGGCGCCTCCACATCGGTCAAACCGCGCCCCAGCAACAGCATCGCCGGGTCATCGACACGGTCCCCGGCATAGATGCCGCGCACCCAGGTGTGGCGGAAATCGATCGGATTGGCCGACCATTCGCGGGTCGTCGGGTCATCCCACCGATGCGGACCGGAACCGCCGACCGTGTCGTCAAGCCGCGCCGAATAGCAGAGCAGGCCCTTCATCAGCCAGCGGAACGACGCCTGCGGCGACCCGCTGGTCCAGACCGGCTTCTTCGCGTCGCTCTTGTCCGCCTTCCACGCGACATAGACCTTGCACACACCCCTGCCGCGATCATTCGCGGTCCACGTCGGCGCGCCATCGACTACGGGGCAGTTTGCCAGCACCCAGTCCGGCACTTCATCGTCCCAAGCGCCGGGGCACCAATGGACGCGCAGCTGATCCTTGTATCCGGCAACAAAGCCGTTGCCGGTGAAGGGCACATATTTTTCGAACACGAAAAAGCCGGTCAGGCTGTCGCATTTATGGTCGGCCAACGCATAGATGCCGACCGTCCATTCCGTCCCGTATTTTCCGCCATAGTTGAACAGATCGACCAGGCTGCCGGCGGTCACGCCTTCGCCGGCCACACCTTCGCGCGCGACCTCGCCGATCTGCATCGTATTCTTGTTGGCGGTGCGCGCCTTCATGCTGGGCACCAGCAGCACCGCGCCGATCGTCATCACACCCTGCGCGATCAGGGCGAGATTGCCGGTGGCGATACCCACGCCAATCATCACCGCGCCGGTGATCACGGTTACGACCTTGGCCATATCCCGCGCTCAGCCCGTGAAGGTCCATGCGGCGATCATGGCCGCGCGCGGACGTCGCAGGATGCCGTGCGTCCCCGGCCCGACCAGCGTGTCACCCTCGACCAGCATCAGCATCATCCCATGGCCTGGGCAGGCGACGCCCGCCGCATCCCCGCGCCGCGCGAGCGCCGGCGCGACCCGTTGCATATGTGCGTCGATCGCGGCCTCGAAGCCGCCCAGCCGGGCAATGACCCGCGCCGCGCCGCGCGCGGTCGTCCAGCTGCGCGCGCCGATCAGGTCCACCTGCGCCATCGCCCGCACCGCGCCGACATAGAAGCTCACACAGTCATTGGCGGCCGATCCCCAGGCAAAGGGCATGGTCCGCCGAGCATCCAGATAGCGCGCCAGGGCAGCGAAATCGCGCATCAGGCGCTCGCCGAACTGGGCTTGCCGCCCAGATAGACGATCTTCGTGCCCGCATAGCTGACATGCTTGAAAAAGCCGTCTGCGGGATCGACCGTGCGCTGGTCGGCATCGCTGCGCATTCGCCTTCCCCTGCGCCCCAGGCCACGCGCCGCCGTCTCTATCGACAGGCTGATGGTCGATGTGCCGCCGACGACATCGTCCGTCGTCGCCGCGTCGATCCGGCCGCGCTTGAACACACGGCAATCCAGCCGCACCTTGCCGCTGCCGTCATAGATCATGCGATAAAGCTTGGCGGGCGCGCCCTTCACCTCATCGGCGTCGAACAGGATCGCGACCTCCGGGGCGACGCCTGACAGCGTCAGCGTCACCGCCTGCTCGCTGGCGCCGATGGAGCCGCCCGTCTTCACGCCGATGCTCGAATCGTCCAGGCCCAGATAGACGTCGCCATCAATATCGGTCGGGCCGATCCCGCCCCAGACGAACACGGGCGGGTCGCAATAGATGGCGAGCGCGCCGGTGACGATCGCTTCGCCGCGTGCGAGCGCCGCCAGCGCCTCGGGGCCGTAATCCTTCATGGCTGCCCCCTCATGGTCCGCTGCATCATGGTAACGTGACCTGCACGGCGCTGATGATGCCGCCGGACTCGACATGCGATATGATCCGGCGCCCCATGCGCGTGTCGTCCATCAACTTCATCAGGCACATCGCGCTGTCGAGATGGGCGATGGCATCGACAGGCACGACGTCATGCACCGACGGTTCGACCGATATGGTGATGCTGCCCGCGGCATCTGCCTGGCCACCCGCGACAACCGACACCAGAAAGCGCCGGTCATGGTCGCCCGCGTCCGCATCGGCACTGTCCCATTTGAAACCGACATAGTCGCCATAGACCAGCCGCAGGCCCGACGGCACATCCTCCAGCGTCAGCAGGGCATTGCCTTCGTCATCGATCGACTGCGACCAGCTGCCCGCCGACCCGAAAAAAGGCTGCCCGTCCACGGTCAGCATATTCCCGAAGCCGCCGCCATGCGCTGCCGGGAAGGGGCGGGACAGGTCATAGCCCAGAAACATGCGCATCGCGCCGCGCCGGCTGCGATAGAAGGCGTTCCAGCGATCTGCGGCCTCGAACGTCAGATTGGTGAGGTTCATCGTCAACCGCCAGCGCGGCCAACCCGCCTGCACCCCGCCGATCGCACCGCTCGTCTCGGGTGCGGTATAGTCCACGCGCTGGGGCTGGAACGTCAGTCCCTCCGCGCCGATGTCCGGCATTTCCGCTATCTTCACCATCAGCGCTCTGCCTGGAGTGCACGGCCATAGGTTCGCTTGTTCGTGTCGAAGACCGACGCCGCGCCCTTGGCCGCGCCTTTTTCCTCGGCGTCGTCCGTCATGCTCTGGATTTTCATCCAGAACTCTTCATTCGTCATGACGCCCTGCATATAGATATGGGTGTCGCCGCCGCGTGCATCGCCGCCATTGTCATTGGCGCGCCGCACATTGACCGTCTCGCCGGCCGTTCCCCAGAATTGCACCAGATTGGTGTCGATCCCCGGCTTGCCACCCACCTCAAATGCCCCGCCAGTCGAAAATCCCGGCAGGTTGCGCGGGATGGCGAGCGCAGACGCCATGCTGGCGACATTGGCGTTCGCCGTCGATATCGATCCGGCCAGCGGATTGCCCCCTCCGAAGATGGACCCGATGCCGCTGACGATGGAGCCCAGAACGCCGCCTCCACCCGTCGAGCCCCCTTGGCCCAGCGCCTGGCGAAACAGGTTGAACAGCATGTCCGACAGGCTGTTCAGCGCCTCTTCCATCCCCTTGGCGACATAATCCTTCCACCAATTCTTGACGAAGCCGCCCAGATCCCCGTCCAACGCAGCGCGAAGGCCGCCCCGAAACGTGTCGCGCCATTGCCCTTGCTGCCGCGCCATTTCTTCTGCATCCAGCTCGCGCGATGCACGATCGCGGGCATCATCTTCGCTTACCTTGCCTTCGCCATCGCGATAATATTGCTCGGTTCGCCGCGACAGCTCCGCCGCGCGCGATGCCGCGCGTTGCTGCGCATCTGTGTCGCCGCGCAGGCGGGACAGTTCCGCCTCGCGGTCCAGAGCCTGCGCCCGCGCCATCTTCGCGGCTGCATCTGCGCGGGCGATGTCCACCTGCACCAGGTCTTCAGCCGCCCGCTTCTGCGCCTCTAGCAGAGCCAGGCCCTTACCCTGCCAGAACGTCGTCCGCTCCTCCAGATAGGCCTTGTCCGCCGCGATCCGCACCATAGCCTCGTCGCCCCGGATTTCGGCCAGTTGCTGATCCAGAGCATTCTCGGCCCGCGCGACTTCGCGTGCATCATATTCAGCTTCGGCCGCCTTGACCTCGGCGATATCCTTTTCGGCGGCCAGACGGGCAGCGGATACAGCCAGCCCGACATCCTCATAATCGCGCTGACGCTGGAACAGGTCCATCTTGTCCTGGATGCGGCGAATTTCATCCTTGTCGTCACGCCCACGCGCGACCGCCATTTGTTGCTCCAGCCGCATCTGTTCGCGACGGTTGGCCAAGTCCTGCGCCGACAGGCCCGATGTCTTGGTCTTCTTGCCCGCATCCGCATCTTCGAAATTCAGATCGGCCGTGCCGAATTCAGGCGTGTTGATGGAGCGGGTATATCCTTCCACCGTCTTTGCGACGGTTTCGAGCGCCTTGGCGCGCGAAAGCAGATCCGCCTCCGCCTGGTTGGCCTCTTTGATCGCCGGAGCAACCTTGGGACTGATGACATCGCCACGCGCCGTCATCTTCACTTCTGATTTGGCCTTCGACAAATTAGCCTTGGCGCGTTCCAGCGTCGCCCGGGCCGCGATGACTTCGGCCCTCGCCGTCGCCATCGCTTGCAACTCTGCGGCGCGGTCAGCCTTCATCTTGTCGATGAGCGCATTTCGCGCCGCGCCTGTTGCCGAGACCAGTTGCAATGTCGCAGCTTGCTGCTTTTCATAGGCTGCGGTGGCCCGCTCGGCTGCTTGGCGGGCAGCCGCATTCGCCTCCACCTTCCGATTGAGCCAAAGCACCAGCAGCGCGATGGCCGTCACTGCCAACCCGATCCATCCGGCCCAAGCCGTCATCGTCAATCCCACGGCGCGCAGCGCAACGCTGACGCCTGACAGTGCTATGGCGAGCCTGCCGAGCAAGGCGACAAGCGTGCCGATCGGATTGATCAGGCCTGCCAGAATAGTTCCAAACACGCCGAAGCCACCCCGCAGCAATATGAGCGGCACCACGACCTTGGCTATGCCCATCAAGGCAAGGACCATCGGTCCGGCGGCCGCCGCCACAGCCCATGTCGCCACCGCGATCTGACGCAACCACAGGGGCATCTCTGCCAGCCCACGCACCACTGACGTCAGCGCATCCTGCACGGCGGTGAACGCGGCCAATATCCCAGTTTCGCCCAGCGCGATCTTCAACTGGTCAAATGCGTCGGACAGCCTGCCGGCCGACTCCTCGACCCCCTGAAGCTGGATCGCGAGCTTTTCACCCGCATCGGTCTCTCCGATCGTCTTTTGCAGATCTTCGAATGCCCGCCCGCCCAGTCGCATCAACCCGATCGCCGTTCGCATGGCGTCCGCCCCGAATATTTCGGTCAATACCTTGGTGCGCGACCGGTCGGACAGATTGCCCAGCTTTTCGCGAAGCATTTCTGAAATATCGGCCAGATCCTTCATCTTTCCGGTCGCATCATAAAAGTCGAGCCCCAGCCGCTTCATGATCTCGGCCGCCTCTTTCGACTTGGGCGTCAGGGTCGTGATGAAGGTCTTGAAGCTTGTCCCGGCATCCGAACCGCTGCCAAACAACGCCGCAGTGCCCGCCAGCGCCGTATTGAAATCCTCGAAACTCACCCCGGCGGCGCCGGCGACGCCGCCGCCCTGCGCGATCGCATCCTTGAAATCATTGAAGCCCAGCTTTGACGCGTCGAGCGCGCCGGTAATCTGGTTGACCACAGGTTCTAGGTCGCCCGCCGATTTCCCGAACTGCGCCATCACATCGGTAACCACTGCGGCGGACTGCCCCAGATCGGCCGCATTGGCGGCGGCAAGACGTAGCGTCTGCGCCAGGCCACCGTCCAATATGTCGCGCGCTGACATTCCCGCCAGCGCCAGCGTTTCGATGCCGTCGGCCGCCTCTTTCGCGCTGCGGCCAACTTGCGGCCCCATTTTTTGCGCCGCCTCGCTCAACGCCTCCAGTTGCGCGGGGTCGATCCCGCGCAGTGCCGCATGGACGTTGTTCATCGACTTTTCGAACGCGCCCGCACCGCGCTTGGCGATGACCGTCATGCCGGCGAACGGCACGCTGACCGCCGCGCTGAGGCCCAGCGCAACGTTGCGGATAGACCCCTCCAGTTCCTTGAACTGCGACATGACTTCCTTGGCGAAATCCGCGAGCGCTTCGCGCGCATCCTCGAACCCGTCAAACCAGCCGCGAACGTCGAGGCTTAGTTCACCGTGCATTCCGCCGATGGGAAGATCGTCGCTCATCTAAGCTGCACCTCAAAAGGGCCGCAGGATCACTCCAGCAGCCTCGCAAACTCGATATACTGATGAATTATCGCGTCAGACCGGCAGCAGCCGCAGCCCGACGCGATAGGTCATTTTGGATCGACGGGACGGATGACCCGCCCGCGAACTGGCATCGGTCAAATGATTGGCGTTCGCTTCCAGCCTGAAGACCTCGCTCAACTCGACAGATGGATTGCGGATCAATCCGACCATCCCTCACGGCCCGAAGCGATCCGGCGGTTAGTCAGGAACAGTATCAAAACTTAACCGCTGGAAATCCTGAAAACGGCTTAAGGCTGCACAGCGCCACAGTCACACTCTTCTTAAATGAAGGCGCTCTCTGATCCACGATATAGCTGTACTCGCCTGTCTTTCGATTTACTTGCGCATGGAAGCTGATAATCACGCCACGTTCTATGTGGTTGTAAGATCGCAGGATAATCCGGTCTGCAAAAACTTCATCGATTGGCAACACTTTGCTACATGGTCGATAGCAATATTGCATCGACTTAAGATCAATCGATAGGTTAACAGCTTCGGCGGTGGGATTGGCGCCCTCCTGCTCCGTCTTCTGTCCTTCGCAATCCAAATCATATTGCTCAGCTGCTGATACCGGCATCGAAGCAGCCGCCAACCCCAATATCAAAATTCGCATCGAGTCCTCCCTGAAGGTCGAACCAGAATAACCAACGGTCTCGCCTTAAGCCACCTTCCTGATCCTGATCGGCGCGCCCGCCGCCTGCATGTCCTGAAACGCCGCCAGCATCTCGCTGGTGGATTGCCGGCCATTTGGCTTCGCCGGCTTGGTCAGTTCGTCGAGCGTCGGCAGCAGCTTGTTGCGCGGGTAGCGGTGCAGCACCGCCGTCAGCCGCGCCTGATGCGTCACCAGGTCCTGATCGAATTTACGGGCAGCGCGATAGCCCGCCAGTGTTGCCGCCAGCATGCGGGGTGTCTGACGCCAGAATGCGTCGGGGTCACGCCCCGACTGCACCCACAGCGTCAGCAGCTTCATCCAGTCCCAGCTTTTCGCCGCTTCGGCGCCTTTCCCTCCGCACTCTGGCCGTCGTCCGCGATTTCCGCCTTGCTCGGCATGGCCGCTTTCAGCGCCCGCGACAGTGCGTCTTTCACGCCGTCCATGCCGGCATCCGACATGATTTCACCCGCTTCCGCTAGGCTCGTCTTTGGATGATGATTTTGCAATCCGGCGCAGAAGATGGACCGCAACAGCTTCATGCTGGGTTTGTCCTGGATATGATCGATCAACGCCGGCAGATCCAGGCCAGTCTCGTCTTCCAACTCGCAAAAGACGTTGATGTCGAACACCAGCGTGAAGCTGGCGGCGCCGGCCTTGAACGACGCCTCGCCGCGCAAGGGATTAGGCACCGGCCGCCTCCGTCTCTTCACTGACCCACTTCACGCGCAAAGTGGCCGTGCGACGGTCCAGCATCGGGTTGGAGCGCATATAATTGCGGACCAGCACCTCGCCCTCGATTTCCCACGTGCCTTCGCCATTGACCAGCACGATCTTGAAAGCATGTGGGAGGCCGTCATTCTTCGCCTTCCGGCACAGGATGTCGGAAGGCGATCCGGGGATATAGTTCATCACCAGATCGGCTTCCTCGCCATCCTTCAGCGGCGCATTGATGAAGCTCTTGTAGCCGATGGTCTTCATATGGCTGGTTTCGACCAGGTCGGCCGTGCCCTCGGGCAGCGGAACCTCGGTCAGTTCGTTCAATTCAACCAAGGCCGGCGTGCCGAGGGTGTAATCCCACAGCCAGAATTCGGTCAGATGACCGGTTTCAACGTCACTCATGTCAGGAGCCTCCTTCAGGCCGGTGAAAATCGGATCATCAGATCCGTCGAAGTGCGGTAAATCGGACCGTTCGGCGTGGACTCGCTCAGGTCGCGCGGCCCATAGACCGACGCCGGTCGGAAATAATAGCCATGGTCGCGGTAGCGCGGCCGCAGGCAGGCAATCGCCGCGTCCCGCAACTGCTGCGCGGCGATGACGGACAACGCATAGGTGTCCACCTGCAACCGCTGGAATTGCAGCGCCTGCAGGCCCTTCATATGTTCGGCCAGCTGACTGGGCACCCAGGTCAGGACGATGGCGGGCATCGCCGATCCCTGCGCGCGCAATACCCAGAAAACCGCCTTGCTGGTCTCATAGTCGGCCAGACGCTCCGATACGGGCTCGGCTTCGATCAGCCGCAGCCGCACCGCATCTTCGATATCCATCGTCACGCCGCCTTCCTGATGTCCGCCCAGAGGGAATGACCCATGGCGCGCCGAACTTCTTCCCGGCTATTGTCCAGCGCTGGCCGCATGAACGGGTGCGCCGCCGAATGCGACGTGCCCAGCTCGACCATATGGCCGTAGAACCCTTCTCGCTTTGACGGGCCGATATAGACTGTCGAGAAATAGCGGCGCTGCGTCACGCTCGCGAAATTCAGCCCACCGTCGAAACTGATGATGATGCTGTCGCGCAGCGTGCCGGTCATCACCGGCACCAGCCTCTTGGCTTCTGCCTGGACGATGACCGCCCCTGCCATCAGGGATCGTTCCCGCGCCGCCGGCGACACCGCCTCACGAATAGCCACCAGCTTGCGGTCCATCGCGCCAGCGCCGACGAACTTCACCGCGCGACCGTTTCCGCCGTGATGCGAAAGCCCTCATTACTGCCGAGCGGCGCGATGCCCCGAATGTCCCACGCCGGCCATTTCTCCGGATCGGCATCGCGGATCGGATAATAGAGGCGATTGCCGACGCTCAACGCCCTGGTGACGCTGTTCGCCAGAACCTCGAATGACGCGCGCTGCACGCCACTGTCCTGCGCGGCCGTGCGCTGTTCCTCGCCCGACCCGAAATAGACCGCCGCCCAGGCTCTGCCCAACAACTCCCACGTCTCATCCAGGGTCGAATGACCACGCCCGTCCACACCGGCGCGTTTGGCCTTGAAAGCGATCCGCTTGTCGCGCCGCCCCGCTTTCAGGCTTTTCGCAGCCATCAGACAGCCCAGTTTCGATAGCTTCGGCACAAATCTTTCGCCGCTTCTTCCGCGTCCCCGGCAATGCCACCTGTCTCGCGGTCATGGTAGAAACTGGCCACCAGTTGGCGGATCGCCTGCATGATCGGCGGCGCATAATCGTTGATTGCATCCGCATCTTCGAAGCCGGCTGTCATCAAGACTTCAATCTTGCTGCCTGCCGCCTGACGCGGCCACCTGTCCGCCAACAGCCGGGCAGGCCGCCCCATCAGATCCGGCACGAAGCTGCCTACGGATAGAGACTGCGACGCGCGGGCATGATCAAGGAAAGTTACACCATCGACCGAGATGACCGGCCAAGCGCGAAGCCTGTGACCGAACTGCGGTATGGTCTCGCGCACCTGCCGCCGCGTCAGGATCAACCCGGTATAACGCTCCACCCATCCACGCGCAGCGACGATGGCTGATGCAATCACCTCATTGTCATCGTCGCCGTCGACGCGCAGCTGCGCCTTGGCCTGATCCAAGGTGATTGGCTCCGCCATCGCCAGCGCTTTCTTATTCGGCCTGGTCGGCGAGGTTTTTCTCGACCGCTTCCTGACCGCTCAGCGTGGGATCGTTGAAATCGATCTTATTCTGTTCGCTGATCGTGCCGGCGCGTGGGTTGTCATCGACTGCGGGATGCGACAGATCGACATCCGGGACGATCTGCTGGGGCGCACCGGCGGCGTCGACGGTGGTCGCCGGATCGATCTTGGCGGGAGCATCGGCGGGCTTTTCCGCCTCGGTCTTCTTGACGGTCATGATAATTCTCCTGAAGTTGACCGAAACGGCGCCGCAGCGTCGCTTCGATCAACCGGGCCGACATGCCGCCGGCCCGGAGATGGAAGGTCAGGCGGCGATCTTGATCGCCTTCATCGAATCGGGGTTCTGGACGCCGCCACCGGTCCGCTTGGTGACGTAGAAGCAGACATAGGGCTTGTTGGTGTAAGGGTCGCGCAGGATGCGCACGCCGATCCGATCGATCACCAGATAGGTCTCCCGCATATCGCCAAACAGAGCCGCGACGGCGTCGGCGGCGACATTGGACATATCGGGCACATCCACCACAGGGCGGCCCAGCAGGGTGGAAGGCTGGCCCGCCACATAGGTCGGCTGCCAGATATAGTTGCCTTGGCCATCCTTCAGCTTGCGGATCGCGCCCAGCGACGACCGGTTGAGGAAGAACTTGGCGTTCGGCTCATACATCGCAGGCAATGCATAAACCGCCGACACCAGTCCATCGGTCGTGAACAGCGTCGCATGGCCACTGTTCATGACCTTGATGTCGCCCCACGGGTGGCGAGCAGCATTCGCGCCGCCTGTGACATAGGTCAGGATACCGAACGGCTTGTTGGAGCCATCGCCCGAAAGATGGGCAATCCCCTCCTGACGGGCGAACTCGGTTTCGATTTCACCCGTCAGCCATGCTTCGATGTCAATCTCGCTGTCGTCGAGCAGCTGCTGCGACGCGGCGGCATTGGCATAGATCTCGCCCAGGCCGAACGCGAGGGAAGTAAACTGCGGCGTACTGGTGGCCGGTCGCGATGCCGTTTCACCAACCCATCCGCTCCCGACCGCCCGATCGGTGAACAGCTTCGTAAAGCCGGCGGTGCTGATCGACTGCACGGTGGCTTCCTGGCGGATCGGCGAAATCAGCTTCAACCGTCCGGTGATGGTACGATCCCACTCGATCGGCGTCGTGTAACCGCCGTCGGTGTTGCTGCCCTCGCTCATCGCGGCGCGCGGCGTACCAGGGCGGTGCGCCGCCTTTAGCTTTTCTTCCTCTTCCCGCCCGCCTTCGCGCACATAGGAGGCAAATAGGCCCGAATATTCGGGATCGGCCAATGCCGGCTGACTGGTGCCGCCCAGGTTGGCAGCTGCCAGCTTGGCCGCATGATCATTGAGAGAGGTTTCGAGCGAATTCAGGGTTTCGTTGATCTTGCCGAGCTTGTCGTTGACCACAGTGTCGTCGGCCTTCGCCCCGAGATTTGCCTCGATCGTCGCCTTGAACTCGTTGTGCGCCGTCTGCAGCGCAGCGATCATCGCCTTGGGATCGCCGGTTGCCTCCGCGCGCACGGTCGTGCCGATCAGCGCGCGCGGCACTACAGGCAGCGTCGGGGGCGTCAGGTCCAATGTCGGTTCAGCAGCGGCGGTGAGCGCGCGGAACGGGTGGGCAAGTAGGGTCGCCATCGCCATAAGGGCGATCTTGGGGTGGTACTTCATAGGAACTCCTGGTTTTAGGTGCGAAGATCGTTGAGCAGGGACTGCGCCGCAGCCATCCACTCGTCGTCGTTGCCGCCAGCGCCAGGCGTGTCGGCGGGGTCTTGGGCAGCGCCGGACGTGCCCTTGATATTCTTGATGCGGGCGCGCGCCTGCGTTCGCGTCAGGCCGCTGGAAATCAGCGCCATTTCCGTGGCGCGCACATCGTTACCGTCACGGTCTGATGCCTTGGCTTTCTCATCGACCTTCGTCTGATCCGCCGGCAGCAGCGCGTCGGCAAATCCCCGATCGATGGCCACCGAACCGGACATATAGGTTTCGGCATCCATCCATTTGATGCAATCAGCGACTTTTTGACCGCTACGCTGTGCATAGACATCGGCCATGGCCTGGTCGAAGGGGGCGAGATATTCGGCCACTTCCAGCATGTCGTTCCGATTGCCAGCAGCATAGACCCAGCAGTTATGGATCATCAGGAACGATGCGGCGCCGATTTGCACTGTGTCGCCCGCCATGGCGATGATTGACGCGGCAGAAGCGGCCATGCCCATCACCTTTACGGTAACGTCCTGCGGATGCTCGCGCAGAACATTGTAGATGGCCAGCCCCTCGAACATGTCGCCGCCGGGACTGTTGATCTGCACCTCGACAGGCCGATCGCCAATGGCACGCAGCTGGGCCGCAACCTTCTTTGCTGTTACCCCGCCCCCGGTCCACCAATCCTCGCCGATGATGTCGAACATGGTGATGACATTGTCGCCAAGTTCCAATGCCACTGGCCGGATGCCTGCAGCGTCTGCGTTCCAGCGGTCCAATACCGAGGCGGGTGCGAAAGCGCTGACATCGCGGCTTGCCGGTATGGGAAGAGCCCCGGGCCGTGTGCGCGACTGAATCCCGCCAATCACAGCGGCGGGCTTGCCGGGGGCAGGTTGCGTGGGCTTCGCCCCCGGTGCAGGGCGCGTGCCGATGGTCTTGACGGCTTCGGGCTTCGCCGGTGCCGGCGCACGATCAGTCATCATCGCTTTCCTTCGGTTGCGTTGCTGGCTTGGCGCTTTGCTTCGGCAGGTCGTTGCCATCCGACCGCGGATTAAGGTCAAATGCGCCGCGAACTTCATTTGGCGTCCGGTAGGCATTGCCCTGACCCAGTGCCTTGGCGAAAAATTCCGCCTGATCTTTCAACGACCCCCGCAGCAGTGCGCCCTCATTGAACTTGACGTAAAGTTCATCGGCATCCTGCTCGGTTGGCGTCAGACAGGAACGCTCGATCGCCTGCTCCCATGCGACGAACCACGGCATCAGGCAGTAGGTAACGAAGAATAGCCCCAACTGCTCGATACCGCTGCCCCAGCTGGTCTCATCGAACATGAGTAGTGGACGGGGAACGCCGGTTACGCGCGAAACCTCTTCTGCCTGACGCTTGCGCAGTTCGTCATATTGTGCGTCTTTCGCCGATGTGACGAACGGCTTGGCCTTTAGCCCTTCCTCCAACACCATCCATTCGCCGGCATTTTCGGCACCAGAATGATCTTCGCGCAGGCTTTCCTGCAGCCGCGCCACCGCTTCATCGCCAAGGGTCTTGTCGGTTTCCAGCGCGCCGCCAGCCATCACGCCGCTACCCAGCAGCTTTCCAGCGGCTTTCTCGGCTTGGCTCGCAATACCGATGGCGTTGCAGGCGACATCGATCAAATCCATGCCGATCAGCCCGTCACGGCTGATGGGATGGCGGAAATGGAACACGTCAGCACTGCTTAAGATCGCGGTGCCACCGGTTGGGCGGCGATATTCGAATGTTAGCCGCCAGTCGTCGGACAGCTTCGGCGTAACCGTTCTGCGCTTCAGGGGCACCAGCTGTACAACCTTGCCGCCAAGGCCCCGGATGATCAGGGCATAGGCATTACCGTCAAGCAGGGCGAGCGACTGCATGTAGCTTTTGAACTCGAAGGCCGTCTGATATTGGTTCGGCCGCTTGTGCAGCACGCGGTAAAGCGGGTGGTCCTTCGCCTTCTCAATTCTCTCTTCGCCATTCACAGTCTGCCGACGCATCAGATGCGTCGGCAACATGCCGATGGATCCGGCGATGACGTTCAGCGCGCGGAAAAAGGTGCTGTTGCGCAGCGCCATTTTCTCCGAAACAGATACACCCGATGCGCTCACGCGACCGTCGCGCAGAAACTCGCGCAGCACCGGACTATCAAAATCCATGGCAGTTAGTGCGTGGACATGCGGCCGAATGACCTGCGGGGCACCTTTTTGCGCACTGGAACGGCGAAAGCCGGACGCGGCGCGATAGTCGTCGGGCGACATGCGGGTTAACGGGCCATGCCGACGCGAAGCACGCCGCGCCGCTGGTAGACCGATGGCGGCTTAGCCTCCGGGTTTGCCTCCAGCAGCTTGGTAGCGTTCAGACCGGCCATGAACGGGTCGATCTTCGCCTTGCCGGCGGCCTGCTTCGTGATGATCACAGCATTGCCTCTCTGTTCGGCCTTGGCGTTTCCGACGCACCAGTTAATGAGCGGCGCGCCCGAATGGGCGGCCATGCGATGTTTCAGTTTCCGCTCCAGCGACCACACAGCCGACGCAAGCCGGTATCCCTGTGTCACGCCGACAACCTGGGGATGCACCAGTCCGATCTCGGCCAGCGCATCGACCAATGCCCCAACGCCTTCCGGGTCGAGCCCGATCGCGCCTTTGTCGGGCAAAAGGCCGCGATCCTTTACGCGGCCGATGATGTCGACGATCTCCCGCACGTCCTGCTCATCGCCCAGAAGCTCTGTGGGCGGCGCCTCCGCGTCGTCATCATCGTCCAGCGGCGGACCGCCATTGTGGCCGATGATGACAAGATCCTGGTCGCGTTCGAAATCCAGAAGGCGCGGCGCGATTTCATGACGCAGATCGAGCACCTCGCGATAGACCCAACCCCGGAACCAGTAGAGCCACCGCTTGGTCCCTTTCTCGCGGCCAGCGACACATAGCCCATAAAGATCGTCCAGCCCGCCGCCGTCGACACCGACCACGGCGACCTCGCACTGGTCGAGCAGATAATCGAGATCGCGCAGCCTCGGGTCGGCCGCCTCCTCCCAATAATCCGCGCCCCGCCAGCGATCCGTATGGAGCGCCAGCCCGATCTGGATGTTGAGATGCTGGGACGCCCAGCGCCTCTCTTCTTCTGGCCCCTTGTCGACAGCAGCTTGATATTCTTCGATCAGCCGCGCGACTGTGATGGACCGGCCCAGGTTCGGCAGCACCATGTACCAATGACGCGGATCCTGCCACGGCTTCGCCGGGTCGGTCTGCATCGCCTCCGGAAACTCATAGAGCAGCGGAAGCATCCGGGCATTGGCTATGCGCCCGTCCCGCACGCCTCTTGCGTAGTCCAGCTCCGTCTTGAATACGCCGGCTGGAGCTTCATCGCTCTGCGTCGTGATGATGACCAGGAACGCCTCGGGATTCGCGATCATCCCGCCGCGCAGCTGTCCGATCACGCGAGCAGCGTAGCTGATGGAGCCCATCAGGTGCAGCTCGTCGATCAGCACCATCACGGGCTTCGACCCGGTCGCAACCTTCATGTCGAAGGTCTTGATCTTGAGCGTCGCCTTCAGAACCCGGTCGTAAATCGCCTTGCGATGATCCGCGACGTGGAAGCGCTGTTTAAGATACGGGTCGGCATCGATCATGCCCGACGCTTGCTGAAACGCAGTGTCGGCAATCTCTTGCGTTGGCCCGACCAGCACAAATTCGGCGCGCGGCCGTTCGTTCATCAGCAGCGCCGTCACGCCGATCGCCGCGCCGTTTGTCGTCTTCGCGTTCTTTTTCGGAACCAAGGCCATGACCTCGCGCACCTGGCGCTCGCCATCGACCATGGAACCGAAGATCGCCCGCACGATGTCGCGGCCCCATTCCCCGGCCGCGTCCTCCATCAGCGGCTGTCCAGGCACGTCCGGCAACCGCAGGTTGTTGAAGATCGCAACGGCGCGATCGGCCTCATTGTCGTTGAGTGGCAGGGGCGGCAGCAGCGATCGTCCCGCCTTCAATCGCTCTGCCCAATCTGGGCAGGCGAAATTCCATGTCAGTGCCGCAGCAGGTTGCCCCATGGGCTGCCCTCATGAGCCGTGTGCGCCGCCTCGACGGCTGCTTCCTTTTTCCCCTTCTTGGGCGGCTTTGCCTGGCGCGTTGGCTGCGATGTGGCGCCGGTCGCAAGGTCTTGACGGTCGAGCCGTTTGAACAGCTTGTCCATCGCCGACACGTTGCCGGCATCCACCTCCTTGGCCAGCGCGGCCAGCAGCTTGCCCTCCAGCCGGTGGCGCGCTTCAAGCCGCGCGCGCAGCTCCCGAAAATAATGTTTCCGCAAAGTCGGCGGTGTGATCGAAAGGGCAGCCGCAATCTGCTCTTCGTTCTTGTCGAACGCTGCTAACAGCATGACTTTACGTCTATTTTCATCCGTTGGCATGTGTGGCGGCCGCCCACGACGCCCATGCCCCTCCGGGATTGGGTCTCCCAACAGGTCAAAATCCCAATCCGACATAAAAAATCCCTACGTGGGAGGACCAGCGGTGCAGGGGCGACCACCGTCCTAGACTTTTGACCCGCCCCCCTCCGGCAGCAGCGTCACGGCCACGAGGCCGGTCACCCGCTCGACCGAGATCGTCTCGCGGGTCCGGTCGATGACTGGAAGGCCCGCAGCATCGACCTCGTGTCTGTCCACCCAGCCCGCTTCGGCATCATAGGCAATGACTTTATCCTGCCTGATCCCGTTCAGCTCGATGTGTAGACGGCAGCCAAGCGCAGGGTCGTAGTCGCGGTCTTCGATAGAGTAGCGAGAGGGCGCGCCGGTCATCGACCCTTGCCCCATGTCTCGCCCCGCGCCCGCGCCGCCCGCGCCTTCGCGGTCTTCGCCTGGTGCTCGCTGAAGGTGAGCCATTCGGTGTTGGCGGGATCAAGGTCCGCGCCGCCATCCTTGCGCTCGACCTTGTGGTCGAGGATCATTCGCTCACCCGGCTTGGCCCGCTGCCGCGCCAACGCATAGTCAGCGTCCCGCTTACGGTCCCGCACCAGGTCGCGCCACGCGGCCGAAGAGTAGAACCGCTCGACACCCTTGGGCGCGGCCTTCACCTTCGAAGGCATCGATCCGACGCGCGAGCCGATCGCCTTGAGCCTGCCCATGCGCATGTCCTGAAACGGCAACGCCCCGCCGGGCAAGGGGCCAGGCGGGGCGCTGCAAGGTGAGGAGTGGATGCCGCGACCAACCTACAGGCCTGCCCCAAGCGTAGATATCTATAGGCTGAAATGGCCCGAGATGCGCACAAACATAATTTGCCGACCTCAACTTATAGCGTTTGACATGCCAACTCCGCGCTTTTCTGCGCGTTTGCGGCTTTCGTCACCAGATGCATGGCCCGCCCATACCGCATTCGCAGGCCGTTGGCGCCCAGCTTGATGCCCATCGGCTTGCGCAGGCGCATCCACGGCACCTGCTTGTCGCCCCGCGCCAGCGCCCCGATGGCCAGCGCGATCAGCCGCCGGTCCTCGGGCCGCGCCGCCATCACCCATCCGAACGCCTGCTCCATCTGATCGACGTCGCGGCGTGTGGCGGGCAGGGGCTTGATCGGAATGTCGCTGCTGTTGCCCAGGTAGCCGCGCGCATCATAATCGCCCGCTTCCCGCTCCCGCACGATGTCGGGCCAACTGGCCTTCACCCGCAACCAGCCCGCTTCCCGGTCGGACAGCCGCCGCATCACCAGCATCGCTTCGATCAGGCGCTCTTCCACATCGGCAAAACTATACATCCTCCCTTCCTCCCTCTCTTGGGAGGGAGATATGGGAGGAAGAACAGTAATAATATCAATAGGATCGTTGTCAGATGGGAGCATGGGAGGAATATCCTGTAAAGTTCGCGCGCGCCTGCGCGCATGTGTCACGCGCGTGCGTGCGCGCATCCGTGGACTTTGAGCATTTTCCCTCCCAAGCTCCCCGAAGCTCCCAAAGCTGCGGAAATCTGCGGAAAACGGGCTAGGCCCATCCTCCCAGCGGAGGGAGTGAGGGAGGATCAGGGCGGCAAATCATCATCGTCAAACGTCGTCGGCGGCAGCGGCGAGGGGGGAACGGGGGGCGCCTCGGCCACCGGCGGCGACGCTGGCGCACCAAGCGGCGCGCCGGCGCTGGGCATGTCGGGATGCCGGGGCGGCGGCAGGTCGCGCTGAACCGTCTTGCCATCCTCCACAAAGTCGATCGGATCATATCGCAGCACGATGTCATGCCATTTCATCGAACTGGACTTGGCGATCTTGAAGCTCTTGCGCTCCATTTCGGCGCGCAGCTTCTTCTTGGACCAAGAATTTCCGTTTTGCGGCAGGTTCTCCGACCATGTCTGCCAGGCCACGAACAAATCGTGCAGCGGCGTCGATCCGACCGTGCTGCCCGGCTCGCGGGCGACGCATTTGGTCAGGAACTGGCCCAGCAGGTCGTTATCCTCATGATAGGCCTGCGTCGCCTCGACCATGGCGTCGGGCATGGTCAGCCCGTCGGTCAGATAGGCGAGCGCGCCTTCGATCATCCGGTTGAGGATGCCCGACATTTCGGCGCGCAATTTCGCCTTGAGCAACGGATCCTGATCTTCCTTGGCGATGATGATGGTCCATGGGACCACCTGCATACGCCGCCGGATGCCGAAATCGGTGCCGATCCGGGGCAGGTTGTTCGCCATCACCGTGTTGGTGAAGGTGATCAGCAATTCGAAGGCCGGACCATAAAGCTCGCGCACGCCGCCGATCGGCTCGTCGGACGTCAGCGATTTGACCAGCCCGTCGGAAAACTTGCTGTTATCCTCCGGTTCGTTGGCATAGACCATGCGCCGCCCGGCCAGAGCGGCCAGATGGGGCGAAGGGCCGCCACCATTGCGCTTGAAGCCGCTGTCCATGAACGTCTCGATGCCGGTCGCCCAGGCATAGTCGCCCAGTATATGGGCATGGGTCTGCACCCATACGCCCTTGCCGTTCGAACCTTCGCCATAGAACAGCGCCATCACCTGCGCGTCGGCGATGCCCAGCGCATTATAGCCCGACCAGCGCATCAGCCATTCGCGCATATCGGCCGCCGGCTGCACCTGCGTCAGAAAGCCGTCAAATTGCGGGCAGGGCGCGCCGGGTTCATAGGCCGCCCGTGCGATCTTGGTAATCCTGTCGTCGCGCCGATGCTCGCGCAGCTCGACGCGCGCAGGCAGGTTCCGACCATCCGGGCCGACGTCTGGCCGATGGAACACCAGCGTCCCGTTCTGGACGTTCAGCGCCAGCGGATCGGCGTCGAACTCCTCCGGCCGGGCCGACAGGCGCGGCGGCGCCAGCTTGCGCAGGCACTCGATATGGCCGCTGCTCTCCGACGTGCGGCCCCATGCGGCCAGCTTGTCGGAAAAGAGGACGATGTCACCATTGCTCTTGACCTGGACGATATAGTCGTGACGCGGCCCGTCGTGCCGATTCTTGCGGGCAAGGCTGCGTTGCAGATACCACATGGCGCTGCGCCGGGCCTGTCGCTTCTCTTCGGCCTTGATGAACTGTTTCTCCGCCCAGCCGGGGTCGCTCTGCGCCGCTTCGTCCTCGGCGTCTTCCGGGCGATCATCCTCATGCTCGGGAATATCGCCCTCTTCGGGCGGGAAGGGCACGCCGCTCGCGCGGATCAGATCGGCTTCGTCCTGGATGCTGCGCACCATCTTCTGCGCGGCGATGCCGAACAGGGCGTCGGCCATGCTCCGGTTCCAGCGGGTGCCGTCCCACGCGATATAGCCGGGCGACGAACTGCTTTCCGCCCACGCCGCCACACACAGGAAATCATGGCCGCAACGCGCCATGAAGCGCTCCAGATTGCCCAGGTCCGTCATCGGGTAGCGCGCGCATTCCAGCGTCACAGCCTCATCTGCGGCCGCCCCCGCCCCCTTTGCACAGGCTATGCCGCCTTCCCCTCCCGCTTGGGAGCTTGGCTCGCCATAATCAGTCGAAGGGGGAGGAGCGGAGGCGGAAGAGCGGGGGGAACGATGCGGCCGCGCCGCGCGCTGGCGCGCGCGCGTCGCGATGTCGGTCAGGTCGCGGGGCGTATCCTCCCCGGCGGTCCATCCGCTGTTGATCGTGGCGTCGAGCTGGCGATCGTCATCGTCGCCGGGATTGTCGCGCGCGGCCGCCTCGATCGCCGATCGGGCGAAACGGGCGTCCAGCGCGGGGAAGGGCGTCGATACGGTCAGCGACGCGATTTTCAGCGCGCTTTCGTTCAGCTGGTCGTTGCGCGATCCCGTCTTGGCCGATCGCACGGCCCGGCATTCGGCATCCAGCGCCGAAAGCCCATATTTGCGGATGGCGTCATATTCGGCCTGGCCGACATCGGCGGGCTTGCCGGACGGGGCCACCGGCTCGGCCGCGCCGGATGATCGCGCTGGCGGCCGATCGGTGTCGGCCCGCGTCTTCCTGGCGCGCGACCGCAAAATCTCGACCAGCGCCGCCGGCGCCTCGGCCGGATCGTCATGCCGGTTCGACAGCCAGCTATAGCGGCCTTCGCTCCCATCCGCGCGATAGAGGATCGAGGGCGGCGCGATGACATAGCCGCCCAGGCCGCGCACATCGACATGCCGGGGCAGGTTGCCGCGATTGCGGATCGGCTCGCCGCCGTCCTGCGGCTGCAACAGATAGACATGCACCCCATCGCTCTGCGTCATGGCGGTCAGGCTGCGGGGCAGGTCGCACCCCATCTGCTCGACCAACGCGGCTTTCAGCGTCTCCAGCGTGAAAACCTCGCCCGTCTCATCGTCGGTGCGCGGGTCGAAATCCAGCGCGAACAGGCCATTATGGCCCATCGCCAGCCCGATCATCGCGTCGGGCCAGCGTCGCCACCACGCCTTGATGACCTCTTCGTCGCGCGTCGCATCCTTGACGCCTGACCCGCCATAGGGGGCCTTGGCCTTCAGCGTGATAGTCTCGCCATTGCCCTTCGTCAGATCGAAGTCCCGCTCGCGGCACGGAAACACCGGCCACCCGCGCCGGGCATAGCTCAGCGCGGCCTGGCCCAGCGGTGACAATATCGGTGCGGATTGGCTCACAGTCGTAAAATTCCCCCCGGCGGCGGCGATGTCCGCCCCGGTCAATCGGTCTTCAGGATGCTGGCGTCAGGACGGGCGCCGTCGGCCCGCGCGGGCGTCAGAATGGCACATGATCGTCCAGGTCGTCGCCGCTGCCGCCCGCCGCGCGATCCCGGCCGCTATCCTCGCGGCGCGCGGCATCGTCCTGGCGCGTGTCCATCAGCTTCAGCTCGCCGCGCCCCTTGGGCAGCACGATCTCCGCGATCCGGCGCTCCACGCCCTGGCGATCGGTATATTTGCGGTGCCGCAACTGCCCCTCGACATAGACGGCGCTGCCCTTGCGCAGATAGGACATGGCCAGCTTCCCCAGCGCCTCGTTGAAGATCGCGACATTGTGCCATTCGGTCGCGGACTTGCGCTGATTATCGGCCGTCTTCCAAAATTCGGTCGTGGCCAGGCGCAGCGATACGACCGATCCGCCGCCGGGCAGGTCGGCGCTGCGCGGATCCTCGCCCAGAAAGCCGCAGAGCATGGTTTTGTTGATGCAGGCGGTCATAGCAGCGCCCCCTGTGCGGATTGCTGAATGACGGCGTAGACATCATCCGGCATATCGATTTCGAACAGGCCTTGCCGACCGATACATGGGAAAGGAACCGGAAGGGGGCGGACATCTTTCGGCGCATAATTTCCATATAGTCGCTCGATCGGGCCGATCGTATCGACCAGATCCTCCGACCGCCTGATGGACACCAGCATGGCGGTCGCGACCACAGCGCCAAGCGGAAGCTTCGCTGGCAATCGCCCGAGCGTATGCTCGACCGAAGCAAAATCACGTTCATCCGCTGTCCACCGCTTCGCTGCATGGATGGCGATCAGACCGCGATAGCCAGTGGACCAATGCCGCGTCTCTATGCGCTTGTGACCCAGTGCGATGGCCGATGCCCATGGTTGCCAAAGTGATAGCGCTTTCACCAGTTCCTCCCCTTGCCATCATTCCAGTGGGCGATTGCCGCGCCGTCGTCCCGCGCGCTGTCGATCGCTTCCGCGCCGGCGCGGCGGCAACCGGGGCACTCGACCCAGGTCGAAACGCTGTCGCCGTCCAATATCCGCGACCGCAGTCCCGGCATTCGCCCGCAATTGCAGCGCACGGCGCGCGCGTTCATGCCGCCTCGCCCATGTCGAGCAGGCTGAACAGGTCGCCCGTGGCTCTCCCGGCATCCTGCTCACGCAACAGGCTGACGCCGTCGGCGAAATAGCCCGGATTAAGCTCGCTCGCCGCGCCGCGTCGCCCATGTTTTACCGCGCGCAGCGGCACCGTCATCAGGCCGCCAAACGGGTCGTAGATGAGGTCGCCGGGGTTGCTCCATCCCTTGATCGCGCGATCGACGATGTCGAATGGCAGGGGGCACAGATGCTGTTCGCGCCCCTTGGCGGACTGCATCGTGTTCGCGCCATACATGCGGGCGACGTCGGTCCACACCTCGGGATGCCAGCTCTGCACCGGCATCAGCGCGAAATCGGTAGGCAGCGACCAGCGGGCCTCTGCCGCTTCCATCAGCGCGACATGCCCCTCATGATTATAGACCGTGGCCCAGCTCCACGCGCGCACGCGCTGATAGACGCTGTCCCAGGGCAGTCCCGCCAGATCCTCGGGAAGCAGCGTGCGGTTGCCGCTCGACCGCCAATAACCCGCCGCGTCGGTCTGCCAGCGCGCGCGAGAATAGCCGGTGCCGGGCACGGGACGCGCCTTCATGGCCTTGACCGCGCCATCATCCCATGGCTCTGGCTCGATCGGCCCATCCTCGTCGTCGACATATTCGACCATCGGCTTGCCCTTCGTCACCGGCGTGTCGGCATAGCCATTGCTTCGATCGGTCGGCGGCTTGCGGAACAGCAGCAGATATTCAGGCAGGCCCACGCCCATGCCCGACGCATCCTTGCACTGCTCCGTCCAGCCCAGGCGATAGGTGCCGGCATTCTCCCGCACCACGTCGGTGACGATCGTCACCATGCCCAGATAGGCGAAGCCATGCCGGCGATAATGGTCGATGCAGCGCGCATGGAAGGGCTCGATCGTGCGGAAGCCCAGGCCGGTCATGCCGCTGGGCACGACACGGTCCTTCACATGCACGGCCAGACGGCGGCCCGGCTGCAACACCCGCAGCAATTCAGGCGTCAGATAGTCCATCTGCGCGAAGAAATGATCGCTGTCGTCGGTATGGCCGAAATCATTATAGCTCGGCGAATATTCATACTGCGTCCCGAACGGCACGCTGGTGACGATCAGGCCGACGCTGTCGCTGCCCATCTGCGCGGTCTGGATGACGGTGTCGCCTTCCCACACTGTCCAGTCTGGCCCCTCGGCGCATTCGAACGCGGGCTTGGCTGTCACCGTCCGGGCCAGCACGTCGCGCGCGCCGGTCAGGCCCAGGCCATAGGTGCGGATGATCTCGCTCATGCGCGCGACCATCGCCTTGTGCCGCGCCCATTTGCCTTCCAGCACGCGCCGCACCGCGCGCTCCGCCTCTGAATAGATCAGGTCGATGCGCACCTGGTGGGTTTGCAGGAAGCGCTGGATGCGGTGAATGGCCTGGATGAAGTCGTTGAACTTGAACCCGATGCCCAGGAAGATCGCCCACCAGCAATGGCGCTGGAAATTACAGCCGCTGCCGGCAAGCACTGGCTTGGCCGCCAGCTCCTGAACCTCGCCATCGGAAAAAGCGATGATGCGCCGCTCGCGCTCGTCCAGCGGCTGCGCGCCGTAGATGGAGGCGACATTGGGGATGGCCCGCTCTATCGCCTCGCGCTCGCGCTCCAGATCGTGCCAGATGATGCGATGCGCATGCGGGTCTTCGGCCCGCAACGCCATCATCTTGGTGATGCGCGCGTCCAGGCTTTCGCGTTTCTCCCGCGACGCATCGACAATGCCGATCGCATCCTTCTTCAGCAGCAAACCCTGGCCGCCCTTGTCAGCGCCGGCGTCGCTATGGTCCGATGGAACTTCATGCCATCGCACGTCGATCTCGGGCAGTTCATAGCCCGCATCGGAAAAGCCCAGGTCGCTCGGCCGCTGCACGAAGGCGGCCCAGCTATTGACCCACAACCAGAATTCATCCTCCTTGTGGGGATGGATGGTCAACTCGTCGGCCTTCTCGCTGTTGCGCCGGAAAAACCGGGTCTTCGCCTGCCCGACGTCCATGATCTCCAGGAAGGCGGCATAGGCCAGCAGCTCAATATAGTCGTTGGGCGATGGCGTGGCCGTGGCCACGAACTTATATTGCATCCCGTCGAACAGGCGCATGAACTCGCGGAACGTCTTGGTCCCGCCGAACCCGCGCAGGCAGGATGCTTCATCCAGAGATGCGGCATTGAACAGGGTCAGGTCGATCTTGCCATCGCGGACAGATTCATAGTTGGTCAGGTATAGCGCGCCGCCAGGCCGGTCGGCGTGCAGCGCCATATCGGCCGTGCTGCGGATGAAGATCGGATCAAGGCCCAGCAGGGCGGCATCGCGCTTGAACTCGATCAGCACGGTCAACGGCACGACGATCAGTTGTCGCCCGCCCAGCTGCTGGCCAAGCTGTCGCATGATCTCCAGCTGCATCAGCGACTTGCCCAACCCGAACGCGGCAAAGATCGCGCGACGGCCGCCCTCGACGGCCCATCGCACCAGCATCTGCTGATGCGGTTTCAACGTCGGATGCACATCATTGGCCGCGATGGGCAGTCCCAGCGGCGGCAGGGTGATGATCTTGGCCCGGATGAAGTCGAGATAGTCGAGCGGCTGCGCGGCCGTGCTGGCCTTCAAGGCGCTATTGTGCCTCACGCCGGCACCTGCGGCATGGCGTCATGCAGATTGCCGTCGAGATAGCGTCCCGTCATGGACTTGACGGCATGTAGAGGATGTCCGCAGCCAGTCGCCCAGACCTTGCCATCGGCTGTCATCTGGCCTGATGGGAGCCATTGACCCCATTGTTTGAAGAAGAACGGCGCGCCGGCATCGGTGCACTGGTCGCGCAGGCTACGTGCCCAGCTATCATGCATCGGTCGGCTGCCGGGGCCGCTTTCGCCGCCAACAACGACCCAGTCGAGATTAGGAGTATCGGGATGCTGATGAACAGCGTTGGCTTCGCACCGAGGGCAAACATGTCCGAAATCTTGATGGCCACATTTGTTGCAAAACTCGCCGGCATTCGTGCCAATCCACCCGCAATGATGACATACTTCATCATCAGGCGCGGACGACGACCGCCATCCACATTCTTCGGCACATTCATAGCTGCCCGGCATCCATTTGCCGATATCTACCCGCCCCAGCAACGGTTCGCAGGACAGCCAGCGCACGGCGGCCGGTGTCGCCAGCAGGTCGGGAATGCGTCCGTCGGCGCGGGTCTGGTCCTCGGCCGACACACCCAGCCAGACATTGGGGAGGGGCCATTCGAGCCGGGCCGGTAATCCCGTTGGGGCAAGTATCACGAAGAAACCTGCATGAGGTTCGGCCAACGAAGGCCAGTGGTGAGGCGGAGAGAACACCCGTTCCACAACAGTCCCAAGGCTAGCAACAAACGCCCGCATCCGATCGGCACGCTTGGTCAGCACCTGGTGAATATGATGCGGGGTCAACGCCATGACCGCGAAGCAGCGGTCGATCCATGCGTCAGGCACGGCCGGATGGAAGATGTCGCCATGCGCGTTCCAGAAGATGCGCCGCGGACGTTTCCACCGGAGCGGTTGCAGCAGTTGCTCTTCGTTCAGCCGCACCTCGCCCGTCCAGACCGGGCCGGCCTTGCTGTCCCGTGTCAGGCCCTTGCGGGTCGGATGGTTCTTCAGCCGCGTGCCGGCGAGCCGCATAGCATAGCAGTTTGTGCAGCCCGGCGAGAGGACGGTGCAGCCGTTGATGGCGTTCACAGTTGCGTCGGTCCACTCGATCTTGGTGCCGTCGCTCACGCCGCCAGTCTCCGCATCAGATGATGCACCGGCTCGGCGCTGTAGAGGCCCAGTTCGCGGGCGATGGCGGCGCCGTTGCGCATCCCTTCGGCCAGCATCGCCCGCACCTGCGGCGCGATCTCGCGTTGCAGCGCCGCCCGCGCCTCGATGCGCTGGTCCTGCGGCTTGCGCTCGGCACGATCGGGCAGGGGCTTGACCCCCTTCACCAGAAATGTCTGCCCCGGCAGCGGCCTGGCCGTGCGCTTGGCGACATAGCGGAAATTCTCTTCCCCCGGACCGGCCATGCGCCGCTGGCGATACAGCACGACATGGCCGTCATCGGCCGCCTTGCGCAGCAGCGCCGCCACTTCGGACCGGACCGGCAGGAAGGTTGCGCGGGCATAGACGATCGTCTCGCCCGCCTTCGCGCTCTTCAGCCAGCTGATGACCAGGCTCTTGTGCGCGATCATGCCGCCACCTTCCGCATGGTGTCGCCAGCCTTCGCCGCGCCGCCGCGCCGCGCGCGCAGATGGTCCAGCCCTGCGTCGATCGCGGCGCGCATCGCCGCTGCCGTGCTTTCGTCCAGGTTCAGCGCTATGCCGCATCCGGTCAGGACGAACCCATCGGTAAAGCGGCTGTCGGCGATCGGGTGGAACAGCCGACCCGGCGGCAACGCTCCGCCCAGCCCCCCCATCGCCGGCAGCGTGTTCGCAGAGGCGCAAGGATCGACTTCCGGCAGCGTGTTCGCAGAGGCGCAAGGATCGACTTCCGGCAGCGTGTTCGCAGAGGCGCAAGGATCGACTTCCGGCAGCGTGTTCGCAGAGGCGCAAGGATCGACTTCCGGCAGCGTGTTCGCAGAGGCGCAAGGATCGACTTCCGGCAGCGTGTTCGCAGAGGCGCAAGGATCGACTTCCGGCAGCGTGTTCGCAGAGGCGCAAGGATCGACTTCCGGCAGCGTGTTCGCAGAGGCGCAAGGATCGACTTCCGGCAGCGTGTTCGCAGAGGCGCAAGGATCGACTTCCGGCAGCGTGTTCGCAGAGGCGCAAGGATCGACTTCCGGCAGCGTGTTCGCAGAGGCGCAAGGATCGACTTCCGGCAGCGTGTTCGCAGAGGCGCAAGGATCGACTTCCGGCAGCGTGTTCGCAGAGGCGCAAGGATCGACTTCCGGCAGCGTGTTCGCAGAGGCGCAAGGATCGACTTCCGGCAGCGTGTTCGCAGAGGCGCACCGATCAGTTTCCGGCAGCGCGCGGGGGAGTGAAGGCGCCGGAACCGGGGACGAACAGGGGGAAACCGCCCCCGCCTCCGGCGCCTTCCCGTCCGCGTCGGCGGATAGGGGCGCACCGCCCGCCGCGTCCGGTGTCTCCTCGCTGCGCGCCATGCGCATGGGCCGCGCGAACATGTCGGGCAGCACCGCGCCGTCCGTCATGGCGGCGATGGCGGTGGCGAACGTCTCTTCGGGCACCACGTCGCCCGCCAATATGCGCTCGATCAGCGACCCGCTGTTCAGTGGATGACTGCCCGCCCGCGCCGCACCCTCGATGCCGTCGCGATGGTCCAGCAGCCAGGACGCCAGCGCCCAGGCGCCAGCGCTCGGCTCGTGCGCATCGACGAACCCCATCTGCTTGACCTGGCAGGCGGTGATCAGCTGCGCGGGTCCGTAGATGCCGGGCGTCAGCGCGCGGTCGAACGCCGCAAGGCTGAACGGACGAAAACCGGACAAGTCGATCATGCGCACTCTCCCTTGATTTTTGCGGCCAGTTTCAGGCGAAGCTGGGCCGAAACCCGGTCCAGATCGTCCAGCGCGTCGAGCGCGCGCCGCGCCTCGGTCGGATTGACTTCCTCACCGTCCGGGCCGTGCGGGCACACCGCATCGGCGACCGCGCGCGACACGTCGCCGAACTCGGCCGCCATTTCGGCGACCGTGCGCATCATCCCGTCGGCGTCATCACGGCCCAGCGGCAACGGCACGAACACGCCGCCGCGCCGCCGGCACAGCCAGCTGGTGACATGCGGCCAGCCCGCCGTGCCATGGGTGCAATCCTCCAGATGGTCGATCAGGTCGATCGGCGCGAAGCGCGCAACGTTGGGCAGGCCATAATCGCTGACCTCCTGCTGCCGGATGCCTGTCTCGGCCTCCACGGCGGCTTGCCCGCCAAACGCCTTGGCCAGCGCCTTGAACGCGGCTTTCAGCGCCTGCTGGTCGGGGGAGAGGGTGGCGGTCCGCCCCATCACGCTGGCCCTCCAGGGGCGCGGCAACGGTTATTCAGACCGGAACTTGCCGCCGCGCCCCTTTCGGCTATCGTGGCGGGCGCAGACTCACCACGAAGGAGATGGCATGTGAGCGATGCAGACCCTACAAACGGTATCGACGTGGAGGCCGTGACCGGCTTCCACTTGGGCATCGCGATCCTCCAGGAATTGCAGGATCGGTTTGGAACAGACTTGACCGACGCCGTCCTGCGCCGGGTGGAGGCGCAGCGACAGGATTTGCTGTCGGAAGAACTGAATGTGGACGCCGCCCTGCTGGATGAGGGCATATACACGATCAGGACCATCACTGAGCGCCCTGCTGATTGATCATACGAATCTCACGTCGCAACTCCGCAAGTTCGACGCTCAGCGCCATGCTCGTGGCGATCTCTGCTTCCAGCGCCACTGACACGCGCAGGAATGCAGCGCGCAGATCATCTGCGGAGGCGTTCGGGTCGGCAAGCACGGCCGATGCGCGGGCGACGCGCTCTCCTTCCATCCGGCGCGCCTTGAACGACAATGTTCTACCGATGCGCCGAACGAAGGCGAAACGGCTCGGCTTGATGGATAGCGGTTCGCCCATGGGTATGATTTTCATGCGCTCGCGGATCATGTCGTGCTCCTCGCTGACGGGCTGGGCCTGGACCGGTCGGATGAGCGAGCGGTCGAGTTGAACCTTTGGGGTGCGCAGGGAACCGCGCATCACGCCGCCTCGCTTTGCTGCGCTGCGGTAAAGTCGTCCCCTTTACCGGATGACGGGGTGGCCGTCGGGGCGGTATGCGTGTTGGTGTCGGCAACCGTTTCCAGATCGACGCCCTGCCGTTCGGCAAGCGACCGAATACTTGGCATCCGCCACTTCGGAATGCGGGCACCGGCTTTCCAACTCGATACGGTCGAGGGTGAAAGCTCCAGTTCGCGAGCGACTGCACTCGTTCCTCCGAGTGCGGCGATGATGTCAGATGCAGTAGCCATGGCCACGAATTACGAAAACCGTAATTAATTTGCAAGAGGAAAATTACGATGTTCGTTATCGACGCCGGTTTACGATTTTCGCAATGTCTGGCGGTGCTGACCCATGACCAACTTCTCGCGGAATTGCGCGCGCAGATTGCCGCCAAAAAGTTCCCGCAAAAACGGCTTGCCGAGCATCTGAGGATCGCACCGGCGCGCATAAGCGAGATTTTAAAGGGCGATCGCCGCATCCAGTCGCAGGAAATGTCGTTGCTTGCAGAATGGCTGGGTCTATCGGGAAGCGGAGGGGACGGGCCATTCGTCCCACCTAACGCGCTCCCGGTAGCTTCTATTCCTCTCCTTGGAGAGGTTCCGGCAGGACCATGGAGAGAGGCGATCCGAAAGACTCATCAATATATTCCTGCCCCTGAGCCAGGTATGCCGATTTCAGCCTATGCGCTTAAGGTGACGGGCGATTCGATGGATAAGATTGTGCAAAACGGGGCGACCATCATAGTGGACCCGGAAGATCGGGATCTGTTCGATAAATGGCTGTACGTTGTGCGCAACAGTGAAGGCGATGTCACCTTCAAGCAATATCGCGAACGTCCTGCCCGCCTCGTGCCTTGCTCTAACAATCCAGAGCATGTGGTCGTGCCTGTTGCTGATCGGGAATATGAAATCGTGGGCCGCGTCATCCTGATCACGATGAGGCCGGATCAGGCTGCTCTGGACTGAACCCGTTCGCGCCGGACCTCAATCTGTCCCGGCACCGTGACGTAGAAAGTTCCCCATTCATCATAACTGCCAAGGTCGTGAGCGATCATATCGCGCCGCACCCTCTCTCTGCACGAGCGCCATGGTCCTACGGGCATGTTGAAGCACAGGGCGCGATACCACGTAATTTCTTCCATGAGACCTCCGAATCAAGCGGCTCAATCTGGAACAAAAAAAGAACGACTAGCAAGCCGGTAAACCCTGTTTCCTGTGGATAATCCCAGGGTGGCATCAATCCCTGAGTGAAATTACGAAAACCGTATTGACGTTTAATTACGGAAAACGTAATCAGCCTCTCGTCATCAACGGGAGGCACCCATGCCCTATTCCGATTTCTCACCCGAGCAGCAGGCGGCGATTGACCGCTCTTTGCAGGCGGAAGCCACCGCCTTTCTCTACATGCTCGTGTCGATCCTGGCGCTCACGCTGTCGGTCGCGCTCTTCGCCTGGGCCATCTGGGCATGAGCGGCGCAGACAAAAACGGTCGCGCCTATGCGCACCTTTCATCGCTCAAAGCGGGTGATCGTGTCGAAGTCGATGGCGATTTCACATGTATCCCCGCTGGATCGACCTTGACCGTCGAGGTTGATCCCACAGGCGAACTGTTCATCCCATGCACTTCGGGAATGCATTTTCTCGATGGTCAGTTGTGCGGCGAGGACACGCTGGTCGGAGTGTATCCGGCATGAGCGCCCATCTCTCCTCTCTCGGTCTGGCGGGCCTGCACCTTGAAATGGTGTCGGGCCATGTCGCCAGCCTCGCCGCGCGCACCGCCGGCGATACGACGACGGTCGGCCAATATGTCGAGGAACTGGAAAACCAGTCCATCGCCCGCGACGCCTTCCGCGCCGAGCTGGAGCGCATCACCGGCCTGCCCGCCGACCTGATCGAACGGAGGCTGGCGCTGTGAGTAGCTTCGAACGATCTGTTGCCGATGCGATCGAGGATGCCCGCGCCGCCCTGGACCATAAGGTCGGGTTGGGCACGATGCGCCAGGTCGAACGCGATACGCTCGCCATGCTGCTGGAGGCCGTTGTCGGCCCCGGTGTGGAGAGCCGGACCAAGGCGACGATCGCCGCCACCCGCGCGATCGAGGCGGTCTATGAACTGCTGAAATTCGCCCGAGAGGGCAACCAGATGGCCAGCACCGCCTATGCCATTTCCGTCGCCGAAAATCTGGCCGACGCCATCCGTCTCGCGATCGATGCGCAGGGCGGGCCGGAAGACGACGATGAAGCCCAATTCTACGCCGCCGTCACGCGCTATCTCGACGGCCCCACCACCCCGCAAGGAGAATGACCATGACGCTCGCCACCACGGCCGAGGAAGCTTTCGCGCGCTATGAAGCCGCGTTCAACGAAGATCGCCTGATCCAGGACAATTGGCATGAGGAACGGGACGGCCGCAATCTCGCCTGCGCGCTCGGCGTGTTGGGGGAAGAGGTTGACGGTCCGGCCGCTTGCCCCGCCGATGTCATGCCGCGCTGGCTGGCGAAGATGGTCCCCTGGTTTTTCGACCGGATGGAATTTGACGACGCCCGCCAGTGGGGTCTGGAATTCTATGCCGAACTGAAGCGCCTTGGCGGCAAGGTGCCGTTCGATGTCATTTATCGCTGGCACGCGGACCATGTCACGACACTGGCGATCGAGGTCAGTGAGGAACGCAAGCGCGACCCCGAACCCCATCGCAAGCTCCAGTCACTGCACCGGCGCGCCCTCGCCGGGGACCGCGCCCCGGTCGAAGAATGGCGGGCCATCCTTAGGGACGCAGGCGCCGACGCCTACGCCGACGCCGACGCCGACGCCACTCGTCGGGCGCGGATGACGCGCCTCGCGCGCGGCATGGTGGAGTGCCTGAAGGCCGTCCTGGTCTTGGACGCTGGCTGATGGACGCGGCCTTTGGCATCAGGGATCGGGAGCGCTGCGCGCTCCCGATCAACTCTCAACGCAAACCGCGACGGCATCAACGCAGCCGCAAGCGAGGCGCGCGGACGCCCGAGGGCGTCATCTATTGCGGGCGGCCCACCATCCGGGGCAACCCCTTCCGGGCCGATTGCTTCGGCCACGTCAGGTCCGTCCGGCTCTATCGCCGCTGGATCGAGCGCAAGCTGACCCTTCCGGACCTTGAAAGGCTCGGTTTCAACCAGCCGGAAATCAACGCCCTGGTCGACTGGCGCAATCGCCTCGACGCTGAGCTTCCCCGCCTGCGCGGCCATGACCTCCAATGCTGGTGCCCCCTCACGACGAAATATTGCCACGTCGAAGTCTTGCTGGAGGCGGCCAACCGATGAACCACGCCCGCCTCCTGAACGCCGAAGCGGAAAGGGTCGCCGCATGACCGCGATCGACAACCTCTTCGCCGCCGGCGCCCGCATGGTCAGCGAGGAAGCGATCGAGCTGACGTTGCAAAGCCTGCGCGCCTACTGGGATCGCCATGCGCATGTCGCCATTGCATGGTCAGGCGGTAAGGACAGCACGGCCACCTTGACCCTGATGATCCATTTGATCGAGGCGGGCGAACTGCCACGGCCAGCCAAATTGCTCGTTTTCTATGCCGACACGCGACAGGAACTGCCGCCGATCCAGATCGCCGCTGAGCAGGTGATGGCGTTGCTGCGTCAGCGCGACTGGATCGAGGTCTTCGTCGTGCGCGCGCCACTCGACAAGCGCTTCATGGTATACATTCTCGGCCGGGGCGTACCGCCGCCCAACAACAACACGCTTCGCTGGTGTACGCGGCAGATCAAGGTTGAGCCGATGGCCGAAGCTCTTGCCGCCGCCATAGCTGATTTGCCCGGCACTGCCTTGATGATCACGGGCGTCAGGCAGGGCGAAAGCGCGGTGCGTGACGGACGTATCGAAATGTCCTGTTCGAAGGATGGCGCGGAATGCGGTCAGGGCTGGTATCAGCAGGCCCTTCCCGAAAGCAGGGGCGTGCGGGGCCGCATCGCGACGCTCGCTCCGATACTGCACTGGCGGGTCTGCATCGTCTGGGACTGGCTCAAATTCTATGCCGGGCAGCCCGAATTCGGGGGCTGGCCGACGCGCATTCTGGCGGACGCCTATGGCGGCGACGACGCGGAGGAAATCAACGCCCGCACCGGCTGCATCGGCTGCCCTCTGGCGGCAAGGGACACCGCGCTCGATTATTTGGTCGGAACGGCCGAGTGGGCGCACCTCGCACCGCTCAAGGAACTGAAGCCGCTCTATCGCTGGATGCGGGAGCCGGCCCAACGCCTGCGAAAAGCCGGGGCTGAGACGCTGAAGGACGGCAGTCTGGCCAAGAACCCCCAACGCATGGGGCCGTTGACGCTTACCGCCCGCGAACAAGCGCTGGCGACGATCCTCGACATCCAGTTTCGGGCGCGGATCGACCTCATCAATAATGAGGAGGAAGCGCGCATTCGCGAACTGATCGCTGCGCAAACCTATCCCGATAAATGGGACGGCAACGAACCTAACGCTGCGGTTTGGCTCGACCGTGTCAATGGCGACGGCTCGATCGAACCGATCTTGTTCCGGGACATGGTGGGATCATGACCGGCCTCGATCGCTACGCCCCACTGGCGCAGGAGGCCGCTGCCGCCGTCGAACGACGCCAGGCGCAATATCCCGCGCTGATCGCGGCGGGCAAGCTCCCGGCCGATCAGGCGGAGCGGGAAATCCGCGTCTGGCGGGCCATCGCTTCGGACTGGCGCTGGGTCGTCACGCTCGACAGGCGCGACGACGCCCCGGCGACGCTGGAGGAAAAGCTGGCCGCGCTGGAGGAAAGCCGCCGCCGCGCCGAACGCGCGATGCGCCGCGCCTTCGACCGGGCGGACAGCAGCGTGCGGGAAGCATGGCGGCAGGACATGGCCATCGCCGTCATGGCTGACAGATTCGGTGACGTAGCCGCGCCATTCCTGGCCGCCTGGGAACAATATTGGTGCATAGCCGACCTGCTGGACTGGTATGGCCGCGAACTGCCCGTCAGCGGCCGCCCCGGCATCGCTTATTATGTGAACCGCCATGTGCGCGCGGCTAACCGGGCGAGGGCGGCATGAGCGCGGCCGCTATGCCCAGGCGGCGCCAGCGCCAAAAGGCCGATTATCCCGGCAAGGTGGCGATCCGTCATGCGCGGGAAGCGGCCGAGGCCATGGGTATCAACCCCGGCGGGCTTGAGATATGCCCGGACGGCACGATCCGCATTTTCGATCGCGCGGCGATTCCTGCCGCCGCGCCCAAGGATGAGTTTGAGGAATGGCTGCAAAGCGGCAAACTGGGGTAGAGGGCGTGCACATCGTCACGTCACGCAAGCCGGGCAAGCCGGTGCGCCACTATATCTACGCATGGCGCGGCGGCCCGCGCATCCGCACGGTCGAGGGCGGTGAAAAGCCGACCATCACGCGGGATGATGTGAAGGCGATAGCGGCCGCGCTGGAAGCGGCCAGGCCAGTGCCCAAAAACACGATCGGCGGCCTCGCCACATCCTATCGCAGCAGCCCGGAATGGAAATCACTGGAAGCCTCGACCCGCGACACATGGGGCAGGGCGCTCGACAAGATCGAGGCCAAGTGGACGGAAGTGCCGCTGCGCCTGTGGTGCGACCCGCGCATGGTGACGCAGGTGGTGAAGTGGCGCGACGCCATGGCGCAAACGCCACGTGCCGCCGACATCGCGGTCGCCCAGCTCGCGCGACTGCTCGAATTCGGCCGTCTGCGCGGCCAGCTGACCGTCAACATCGCTGCCGGCATCCCCACGCTCTACCGCAGCGCCCAGCGCGCAGAGATCATCTGGACCGATGACGACTTCGCCACCTGGAACAGCCATGACAAGGTGAACCAGGCGCTGCGCGACGTCGCCGCACTGGCCGCCCATACAGGCCTGCGCCGCGCCGATCTGATCGGCCTTGTCTGGTCGGAAATCGGTGACGTGGCCATCAGCCGCATCGCCCGCAAAAAGAGCCGGGGCAAACGCCGCCGCGTCGTTATGCCGATCCTGCCCGCGCTCCAGCAGCTGCTGGACGATCTGAAATCGCGCAAGCGCAAACCCGGTGTCGAAACCGTGCTGGTCACCAGCCACGGCACGCCATGGTCCGGCAACGGCCTCTCCGGCGCGTTCGGCAAGG